>CAYTRD010000044.1:0-18220 GCA_964440255.1 uncultured Ruminococcus sp. | reverse complement strand
GTTTATCAAAATATCCTTGAGAATCACGATTTCTTAATGCGTCAGCACCATTGGACCGACGCCATTCATCATTTGTTGTTTTGTTAATCTGTATCTGCTGACCGTTTACGGAAATAAGATTATTAAAACGTTCTTTTATAATCCTTGCGATTGTCTTTGCATGGGATTCACCGTCCCTCACATCAAACAAATCAGGCTCCACATCAACAAATTTTTTGCCGTCTGTATCGAGTTTTACAGAATACCTGATATCATTTTTCGCTCTGTTAAATGTGCCGATATTATCTGTCGCAGACTTTATCTGCTCGGGAGAGTAAACAAGAACATCGCCATTCTTCATAATAGTATGATCTTTTTTCTGTCCGGTCTTCTTTGCAGTCCTGTTATCGACAAGTGCCCTTACATATAAAGGCATTACATTGTCGCCATACAGCTTCGCTCTGTTATAATCGGGAGTGAGATAAATTCCCTCACCCCACATCTGATTGACATTTTTTGAAAGATCATATTCAGTCCACTCGGCTTTTGTTCCGTGATAAAAGACCTTCGGTGTACCGTCTTCATTAAGAAATGCAGGATTTACGGGATTCGGCTTGAATTTACCGTCTTTACTCTTGACAACCTTAAATAAATCTGATACAGTATGTATTGCATTCGTAGTATTTGTGACTGAGCTAGGAGAAGTCTGAACTCTTGCACTTGCTACGGATGCATTTTCTATATTAAGGAGCTTATATGCTCTCTTGCTTGTATCAGAAGAATTGGGATTATTCATTTCTTCCACATACAATTTAAGCAGCTCGGAATCATTACCAATATCAGCAACAGCATATAAACTATGCATAAGCAATGAGTTTTCAGAGTTTAATTCATCCATTGCAAATGTATCAAGCATAACAGCATTTTCTACGATTGAATCAATATAAGGCAGATATGGCAAAGCTGCTCTTGTAGCTGATGCTTTATGCGTTTTTGTTTCATTAAAAACTTTACTTGATACTTGAATCATCCATCCTGTGTCTTTGTTCTTAATCCTATTCTGAATGTGCCCTTTTTTGCTTGCAATCGTCACAGGTGTTGTATCATATTCTCTCCAATCTCCGAACCACGCACGGAAGAATGGAGATTTTTCTTTTATATCCCTATAAAAGATTGCTGCAAGTGCCTTTGTTTTTTCAATATCAGAAGACGAGAATTCATTTACGCTTTTTCTTTCAGCAATTGATTGAACATCTGAAAGCTCTGTCTTACTAAGCGAAGCCTTCACCCCGCCGTCACTTACGGTGGGCTTTTCTTTTTTCGCCGCTTCAGCAAGAAGTATTTCAAGCTGTTCTGCCATATATTCAAGCTGTTCTGCCGGAGTTGACACAGCAGCTCTTACAGTCATATCACTGTTGCCGTACAGCGTTATAAGCTGTTTTACATCATTTATAAACTTCTTGAGGTTATCAAACAGCCTCTGAATGTAGCCCTTTTCAGTCGCTGTCGCTTCGTTTACTATCTTTTTAATATTCTTCTCATTGGAAAATGCTACCGCAAGATACTGTGCAGCTATCTCTTCAAGCAGCTCATCATCAGTAAGCCCCTCATAAGCATTTGATATTTGCTTGAAGATACCGTCAAAATCGTACCTGCTGTCAGACTGCAATATTCTTATAACAGTATCCTGTAAAAACTGTGCTTCCTTCCTTGAACGCATTTTTGCCTGATGGAATATCTCATGACCGAAATGAACAAGCAGTAAGTTATTGTCATTTATAAGACTGAGGACTATAGTGTCCGAGCCACTCTTGTATAATGCATTTACACCATTACCGTCTTCGTCAGTAAGCCTGTTATCAACAAGAACAACCTTTCTGTTATACTTCTTTGCAAGCCGATCAATGATAAATACCTGCTCTGCCTGATGCTTTGTAAGCCCTTTGTGCCCTATTCTTGTAACACCATGCTTTACTTCAAGATTCTTTGCGCCTGTTTCATACATATTTTTAAGCTGTTCTCTTGTTATATCACCTTTATAGCTAACTTCTCCATCCTTAGCAGCACTGCGATAAAGCTCTTCAAATTCGGAAAATGTCATTACTGCATCATTAATTTTATATGATGCCGCCTTATATGCATCGTGAGCCCACAACGCATACGCTCTTGCACTTGTGTTGTCATGAGCGTTATACATTGAGAGAGCCACATTTACAGCTTCAACGGACAGAGGAATATCATCCTGTGACGCCTTCTGTAATTCGGTATATAAAACCTTAATCTGTTCGTCCTTAATATTAAGTTCCGAAAGCTTCGCAGTGGCACCCGTTGAAGCATCCTGCACCACTTCAAATTCACCGTCTGTGATGCTTCTGACAGCCCCAACCTCAACCGTATGTCCTTCCTTGTTTACAGCTTCAAATGTATTTTTCACAAGATGCTCGGTATTACCTTCAGAAACTGCAGTTCGTATTTCACCGTATATTTTCTTCTGATTTTCAGACTGCTTTTCCGCTTCTTCAATTTCGGAATTGATTTTTACAATTCTTTTATTGTCCCTTTCTTCCATATGGCTGTATTCAAGAGACTGCATTTCTTCAAGTATTTTCTTTGCATTGTCAGTCTGCAAGACTTCCTGCTGTTCGGGAGATACTATTTTCGGGCCATTAAGATGTGTGAGAACGGATGAGCGAATAGCATTCCTTTCCTTTACGGAAAGCTCCTTGTATTCTTTTGTGGAAAGTATTTTATCAATATCATTCTCTCTTTGCTTTTTTATAACCTTTCTGTTGATTTCTCCGAGTTTCCTGTAAGTTATGCCCTTTCCGTCAGCGATTCTCTTTTCAGCATTTTCAGCCTTTTTACGAAGAACATAACCGCTATCCTTCGCATCGGCAAGTACATCATCCGTCAACTTGTTAATGCGAGATATATCATATCCCTGCTTCGCATCTTCAAGTGCATTTATCATACTACCCCTTACAGCCGTGGGAGCAGTAGCAACACCAATCATACCGCCACCCGCAAGAGCTCCCGTTGCAAATGTTTCAACAAGCTGTAAACCAAACTGTGTAGCATATTCTTCGGCAGTCATACCGCTCCTCAAAGCCTGCTCATACTGTGAAAGACCGCCGTTTATAAGATAATCATATGCTTCGTTTGCAATATCGGTAAATAATTCTTCACTACCTTCTGCAAGTGATTGTTTAAGCACATTCTTTATAAAGGGCTTAAGTGAAGTTGTGGGCGAAGCCTGAAAAACACGAAGCTTTTCAAGTGACATATGTTCAAAAAGAGTTTCAAATATGCCTGCCGCTATACCGTTTGCCAGTGCCTGACCGTCAGAAAGCCCTCTTTCCTTTGCATCTGCATATGTAGAAGTTGCAGCTCCGAGACCGAGAACCGCCTCACCGAGCTTATCAAAAGTCTTGTTTACAAAACCGTTTTCAACAATTGATGTCGCAGCTCCGTATGCAACCTTTGCAAAGCTGTTAAGATATTGGTTGTCAATATTTTCATCAATAACCTTATTTACGGTTGTCTTACTTAAATCTGATACCATACCGGGAAGAGAAGCTGCGGAATAACCGTGAATACCCATAGCCTCGGTAATACTGTCAAAAGCCTGTCCAATACCCTGCATCGGTGCAGTAACTGCATTTATGGCAGTTGTAGTAGCCGTTCCGAGAACAGGATGCTTAACAATTCCTTTTTCGATATATTCAAGAATCGGTGCAATGGTTTCCTCACTTCGGTATTTTGCATAGCTTTCAATGTATCTGTCAACATCATCATATCCCATAGCCTTGAGTTCTGCTATAAGCTGATCTCTTTTTACAGATCTGTCATAATATGAATTGCTGTCATATCCTTCTTCGCCTGCATTAAGAAAATAAAGCTTTTGGTCGTTGTCGATGTTAAAAATAGCACCGAATTTATTTTCAGCATTGATATCACTCTTAATCTTTTCGACATCCGATTCCTGCTGTATTGCATCAAGATACTGCTGATAAACCGCCCTTTGTGCTTCAAGCTCTCTTATTTTGTCTGAAGAATCGCTTATCTTCTTACCGGCCGTAGTGGCTCTGACATCATTCCCGGTATTGCCGATATTTGCAACTACATTCCAGAGTTTATTCGATGAGCCACCCTCTTCTTTAAGCTTTGATATCTCGCCGTCAACATAATCAATAGACTTCTGCAATACATCTGTTGTAAGTTTATCAAAGGTGTAAATCCGCCCGTTGTTGACATTAAGACTTAATCCGTTTTTTACTCTGTCAGCATTTTCGGAAGCCCATTGTCTCTGCTGTTCAAGTACAGCTTTTTGTTTCGCATCTTCTTCTTGCTTTTGAATGATTCCCTGTGCCGTGTATTTTGCAGATGCATTTACTCCTATTGCTTCACGAAGCTTATCTCTTGCGGTGACAGTGTCCTCATTTTCATTGAGTTTTTCTTCAGCAATAGCTTTTATCTTTTCCGGATGCTTGCTGTAATATCTCAGCTTCGCCTGTTCATCACGCAGTTCCCTTGATTTTCCTAATATATCCATTAATAAAGCTTACCTCCGTAAAAATTCAAATATGCTAATGCCGTCTGCTTTTCTTTTTCTGTGGCATTTTCATCATCATATGCCGTATACTGCCACTTATCTATTGCCTCGTCTATAAAATCTGTATTATCGAATCCTAATAATTTTGCAGCCTGTTCTTGTACAACTGTATTTGCTCTTATTGTGTCAAGATTACTCACCTTGCTGCCACTTGAAGACGAAGAGGAAGAGGAAGAGGAAGAGGAAGACGAAGACGAAGACGATCCTTCAAGTGCACTCGTATCAATTCCCAATGCCTTAAGGAAGGAATAATCACCGAATTCAGCGGCGGCAAGAGCAAAGTCGAGTTCATTCTGCTTCTCTGCATTCGTTACATCAACCCCAAGAGCCTTAAGCCCCGAATAGTCGCCCATATCTGCAAGCGTAAGTGCCTTATTAAGAAGCTGTTCATATTCGCTGTTTGTAGTATCAACGCCCAGTGCCTGAAGCCCGCTGTAATCACCGAGCTGTGCCTTCTGAAGAGCCAAATCCCACAAATATGCATCCCTGCTGTCCTGATAGTCTCTCTCACTCTCGGCATTGCTTCTCGCTTTGTCAGCTTTATCCTGCAAAACATAATAATTTTGAAGCGCAAGCTGCAGAAGATAATCTTCTCTGCTGTCGTTATAGTCTCTTTCACTCTCGGCATTGCTTCTCGCTTTGTCAGCCTTATTCTGCAAAATATCATAATTTTGAAGAGCAAGCTGCAGAAGATAATCGTCTCTGCTGTCGTTATAGTCTCTTTCACTCTCGGCATTGCTTCTTTCAGTAGCAGCTCTGTTCTGCATGATTTCCCAGTTCTGAAGCTCGGCATTTCTCTTATCCTGATATCTGCTGTATGCTGCCTCTTGAAGCTCAGGCACAAGGTCATATAAATCATCAATAACACCCATATAAGTCTGACCTGCTGCAACAGTACCGTAAGAGTTACCGTATCCGCCTGAAAGAGCAGCAGCCTGTCCCGCCACATTCTCGGCGGCAAGCTTGCCGTCCTTCATATACTGCTCCTGTAAAGCCTTAAAAACTGCATCCTCATTAAAGTCATAGCTGAAATCGGGCATATCCTGAAGCTTCTGATATATGTCATCTGCCTGCTTCTGATATGAATCGCTGACAGCATATATATCATCTGTCTTCTTATTCAAAGCCTCGCTTATCTGTTCCTGAATATTCTGATAATAGGCATCTGCCTGCTTCTGATATGAATCGCTGACAGCATATATATCATCTGTCTTCTTATTCAAAGCCTCGCTTATCAGCTCCTGAATATTCTGATAATAGGCATCTGCCTGATTTTGATAAGCATTGCTTGCAGAATATATATTACTATTTCCTGTGCTTCCGGTGGCCCCCGTATTACCCACAACAGGAGTATCAACGGCAAGTCCCGAAGATATCCTGTTATTTGTTCTGGCATCCGAAGCGGTAATTTTACCGTCTCCGTCATAATCGGCGTTTTCAATATCGGCCTCTATAAGCCCCACCGCCATTTTCATTATTTCCTCGGCATCATAAACCTTTTTAGTTGCCATTCGTCCGTATCTCCTTTCGAAGCTGTTCTTCAAGAAGTCTTACCTTGAGATTTACTTCTTTCATATAATTTTCAATAAGTATTTTGTCTTTTTTATAGTCCCCTGTAAGCTGGGGAACACGCACATTAAAAGCCAATATTTCCACCGTCCTCGTAAGTTTCTGCAATGCTGAAAACAACAACCTTTCCGTAACCGCGAAGCCGAAGTCGGTATGTATCGCATTTATCAAGCCTTTCTTTGATTCTGAATGTTGTCATACCAGTATCATCAAAAGAGCCGATACTCTCCCATTTCCCTCGGCTGTCATATTCTATAAAAACCTCACACCGTGCACCGGAATAAAGCTTCATCCGTATTTCAAGATGCTTGAGCCGTTTATAATTTATATACTCAAGCCCCCTGATGCCCGTCTCACACTCCCAAAGAAACCGCCCCTCGTCTTGCACAGAAGATTCATTTTCAAACGGCTGATAGGCATTGCAAGTAAGCTCATTTGACATATATGACATATTAATATCATAACAATAACAGTCCCTGTAATAAAAAAGCCCCTTGCTGTATTCTTCAAGCTCTTCATCGGTTATTTCATCTACGGAAACACCCTTCTCGTCAGCCAGCTTCTGTCGCAGTTCCTCGTCACTGAGCATCCTGTTATTTGAATGTGTTATAGCATACACCTTCAATTTCCAGGCCAACAAAGCAGCAAAATACCATGCAGAATTAAAAGCACCACCTATGTAATAATCTTCCTTTTTCGGTTTTTCATCTTCAAGCGACATAACATCAAGCCTTGTCGGCTTTGCTGCAACCGTCGTTTCAGTTTTTCCTATTGCAAGAAGATTGTTTTTATATGTCACAAAACAAAAATGTCCGTCACAGGGAATATCCTCCTTATGCCATAACTCCGTTTTTGTATCAAAAACATACATGTTTCTTTCGCCCTGCAGATCCGTCATAGTAACATAATATTTACGCCCGTCTGTCCCCGCGACAGCATCAGACCACACATCAGCCCCCAACGACTCAGATATACATACAGGAAGTGAGCTCTCACTCATTCTCATAATTCCGTGACAGGACTTGTAATAAGCTACACCGTTTATTTTGCATATGCTCTTTTCGCTTCCTTTTTGCACTCCAAAGCAATCTGTTTTCACTGTTTGGAAGTTTGACGGCTCTGTTCCGTATATCGTGTATATACAATTCTCCTTAAAAAATATGACAGTGTCGCCAAGCTGAACACATCCGGTAAATTCTCCGTATTCACCGCAGGACACAGCATATGAATCCGTAGAAAGTCCTCTGTAGCAATACCAATTCAGAGGATCGCCAAGCTTTGATGCGTATATCTCGTTAAGCTCACCGTTATAACAACAGCCCCATATACGGTTATTGTGAGAAACAATATATTGAATCTGCGGAAATCTTCTTTCAATCTTAAGCTCTTTTGCAGAAGTGATATCTGAATTAATGAAATATTCAAATATTCCTTCAAGCACTATGCTGTTTTCGGAAGCACTCATCACAAAAGTATCAATATATTCGTCACTCTCGGGCTCTGTATCTTCTGTCGCTGATGTAGGTGCAGGGGCTGCAAAGCACAGTCTTACGCCGTCACCTTCTTTGAAAGAGCTGAAGTCCGTCTCTTCTCCCTCAAATTTCATATATAAAGACGGGACGGAAATCCATTCATTGTCCGTTGCATCATATCTGTATACGCCTTTATTTTCCGTATTGAACCAATAGTCATTTTCGGAAGGCTCTGACGGCTTAGTTCCGGAAATTGTAATTTCTTCAAATGTGCTGTTACAGAATTTTACGGTAAGTGAACCGGATACAACACTTCCCGCAAATTCTCGGTTGCCTTCTGTGTCAACGAGACAGCCTGAAGGAGCAGCAAAAAAACGTTTGCCTGTAATGACAAGCTCAGACACAGGAAGGACAGCATCTATTTTATAGTCTTTGTATGAAATAAGACCGTTATCACAGGCTGTGACAAGATTATCTTCAAATATGACTGCACATTGCGGATTTCCGGGACTAAGATACCCGTCATAAGAAATCTGCTTTCTTGCATCCCTCGTTGCAAGACACGGATATTTTGAGCTTGTCATATTTACCATATCAGAAAAATACCCGTCGGGGATTCTCTCTCCCTTATCGATTCCGTAGAAAACAGAGGTAATGTACTGCTGCTCGCTCGGTTTATTAAAACTCATATGTGATACCCTCCGCTTCTCATATTGCCCTTAGATAAGGGCATATTGTTTTTCGTATACCACAAAGAGTACGCACTGTAATCTGTATCAAAAAGTGTATACGAATTCGCCGCATCAACCATCACATTGTTTGCAATGTCAAGCTGATAAAGAACCCATTTTATATAAAGCTCCGAGTAAGGCGCGGGAGCAATAAGCGTCACATTTAATTCATCGGCACCGTAGCCGTCAAAGGGATGATTTTCCGACCCTTCGTGAGTGTCGATAATCTCTCTTTTTATCTTCCACTCAATTTCATTGATTTTTTCGATTATAAAATCGCTTGTAAATTTCTTTTCACCGCGAAGTATCTGCACTCGCTTAATTACATCTTGTATTGTCATTTGTATTGTCTCCTTAAAAAGAAAGAGGGCAAAGATAAAAGCTTTGCCCTCTGTGCGAATTTGAAGTAATAAGTAATGGTGAATAGCGAAGAAGTATCCTGTAAAAGCAAAGCCTTGATAAAATCAAGCCGCCGGCGGCTTCAAATAGTGTCACTTTTCACTCTTACCTCTTACCTTTTACTTTGCAGGGGCACTCCCCTGTTATTCCTTTGAATTTGCAGCAATAAACTCATCATTCTTTGCAGTCTGCTTGAATGAATTTCTTATAACCTCTGCGTGTGCTTTGGGTACCTTAACGGAAATACCCTTCTGAATAAGGATTCTTTTTCCGTTTACGGATACATAAAGGGAATCATCCCCCTTATAAGCCTTGGGAATAAACACTTCCTCATAAGCCTCTGCCTCTGCTTTTGCTTCAGCCTCTGCTTTTGCTTCAGCCTCTGCTTTTGCTTTTGCCTCTGCCTCTGCTTTTGCTTTTGATTCTTCGGTTTCGGGTACCTTTGTTTCTTTTTTAGACATAAACATCAACCTTTCATTTAGTTATGATTAGTTTTCTTCTGCATTATCAGAAAAAGCAGAACAGCTTTCAAACCTGATGATATATTCCTCAACAAGTCTCTTTGCAACCTTTGTTGCTTTCCAACCAATTGAGCTTCTCTGATTAAGAGGATCGTTGCCGTAGCCCTTTTGCTTCACGATATGCTCAAGACCGCCGCCTTCAATATCCGTTACACCGTAAGCATTCTGACCGAGAAAAAGTGTGCAAAAGACAGCAGGAGAATCTTCCGACTCTTTAATGATCTTCGCTTCCGTGCTTTCAACAAATCTCACACCGCCGAGCTGTCCTATCTCACCGCGAAGAATATTCTCGGTATTTGCATACTTCTGAATATCAAGCCACTGTTCCCCAGCTTCCTGCATAAGGTCATATGCTACATAAGGATGAATAATTGCGACATAAGAACCGTCAATTTTGGGAGCATTAATCGCCTTAAGCTCTGCAGCAGCTTTAAAAACATCCTTTACACGAAGTTTACAAGCCTTTGTAAGAGCACTTCTTGATGCGACTTCGGTTTCATTGCCGTCGGCATCAACTGAGGGGGCATACATCACATTAGTACCGGCCACAAGCTCATTTCTCACAACTGTATCAAGTGTAAGCCCTGCTTGGTCTGAAAGCTCCTTTGTTGCTTCAACAATTGTATTGTCTATCGTTGTAAGCTCAAGAAGGTCAGTCTGTTCAATATAGTCACCGTACTGGTCAACGGTTGCTGTTACTGCACTTACACTCAGCTTGTTGCCGGTAGGAGTAACACCTTCGGTAATAGGCGTAAGTGCCTTGGGAAGCTTAGAGAACTTTCTGAATTCTATTGTCTTACCGCCGTTTCGAGGAATGGGCTTCTTCTGTCCGAACTGCTCATGAACAAGTCTCGGTCCCGCAAGGGTAATAAGTGTCTTATTATAAAAGGTCTTCATTTCCGCTGAAAGCTCAGTGGAAGTGGTTGCATTCACAACATCGCCCGCCGCAAACATCTGAATATCAAAAATAAATTTATCTGTCATTTTATTTTCCTTTCCGTCAGAAGGATATCTTTTCACCACTTCCGACTCTCTTTAATATAGAATGAATGTCTTTTTCCGTTAAGGATTCAACATCCTTTTTGCTGACAGTAGCACCGGAACTGCTCATACCGCCCTCCTGCGGCCGTCTTGCATTTCCCTGCATACTGTCTACTGTCTTCTTAGCAGCTCTCTTGGTAGCCGCTGCCACAAGACCCGCTGTGATTTCATCAAAATAACAAGCGCGGTAAGCCTGCATCAAAGGCGTTCCGTTCATTGCCATTTTCTTGAACTCTTCGTTTTCCGAAAACGCTTTCTTAAAATCAAAGGAAGGATAAGTCTTCTTTATCTCTGTTTCCTGATTCTTCCAGCTGTCAACAATCTGCTTCGCGGCAGCTTTACTTCTCTGTGCCTGTTCAGCAGCCTCTTTCTGATTTTTGTCTCGTTCAGCGTTAAAAGCATCACGGTATGCTTCGCTTTCCATACCCTTTTCAAGGGCTTTCTTTGCGAATATTCCCGCATCACCCTTCACGGCATCTCGAAG
Source organism: uncultured Ruminococcus sp. (assembly GCA_964440255.1). GTDB lineage: Bacteria > Bacillota > Clostridia > Oscillospirales > Acutalibacteraceae > RUG806. Next base: position 7,412 of record CAYTRD010000044.1, on the reverse strand, counting down.
CCCGTCAATATCTCCCTCTTTAAGACCGTAACGATCAAATAAGGGAGCAAGTGCATCCATTGCAGATTTAAGCTTACCCTCTGTTTCCTTTGCATTCTTAAAGCGTTCATTGATGATTCCCTGTGTTCTCTTCTTAAAAGAATCCTTGTATTTGCCCTTTATAAGGTCTTCAAATTCCTTTTCGGGATCATCAGCAGCCGAGCTTTTCTCGGTAGTTTCCGAGCTTTCCTCGGCTTCTGCTTCAGCTGATTCTTCTGCATCGGTACCTGTTGCATCTTCATCAGCTGCAGCTCTTGCTTCATGAGAGCCGGGAGCACTCTCTTTGCCCAGGACGAATTTATTAAAATCCTGATTGAAATCACCCGAAAGTCCTGAAGCATTCTCTGTTCCCTCGCCGGTGCCCTCGGTACCGCCCTCAGCGAACATCTGAATGTCGAAATTTAAATCTTTGTTCATATTGAACCTCTTTTCTCATCGTCTTTCCGAAGTGCCAATTGAGGTAAGAAGTAAGAGGTAAGTGTGAAGTGACACTGTATGAAGCCGCAAGCGGCTTGAATATAATCAAGGCTATGCCTTCCGACAGGATACTTCTTCACTATTCACTATTACTTATTACTTCATCTTCTCATCGTCTTTCCGAAGTGCCAATTGAGGTAAGAAGTAAGAGGTAAAAGTGAAGAGTTAAACTGTATGAAGCCGCAAGCGGCTTGAATATAATCAAGGCTATGCCTTCCGACAGGGTACTTCTTCACTATTCACTATTACTTATTACTTCATTTCATTCTCATTATACAAAACAGCCCCGCCAAAATCGGCGGAGCTATTACACAATTTTTTACTGATACGATATTTCTCCCGGAAAATTTGCTGAAAGCAGCTCAATTCCTTTCTTAAACATCTCATTAAATGCCTTATTGCACGGTGTCGCAGGGTAGCATATATAACCGTATCCCGATTCGCACACATAATCGGCTCGGTCTTCGACGCTGAAAGCAAGTGCACCGAAAAGAGTTGACACACCGGCACACACAAGCGATTCTCCTTTTTTTCCCGAATGTCCGTAACAAGACACATGTATCATATGCTTTACTTCAGTTATTGCAACATGAATCATTACATTTTCCTCGCTTCTTTTTTTAATTCAAGCCGCCTTGCGGCATCATACAGGGATATTCACTCTTACATTTTCACTTACCTCATCCTCTCGCTGCGGTACTTGCAGCAGCTGTGTTTCTCGCATTTTTAACCATATGATGATCTTCAGAAAGTTTTCTTCCCATTGAATCGGTTTTTGTGATCTCTGTTTCCTTCTCTCCCGCTTCGGAAGCCTCACTCTGAGCTGTAGGCATCTGCCCAAGCTCTATGCCGAGAGAAGAAGCAATCATTGCAGCGTTATTTGTTCCCTGTACACGGTCGATTGTTGCCACAGCCTGAATCATCATAGGCAAAAATTGTGTAAATACCCTGTGCATCTGTCCGTTCTTCTGTATGGTCGCAATAACCTTTTCCTTGCCCTCAAATTCAAGCATATTGAGTGCCGCAAGCGACGGAATATCATTCTGCGGATTGAAGAATCCCATATTATAGAAATTAACAGCATCCTGATTCTGTGCAGCCCTTGAATAGGGATTACTTTTGTATGTTCTGACTTCAAGGTCAAATTCGGGATCTTTTCCTGCGAAGCTGACGCCGAAATCTTCAGAAGCTTCTCCCCTTAATGCTGAAGAATCAAAGCTCTTGAATTCATACTGCCCTCTTTCTCCCAACACACGAAAAGTCCTCGGCACATCATAAAACTGTCTGATAAGCTCAATAACAAGCCCACATATTTCTCTGTAAGCATTGTAAGTCTTACTTATCATAGCTCTTGAAGTCTTGTTACCCGATTCCTGAAGTGCTGCAATTGCTGATGCCGCCGTAACAGAATTACTTGTGGAGCCTGTTGTTACATCTTTATTTGAAGTAATTTCCTTCAGCTCCTGCACTTTATTCTGATATACATTAATTTCTGCACCCGATAAGGACGACACGGGAATTTCTTTTATAAGTGCATCATCAATTCTTCCTGTAACATGCACAATATCCTTATCAAAATCAATGAATTCTTCTTCATTTACCTGTGCGACATCTGACATAAAATATCTTCTTCGTGTGGCTCGCTTCGTCGTCTGCATCATAAGAGAATTTAATTCGTCAATATCCTCCTGTGTTTCACGGCCCACATCAATAAGACCGAAGCCGAAGGGAGTACCTGCATCGGGATTGAGCACATCAAATACAAAAGGATACTTGCCGTGATCATACCAGCCACGCTCGGCATATTCAGGATCGTTTTCCGATGCATATAAAAGAATGTCATTGACATATCTTACATAGTGAAGTGCCGTCTTGTTGCCTTTTCTCACTTTGTAATACCAATTTACCACAGAAGATTTATCCGAGGTTTCAACCGCATCGTTATACAGATATCTCGTCACATCAATGCTCGGCGAAGAAAGATTCTGAAGCTCAATTACCTCGGGATATGAATCTTTCAGTTCATCATTGTTAATGAGTTCTACAAAGAATATATTTTTCGACTGCTGTATATCCTTTATGCCGGGCTCCCAGAAAAGATTTAATGCATCAACATTCTGCACACATATGTCTCCGAGCCCCTTCGAGGCTGCAGGATCCCACAAAACAGAATATATTCCCGTTCCGTTTTTGAGCTTATAAAGACAGGTCTCGGAATACACATTCTTAAAATTATTTCTTGCAAGCACTACAGGTATTATCTCCGTCAGATCCTTTGCCGCCTGTTCATCGCTCGGTTCTCTGGGAAGAACGGTACATTCGGGAAAATTATCCATAAAGTCAGCGTGCTTATTATCAATATCCGAAAACAGCCAGCCTGTTGCCCTCTTGCCCTTTGATATTTCCTGTCTCTGCTTCTGCCAATGCTGTAGGCGGTACCATTCTTCATTATCAACGATACGGCCTTCAAGATTAGCCTTTCCGAGTTTATATTTCTGAAGCGTTGCAGTAGCCTCAGTGATGCTGTCCCGTGTTATCCTTCCGAGATTCTCGGAAGCAGCTCCCGTTTTAAGCTTATTAACCTCATCGGCAACATCAAATTTACTTAAGTATATATTTTCGGGGGCTGTTTTCCCAAAAAAGCTCTGTGAATTTACCTCATTTTCACGATTCTTGAAAATATTCAATACTTTTCATTCCTTTCACAAAAAATAAAAACAGATGTATTTTTTGTCTGAATTCCGACCTCACGAATTATACAGGTTAAGAGGATCTTTATCGTAAAGCACCTTCTTTTCCTTTGCTCTCGGCGGTGCAATGGGACGGGACATACAAAAATATCTGAAGCTGTCAGCGAAATGATCTTCCTGTTCCGTATTCAGGTCCTCGGGGATACGCTCCGAATACTGTAAAAGAGGAAGCGTTCTTATAGCAGCCGTGCAGCTTTTGAAAAAATATACCATCGGCTTTCCCTCTTCATCAAAAGCAAGCCTGTAGTGACACTGCATCCATCCCGGAAGACGTTTATTATCCCCTTTGTCAAAATATACAAAGTTTCTGTCTGCCGCCTCAATAATTGCCTCGCCACGGGAAGCATCCCATATTGAAGGGTCTGCTACACCGTAAATTGTTTTTCCCTTTAGCCACTTATGCTCCGTCTCAATTCGGTGAATCTCCGAAAATATCCTGTCGGGATGCCACTTCACCCCCTCATTCGGTGTATTGGTACAGCCGTAAAGCTGCAGAATAAGATATGCCCTGCCGTCGAAATCTACAGCCCACCAATCACAGGAAAAGGGCTTTCCGTAGCCGAAGTCAAAGCTTCTGTATATTTTCCATTCTCTCGGAATGTCAAACGGTTCCATAACATGAGTGCGAATCCCCGTTATATACCCGTCGGGGTTATCCCTGAATTCTTCAAAGAACTGTCCTTCGAATATATCCCAGTCGCCCTCAAGCCACGCCTTACGAAGCTTCGGCGGAAGTGCCTCAAGCTGCTTTATATATTCGGGGTCGCTTTCCATAAGTGCCTTATTATCTGTCACAAGAGATCTTATAAAGGAATATTCTTCTGCATTCTCCCCCGGATTGTATGCCTTATCTATAAACAGCCTTTTTACAAATTGGTGTCCCACTCCGCCCGGATTACAGGTGAGATATATCCTCTTCGGGAAGCTGTTAACACCTCGTACACAAGCCTTAAAACGGTCATATTGCTCTTCAGAAAACTGTGTCGCCTCATCTATAAACAGAACATCAACTTCTGTTCCCTGATATTTTTCGAGATCCTTTTCATTCTGTGCATATCTGAAGAGTATCAGCGAGCCGTTAGGAAATGAAAACTCCTTTGATACTTCTCTGTATGCAGCAAGCTCTCCAAGCAGCTCTCTCATAGGTCTTATATGATTTGCCCGAAGCTCAGGATAAGTCCTTCTCACAATCATTATCTTTATTCCGGGATATCTGTATGAAAGCAAAACTGCTTTTGTCCTGACCGCCCAGCTCTTCCCGCCGCCTCGGGCTCCCCCGAATGCGATATATTTATGCTTATCCTTCAAAAATAAAGCCTGCCTCAGATTCGGTATTCCTAAATTCAATACCTTCTCCGAATTACTCTGCATACTCTTCATCTCCTTCAATTACAATCTTAACCTCCTGAGGACCCTTATCTGCATCCTTTTCAATAGAGTGCAAAAGTGCCTTGATTCTTGCCGCCTGCTCCTTCCTGTCTTCCTCGCTCTTGATACCCTTAAGCTTCTGAATATCCAAAAGAGCCGATGTCAGAGATTTTAACTCTTTCGGTGTTTTAACTTTTTCGACAAGAACATAAACCTGTTCAAGAAGCCTACTGCTGACCTTGTTTACCTCTTTAGAATCCCTGATTCGCTGCTTCGCATTTTGTCTTGCCGTTTTCTTCTGCAATTCCTCAAGAGTTTTCTGTTCAATTTCTTCCCGGTATCGTCCCCGCTCTTGTACCCACCCTTCTACAGCAGCTCTTTCCGTAAGAGTATTCAGGCGAATTCCGTGCTCTTCAGCAAGCTTTTTATAGCTCATTTTTCCCGTTACATATTCTTTTTTTATATTAGACCAGTCATATTTCTCTGACAAACCGTTCACCTCTCCTCTTGTCTCTTTAATCATACCACAAAGCACTCTTAAAAATGGGGGTGGGTATTACACAAAAAAAATGACCGCTTTTTTGCGGTCACTTTTCATACTTTTCTTTGAGCAATTTATATATCGGACATTGCGGATTTATACAGTAACAGTTTTTTCGCACAAAATTTGACATTTCATATTCCCTCGGGAAGTTTATACGTACCGTGCTTGCCCCTTTAATGAAGCTTTCACAAGAAACAGAGGTTGTGCGCCATGAAACAAAAAAGGGACATTTAACATCAAAAATCTTTGTCCGTGCCGGCGTTGACTTCTTATTCCCGTTATAACAGTCAAGGCAATACCCACCGTCATCATCCTTGTGAAGACAGTCCCTACAGAAATCTGCAAACTTGTTTTTATGTTCAGACATCACAACCACTCCTTTTATATTATTCTATTCGAGCGAAATTCCTTCGATTTCTGCTCTCACTTCAAGACAATACAAATAATTACCCATATGCATTTTCTGTTTTTTCAGCAGCTCTATATCACAGGAAGGTGTGAAGTTAAGCGTTCCTGCCTCATTCTTTACTACCATCCTATGAAGTTTCTCGTAACGAATTTTTGTCTGATAATATTCCGCCTTGAATCTCTCTTTGTAATCAGCGCTGTTCATCATTCCTATAGTATCTTTAAGTTCCATTCTCTCACCCCCTTCCGTCGTTTTCATATCGAAGCATGATGCAGTTGTAATAAATGCATCCTTCACCCTGATTCTTGCAGCAATTTTCAGCGACAAACTGCTCCTTTTCCTTCTTTGACCTGAACCAATGCTTCGAAGTCCCCTTCCCCGTCAACGCACTTTCACAGGTGAGATACTGTGCCGTGCTCGAAATATAAAACGGGCACTCAATTTTAGGTGCAACAAATTCAACCATTGTATTTCTTCACCGCCTCATTCCAGCAATCTATCTCCCGTTCTTCACTCGAATGCATTTCACAGAAAGAACCGCAAAAGCACTCTCCCACAGGATGAACGGCAGACATAACAAAATATTCCCCGCAAACATACCCAATCTCCGGAATATCCTCGCACTTCGGACACCGTAACAATTCAACCTTCATAACTTCACCCCCTTTTCTAAAAATGCGACCGCCTCACTCTGTGCATCGGTTATTTTCTTTCAATCTCCCTATCTCTGCCTTTTGTCGGTTGATAAGGTCAAGTGCGTTTTTGCTCAAAATATCAATGCAATTCGTCCCAAACAAAGGACATTTACTTTCATTGCATACGAATGTATTAACAGCTTTTGCACAACACTCCAAAGCCTTTATAATCTCTGCATCGGTCATATCACACATAACATCACTCCTTTCTTCTCCGACTTCCGACCTCCGACTTCCGACCTCGCTTCGGCGGAATATACATCTTCACCGTTATATACTGATGCCTGTTATAATCGTTATAAAACGGTTGGGCAGACACAAAGGTATATCCGTCATATATACCTTCCCACATAGCAGCATCGCCCGATATCTTTGCCATAGCATTGACAGTCTTCTGAGAAAATACTTCATCTCTGGTCTCAATCTCAGGCTGTGTGAGATTTTTCGAAGCCTGATAAAACTTACTACCTATAGGATTTTTCACAAGATAATGTGCAAGACCTTCGATTCCGTCCTGATTAAATTCAAGAAGCTCACAGGTAAAGATGCCCCGTCCCCAAAGCTTCTTTATATCCTCGAGATTCATTCCGCCCGATATAACAAGATGATGATGATATCTGCCCTTACGCTTTCCTTTTTCAGTAACTGCTATGTATTTAAGCTCGGGAAGCCCCGTCTTTTTTCTGAATCTTTTGAGCCTGCGAAGGAAATTACGAAGTTCCCGGAGTGCCGCATCATCGTCTTCAGGTAAGGTATCATTTCTGTATGTAAGGTCAAGCTTATAGTCGGTTTCCGTAAAATTCGCATTCATAAGCCTTGTCAGCTTCATTTCGGAATTTTTACGGTTCAACTCCTTCTGACATTCGGATGTGGGCTTATACTTTTTTCGTCTTTGACCTGCACGGCCGAACACAGGGTAAATATCTACTTCAAGATAATTTCCGCTGTAATACCGTTTTTCTCTGTAAAAGCATCTCATATCACTCTTACCTCTTACCTTTTCCTTTATTTCTATCCGAGAGGAAGAGAGCCCAAGAAATGCAAAAGAAAGCCACCTCTCTTCCTCTCGGGCTCTCCATCTCTCCGGCTTTCTTTTTGGGGAGAAGAAATGGTCGTTAAGTTAAGATAGA
>CAYTRD010000043.1:0-18453 GCA_964440255.1 uncultured Ruminococcus sp. | reverse complement strand
TTGTATCTTTCGGGAAATAACATATAATATTTTATTTAACTGAAACGGGACGCCGGGTCGTCGTCCCCTACAGACTATAAGATTTATTTTGTGCCTCTCGGGAAATAACACATAATATATTATTTAACTGAAACGGGACGCCGGGTCGTCGTCCCCTACAGACTATAAGATTTATTTTGTGCCTCTCGGGAAATATAAAATTTTATTTAACTGAAGATGTTGGAAGGGCTTCGCCCTTGAATTAAGTAGAGCGAAGCGGAGCAAGACACGAAGTGTCTTCCTTACTTCTTCACTTTTGCTTCTTACTTCAAATCATAATTTAACGGCTTACGCCGTTAAATTATGATTTAAGCGGGATTATTCCGCCGATATCAATAATTTTACCTTTTGTCAGTTCGATTATTGCTACTCCGTATCTTTCGCAGAAGCTGCGTATATCATTTCCGTCCTTGTGGTATTTCAGTTCGCCTGTTACTGCGAGGGTGTTTTTGTCGAGCTTTCCTGTGCTTCCGCCGAAAAATCCGTAGTGATTTTCCGAAAGATAAATATCACCCTTGGATATAAGAAGCACATCAACTCCCATATCGTCAAGTGCTGTTTTTATTGAAGTGTCTTCCGTGATAACTGCATTTGAGCTTACAAAACAGACGGAGCATTTTGAATATCCCTGATTTACATAAACAGGTGTTTTTCCCGAGCTGATGAGAGCATCGTGTAATGACTTATCAATGCATTTTTTGTTGCATATAAAGAAGCCTTCCGACACAGCACAGTTGAGCTTTACATCATCGGGATAATTTTTTTGAAGTCTGTCAGAAAAACAGACTGTAAAGCCCTCTTTTTCGAGAATACTTTTATCCTGATGAGGGTCAAGAAAAATTCTGTTTTCTTCCGTATGGCACATAAGCATATCCTGATGCATTGCTGTCTCTTCGGATAAATTCCGATTACAAAATGAAACAGTTCTTATGCCCTCATTTTTCAGAGCAGATACTATTTCGGGATAATTTCCCACCGCTGCAAGCGTAAGCTTGCTGTCAGGAAGATTCGGAATTTTCAGAAAGCTATTTTTCATTCGTTTGTAAATTTTTTCCAAGGCTTTATTGCGACAAAGCAACAGACAGTTCCGATTATTGCTACCGCAACCCAGGCAACAAGAACCGTGTTCCAGCCGAAGTTATCGCTTATTGCACCGAAGCCGTAGGTTGCCGCCGCAGAACCCACATATGTAAGGGAATTTATTATACCCGACATTGTAGAAACTGCGTTATATTTTTCAAAGCGTGCAGGCACGATGCAGATAAGGAAGTAGTTTACTCCGTGCATAAAGCCTGTGATAAGAGCTGCAAGGAAGAGGGTGACATACTGATTTTCTTTATAAATAAACAGAAGAAGCAGACAGCCGATAAAGCCTGTTCCGAAGGTGACAGCTCCTGCTTTTACCTCGTCTTTGACATATTTTCCGTTTATCACACCCACAAGCTTTATGCTTATGACACCGAAAACGGGAATCAGCACGGATTTTAATATTGCACTTGAGCTTTCAAGGGAGAAAGTATTTATAATAAATGTGGGCACCCAGTCCGTTATACCGTCACGAAGTGCTCCCTGTGCCACGATTGCAATTGCAATAAAAACAAAGCCTGAAAGAAGAAGCTTCTTTGCACTTAAGGTATTGCCCTGCTTCTCTTTCTTAGTCTGATTTTTCTCTTTTTCAAAAAGATGCTGTCCGACTGTAGCCTTTTTGAAGCCTATGACCCAAATAACGGCAATTACGGCACTTACCAATGCCGAAGAGAAAAATACATATTTCCAGTTGAAATATTTTATCCATATTGCAGAAGAGGTAAGGTATAATAAAATCGTACCCGAAATACCTGCAATATTTACATTTGTACAGACCTTGTTATATGTACCGTGATCCATTGTAGCAGCCATTATACGCACCAAGGGAGGCCACAGCATCGACTGTGCAAAGCCGTTTATGAACCAAATTATACTTCTCAAAGTAAAATCATCCGCAAGGGGCATAAACAGATTCATAAGCGTTGTAAGTGAAAGACCGCACATTATGATATGCTGCGGCTTGAACTTGTCTCCTAAAATACCGCTTATTATCTGTCCTGCACCGTATGAAATGAGAGAAAGAGTTGCGGCAAGGGACGCGTCGGCATTACTTATGCCTTCGCTTATAATAATATCAGCCATAACGATGGAATAATTCTTCCTTGTCATATAGCTTGCAAAATAAATAAGCGGACAAAGAAGACTTAAAATTTTAACGGTAGTGTTCTTCTTATCCGCAGTAAGTGTGTTTGTCATAGTTATTTCCTTTATTATGGTAGAAATTGTCTGTGTATTGTCCTGTGGCATACCAAAATTTGTATCACGGGGTCATAGCTTCTGTTTTTTTACATTATAGGAAATTCCTTCCTGTAATGTAAAAAGATTATATGTCCCTGAGAACGGAAAGCAAGCTTTCCTGGTCGATGGACTATTCGAAAACGGTCGCCTGAGTCTCGGCGAAGCCGTTTTCTTGTTCTCTATATGCGGGACGCCGTGGCGATGTTCGCTACAAATGAAGTAAGAAGTAAGAGAAAATAAGTGAAAATCACGAATTTCCTCCGACCTGTCAGCGGCTCCCTGCCGTTAAGCTTTGATTTACTTTGTTCCTGTGGAGCCGAAGCCGCCTGTACCTCTTACTGTATCCGAAAGCTCATCGGCTTCGATAAAATCAGCCTTTAAAAAGGGTGCAATTACCATCTGTGCCACTCTTTCAAAGGGTTCTACCGACTGAGGAGCATTTGTGTGGTTATGAAGTGACACCATAACCTCTCCGCGGTAATCGGCATCAATTACGCCTACTTTGTTGGCGGGGGCAAGTCCCTTTTTCGTTGCAAGACCGCTTCTTGCATATATGAAGCCTGCAAAGCCCTCGGGAATTTCAAACGAAAGCCCCGTATGAACAAGAACTGTTTCATGGGGAGCAATTGTAACGGGGGAATCCTCGCAGGCGTAAAGATCCGCACCTGCACTGAAAGGCGAGCCGTATGTGGGAACGACAGCCTTCGGATTAAGTTTTTTGATTTTTACCTGTGTATTCATAAGAGTATCCTTATTTTACAAATTCGGCGTAAATAGCCTCAATTGTCTTCTGATAATCCTTTTCTTCAACTGCAACAATTATGTTTATCTCACTTGAGCCCTGATCGATCATTCTGATATTGACCTTTGCGTTTGCAAGGGCTGTGAAAATTCTTGCTGCTGTGCCCTCTGTGTTTACCATACCTCTGCCTACAACTGCAATAAGGCAAAGTCCCTCAACGAGAGTGATTGAATCGGGGTTTACCTTCTTTACGATATCAGCAGTAATTGAGCCCTTGTGAGAGCCTAAAGCATCAGCAGATACAAGAACGCTCATAGTGTCGATACCTGAGGGGAGATGCTCAAAGGAAACACCGTGATTCTCAAGAACCTCAAGAACCTTTCTTCCGAAGCCGAGCTCGGAATTCATCATATCCTTTTCCACATGGATAGCCGTAATGCCCTTTCTTCCTGCAATACCTGTAATAACAGTAGGCACATTGTTGCTTGATGCCTTATGCACTATCATTGTGCCGGGAGCCTCAGGGCAGTTTGTGTTTCTGATGTTTATCGGAATTCTTGCCTTTCTTACGGGGAAGATAGCTTCATCGTGTAAAACGGTAGCACCCATATAGGAAAGCTCACGAAGCTCTCTGTATGTAATTTCGGGGATAGGCTGGGGATTTTCGATACAGCGGGGGTCTGCCATAAGCATACCTGAAACGTCTGTCCAGTTTTCATATATATCGGCATTTGCAGCTCTCGCTACAATTGAGCCTGTGACATCGGAACCGCCTCTTGAAAAGGTCTTTATCATACCGTTGGGAGTTGCACCGTAGAAGCCGGGAATAACTGCATACTCGTGATATGAAAGAAGACGGCCCAGCTCCTTGTCGGTCTTTTCTATGTCAAGTACGCCCTTTTCGTCAAAAAAGATACCCTCTTCCGCGTCAATGAACTGGAAGCCGAGGAAGCTTGCAAGAATTTTGGAATTAAGATATTCACCGCGGCTTGCGATATAATCCTGACTTGCATGGTGAAGAATAGCAACCTTGATACCCTTCAGGTCCTCTTCAAGGGAAAAATCAATGCCGAGATCTTTTATGATTCCGTTATATCTTTCAGTGATTTTATCAAATGTTTCGTCAATGCTCTTCTTATCTCTTACGAGTCTGAAGCACTGCAGAAGCATATCGGTTACCTTAACATCGTGTGTGTTTCTTTTTCCGGGAGCAGATGCAACAACATATCTTCTGTTTGCATCGCTTTTGATAATTTCGGCAACCTTGCGGAACTGATTTGCATCGGCAAGTGAAGAACCGCCGAATTTTACTACTTTAAGCATATAAGCACCCCACATAGTGTTTTTAATTTTTTTGTATGACAATATATTATATAAAGAAACTCAGGATTTTGCAATAGGAAAATAAATATAAAATGTAATCAAAAAGCAAAAGGTATCTTCCGTTGTCAGATACGGGAGATACCTTAATAGTTAATGCTCAGATCTGTCAGGTTTGTGCATCGTCGGGTTTAGATTGGGTGAGCTTTAAGAAGTCAACCTTTTCAAGTCTTGTTCTGGGAAGAGCATCAATAACTCTGATATCTCTGGGAACGGAGAACTTGTCGAGAGTTGAACACATATCAATGATTGTTTTCTTGTACTCCTCAAGCTTGTCCGCATCGGCTTCGGGAGAGAGAACGATGTAAAGACGGACGATAGGCTTCTTTTCATCGTCATAGCCCTGAACTGCACAACATTCTGCAAGGAAGGGAAGGGGTGCAAGGAGATTTTCAATATCTGCGGGGAATACATTGTAGCCAGAAATGATGATGACTCTCTTCTTTCTTGCTACGAATGTGATATAACCGTCCTCGTCCATTTTACCGAGGTCGCCTGTAAGAACCCACTGTTTGCCGTTCTTATCGGTGTAAAGTCCCTCACCGAGTCTGCCGTCGGGCATAAGATAACCCTTCATAAGAGTATTGCCTGTGAATGCGATTTCACCTATATAGCCGCAGGGAAGCTTGTTCTGCTCCTCATCGAAGATAGCAGCCTTTACGGTCTTAAGGTATTTGCCTACTGTGCCGGGTTTTGTAAGCCAAGGCATATTGATACAGTCAACGGCACCGCATTCCGTGAGACCGTAGCCGGGCATAAGAGTTGCTTCTGCACCGTGCTTTTCCATAAGCTCGTTGAATTTCTTTACGAATTCGGGGGGAACATAGTCACCTCCGGCAAATGCGTAACGCAGATACTTAAGATGCTCACCGTCAAAGTCGGGATGTGCAAAGAGCTTACGGTACATATTGGGAACACCGATAACCTCGTAGCATTTGTTTGCTTTGAGGTATGCTATGTATTCGTCTGCTTCAAAACGTGCCATGGGAACGGATTTCCAGCCTGATACCATTGTGGTGAGAAGTCCGCCGCAAAGTCCGTATGCGTGGAAGAAGGGAAGTGCAAGGATCTTGCAAAGCTCACCGGCTTTGTAGTCACAGGGAGTTGCAGCACCGAGAGAATTCTTTGTAACTGCGTTAAGTGCTGTTGAGGAAAGCATAATGAATCTGCTGACACCTGTTGTGCCGCCGCCGTTCATATAAACAGCAGTAAGGTCACCGCTTCTGTAAAGCCCCTCAGTCTTCTGTCCCTGATATTTTTTGAGAATGTCACCGAAGAACTTTACCTTAAGTCCGTGTGCATCGGCTATTGCCGTAAACTTTTCATCGGGACGGATGTAATACTTCTTTGCAACGGGAGCTGCATATAAAACGGGAGAAGTGATGATTATATCAAGATTTTCAATTGTCTTGAGTACCTCTGCGTGCTGATGTAAGAACATTTCATAAAGAAGCACACCCTTTGACTTTGTGTAGGTTACGGAATTTTTCATAGCCTCGGGCGGGAAAAGGGGGTGAATGAGGTTTGCGATACAGCCTATTTTGTTAAGAGCATAGAGGCATACGACCTCTTCAATTGAGTTGGGGATAAAAAGAGAATATGCATCTCCCGATTTCATTCCGAGCTCTTCCTTGAAGTATACAGCCATAGCTTCCACATCCTCGAAGAATTCGCTCTTCATATGGTCTGTGAGCTTGAACTGGAACATAGGATAGTCTTCCTTGTGGGGTGCAATACATGCAAGCAGAAATTCATAGAGATTCATATTCCCGTAATCGGGCAGAAGCTCGTCCATTGTAAACTGGGGTAAATCAATCATTACTTTCTCCTCCGTGAGCAGTTGTTTTTTTGAATGCACATTAATTCTAAACAAAATAACCGAAAAATGTCAACAGACATATTCATCAGTTTTTATTGTATCGCCAACAAAAACAAACAAATTGTCGCTTAGTTACAAATTGTTAACAAACTGTTTACAAAACAGTAAAACAAAGCTTTGTGTAGCAAAATCCAATCAATTATCCGTTATTAATTATCCGTCAGCGAAGCGACTTCATTATTACGAGCTTGCGAGTAACAAGGTTCTCCGAAACAAAGAAATCTTTGATTTCGTTTTGTTTCGTGAGGTTCTTATTACTTATTACCTATTACATTCCAAAAATCGACCCGAAGAATTAGTGAAGAGTGAATAGTGAAGAAGTAAAAAGTAAAATCGACGAACTTCTGTCGAAATTCGTCGATTTTGGAGCTGATAACCGGATTTGAACCGGTGACCTCATCCTTACCAAGGATGCACTCTACCTACTGAGCTATATCAGCAAACTGAAGTAATAAGTAATAGTGAATAGTGAAGAAGTAACCTGTCGGAAGGCTTCGCCTTGAATTTATAATTCAAGCCGTGAAACGGCTTCATACCGTGTCACTCTTCACTCTTACTTCTTACCTTTTACTTTAAAAACTGGCGACCCAGAACGGGCTCGAACCGTCGACCTCTAGCGTGACAGGCTAGCGCTCTAACCAACTGAGCTACTGGGCCATAAACAACAAAATTAATTATACACAGAAAAAATAAATTGTCAATACCTTTTTTGCCGTGCGGATTTTTTTGTGCAGCTTTTTTGCTTAGAAACAGAAAATCCCCTTATTGCCGAAATGTATATTATGTAGTATATTATTTATGTAATTTATTTTTGGAGTGAATATAATGCTTGCGGAAAAAATGAAACGAGCCGAAGAGGTTTTTTGGACTAATCCCCGTTATCTGCCCTTTGAAGAAGCGGCGGCGAACTGTCCTTTTTCTTTGGAGGAGATGAGGGATGCAGACAGCAGATTGCTGAGATTCTCGTCATATATAAAGACCGCATTTCCCGAAACGGAAAGCACCGACGGAATAATTGAAAGCGAGCTGAAGGAAATTCCGTCAATGAAGACTGCCCTTGAAAAATTCGGAAATGTCAACATAAACGGCAGACTTTTTCTGAAAATGGACAGCCATCTTCCGGTTGCCGGCTCCGTAAAGGCAAGAGGCGGAGTTTATGAAATACTTAAATTTGCAGAGGATATAGCACTGGGGAAAGGTATGATAACCCCCGATGACGATTACTCGGTGTTTGCGGGTGAGGAGCTCAGAAAGGTATTCTCAGAATATTCGGTTGCTGTAGGCTCTACGGGAAATTTAGGACTGTCCATAGGCATAATCAGTGCAAAGCTCGGTTTTAAGGTAACCGTGCATATGTCTTCTGACGCAAAAAAGTGGAAAAAGGATATGCTCAGAAGCTACGGAGTGAAAGTTATCGAGTATGACAGCGATTACTCCGAAGCGGTAAAGCAGGGCAGACTTCTTGCCGAAAAGGACAGTAAGTGTCATTTCGTTGATGATGAAAATTCCGAAACCTTGTTTTTCGGTTATTCCACAGCAGCATTACGGCTTAAAAAACAGCTTGACGAGAAAGGGTTAACGCCCGACAAGACGTCACCGCTTTTTGTATATCTTCCCTGCGGAGTGGGCGGTGCCCCCGGCGGAATTGCTTTCGGACTGAAGCAGGTTTTCGGGGACAATGTGCATTGCTTTTTTGCAGAGCCTGTAAATGCACCCTGTATGCTTCTGGGACTTTCCACAGGGCTTCATAATAAAATATCCGTAACGGATATCGGCATCAGCGGTAACACGGCGGCAGACGGACTTGCCGTGGGCAGAGCCTCGGGCTTTGCGGGAAAAATAATTGAACCGTTTCTTGCCGGCTGTTATACCCTCACCGATGAAAGAATGTGCGAATTGCTGAAGCTTCTTAATAAGACCGAAAACATCCGTCTTGAACCCTCTGCCCTTGCAGGTATGTGGGGAAGTGTGAATGTGAGCTCGGATGAAAAATACCGTGTGCTTGCGGAAAACGAAAAAGCAGTCCACATAGTCTGGGCAACCGGCGGCGGTATGGTGCCCGAAGAAGAAATGAAAAAGTATTTATGCTGAATTGATTTGATTTATAAGCATTATGAAATGTCGCTAAAACAAAATAATTGTTATATGAAATAGTAATTTAATTGCTTCCTTTTTTTGCAAGGAAGCGATTTTTTCTTTATAGGAAATTCGTTCCTGTAAAACAGAAAAGATTTTATGTCCCGCCAAACGGTAAGCCGTGCTTATGCGGGCGTTCGACTATTCGAAAACGGTCGACTGAGTCTCGACGAAGCCGGTTTCTTGTGACAATTATTTGTTACTGCTTAATGATAGCAGCTCAGAGATGACTTTATCTAAAAGCGGGATATATTCGGATGAAATTCTGTTTATTGAATCAAGACGCATTTTGTCGTCGGGTCTTTCGTTTCCGAAAAGAACATAATCGGCAGAAAGCCCCAATACATTACATACTTTAATCAGCATTTTTACGGATATGCCCGTTCTGCCTCTTTCAAGCTCTGCAAGGTACGAAACGCTGACCTCTAATTTTTCTGCAAACTTCTCTCTTGTGTAACCCATTTCCTCACGGGCTTTTCGTATTCTTGTATGCAATACTATCACCTCTACATATAGTATTGCTGATACCAAGAAAAAATAACATCAACTAATATTGTATAAAAAACATCTTGCAAAAGTTGATGTTTGGTGTTATACTATGGGAGTAGTAAAACGAAGCCTGCATATTTAGAAGCAGAAGTTTTGCTGGTGTATACTTTCTTTAAGAGGAGGAAAAAGCAATAGATAACAGAAGATTCTTATTGAATACTAATTCTAAAAAATTTCACGATCTGAAATATTCTGACGGGCGCTGTAAAATTCCGGATATGAGAGACTCTTATAAGGTTTGGTTTTATACTTTCAAAGAAGCATCGGAATATCCGGGAAAAGATAACCCTTTAGCAGATTTTTGCACGATTTGTGAAAAGAATAAAGCAAAAAACAAAATTTCGGCATATTTTAAGGATTAATGATAAAGGAGTTTAAAAATGGAAGAAAAAATTATAGTTAAAAGTATGTTGAAGGATATCAAGGCAATAAGCACGATTTTTATTAAAATTGGTGCAGTCCTTACAGTAATATGTGAAATAATAGTTCTTTGTATTGCAAACAGTAATTATGATAAATACTGGTATTATGATAATTTGATTGAATTTGCATTTTCATGGTATTCAACAGAACTGTTTATAGGATTAATTCCTTTGGTTCTGTCAGTTATAGCTGCAATAATTTTTTACTATGCATTTTATAAAACTGAACTTACAGTAACCGATAAAAGAGTATTTGGGTGCACAAAATTCGGAAAAAGAGTGGACTTGCCGTTGGATTCTGTATCGGCATTAGCGTTAAGCCCGTTAAACGGAGTAGCTGTAACGACTGCGTCAGGTGCAATAAAGTTTATTCTCATTAAAAACAGTACCGATATACATTATAATATAAGCAGATTATTGGTAGAAAGACAGAAAAAAGAAAACAATACTGAAAAATATGCAGTATCTGATGCAGAGGAATTGAAAAAATTCAAAGAGCTTCTTGATATAGGTGTGATTACACAGGAAGAATTTGAGGCAAAGAAAAAGGAGCTTTTAGGCTTCTGAAAGTATCAGGGAACGGTGTTGAACCGTTCCCTTTATATTTTACCAAAATTTAATTGTCAATCTTACCGTATAAAAATGCGTTAAGGATATTTGCCGGGGCGTCGTAGTAGAAGCTGCTGTTGTAGTCGTCGATTTTATCGCTTACAAATGAATTATAGGCTTCAAACAGGGCGTCAATGACCGGTATTGACTTTTCTTTTGATATGCCGAGAATAAGACGCTTATAAACCTTACCGATATCCCAGTGTGAGGGGACGGTGTATTTTGCTTCGGAAATATTGTCAAAGCTTCCGTTTTTTATTCCGGATGATTCTATAAAAGAATCGGCAGCATTTTCAATGGCATCGCAGTGGTAAATATCTGCAAGGTCGTATATTTTGCTGATTTTTTCTTTTCCTAAGGCGTTTACCGTATCTTTTCGGGTGTTTTTTGTTTTTCTTGCAATATAGTCAATAAGACTGCAGGTATAAAAAAGGTCATTGCTTTTTTTATCTTCTCTGCCTTGCATTACAGTACCTCCTCTGATGAAATAAATTCAAGGCATTCCAAGGCTTTTTCGGTGCAGAAGGTTATCTGATGAGTGGGGTATTTGAATTTTGCAAGCGTCCAGAATTGCTCTCTTGTGATAACTCCGTCAATGTAATCTGCCACGAAGTTATAAATCTGGTCGTCAGCCATAGCACCGATAACAACATCGTAATTATGAGGCTTTCCGTTACGGCAGTCAACAATGAAATCAAGCCATTCTTCTGTCATTGTTTTGAATTCAAGGATGTTGAGCTTATCGTTTAGGCGGACTGTGAAGGTGTTGACTGTAGGTGTGTCATATCTCTTTGCCCAGCGTATTGCCTGCTCACGAAAAAGGGTACAATAAAAGCCTTCCCCGAAATCCTTGGTGTATTTACCGGGGATGATTTGGGGCTGTTTTATTTCCTTGTAGCTTCCGTGAAATACGGTCATTTTAGACATTTTACCGCCTCCTGAGGCTGATTGTAGCATAAAAGCTGTAGTATTGCAAATGTTTTTCTGTTTTTCACAAAAAAAGTTCTTGCAATTTGTGAATAAGTATGTTAATATAAATACGAAATATCAATGGCGGCCGAGAGGAGAAAACTCCTCTCGGTCTTTAATATGACTTAAAAGAAGGCGGAATTGCTTTCGGACTGAAGCAGGTTTTCGGGGACAATGTGCATTGCTTTTTTGCAGAGCCTGTAAATGCACCCTGTATGCTTCTGGGACTTTCCACAGGGCTTCATAATAAAATATCCGTAACGGATATCGGCATCAGCGGTAACACGGCGGCAGACGGACTTGCCGTGGGCAGAGCCTCGGGCTTTGCGGGAAAAATAATTGAACCGTTTCTTGCCGGCTGTTATACCCTCACCGATGAAAGAATGTGCGAATTGCTGAAGCTTCTTAATAAGACCGAAAACATCCGTCTTGAACCCTCTGCCCTTGCAGGTATGTGGGGAAGTGTGAATGTGAGCTCGGATGAAAAATACCGTGTGCTTGCGGAAAACGAAAAAGCAGTCCACATAGTCTGGGCAACCGGCGGCGGTATGGTGCCCGAAGAAGAAATGAAAAAGTATTTATGCTGAATTGATTTGATTTATAAGCATTATGAAATGTCGCTAAAACAAAATAATTGTTATATGAAATAGTAATTTAATTGCTTCCTTTTTTTGCAAGGAAGCGATTTTTTCTTTATAGGAAATTCGTTCCTGTAAAACAGAAAAGATTTTATGTCCCGCCAAACGGTAAGCCGTGCTTATGCGGGCGTTCGACTATTCGAAAACGGTCGACTGAGTCTCGACGAAGCCGGTTTCTTGTGACAATTATTTGTTACTGCTTAATGATAGCAGCTCAGAGATGACTTTATCTAAAAGCGGGATATATTCGGATGAAATTCTGTTTATTGAATCAAGACGCATTTTGTCGTCGGGTCTTTCGTTTCCGAAAAGAACATAATCGGCAGAAAGCCCCAATACATTACATACTTTAATCAGCATTTTTACGGATATGCCCGTTCTGCCTCTTTCAAGCTCTGCAAGGTACGAAACGCTGACCTCTAATTTTTCTGCAAACTTCTCTCTTGTGTAACCCATTTCCTCACGGGCTTTTCGTATTCTTGTATGCAATACTATCACCTCTACATATAGTATTGCTGATACCAAGAAAAAATAACATCAACTAATATTGTACAAAAACATCTTACAAAGGTTTATGTTTTGTGCTGTGGTATGAATGATACAGATTGAAGTTTGTTTTTTTGTGTATGCATAATTTCTGTTTGCAAACACTTTTTATTATGTTTATTAATAGTTGAATGTAGGCGAATACCATTCGTGTGTCATTTTCTGACCATTCACTACGAGAGATATTGTAAATTAATTTTTAGTGTGTTAATAATTATTTTGTTCAGAAACGATCGTATTCAACGGCTGTTCGATTTTGTGTCAATCAGATTAAAGGATAGTTTAATTGTTTTGTACGGTTGTATAATAGGATTTATTTAGAAAGGCAGATGTTTTATGAAAAAAGTTCTGTGTACCTTACTTGTGATGATTATGGTGCTGACAAGTGTTCCGTTAGGCGGCTTCACGGTATTCGATTCTAAGGTTTTCGCAACGGATACTTCGGTAAAAGATATCATAACCGATACGGACGATACAATTACAAGAGCTCAATGGCTTCACAATCTCGCTGTTATCTTTGAAATGACTGTTGAGGACGAAATCTATCCGGACAACTACTTTAGTGACCTTGAAGATACCCATGAGTATTATTATGATATTTTGCTCAATGTAAATTTTGGTGTTATTGACATTGAGGCAGGCGGAGAACTGTGCCCACAAGAGAGACTTACCCGTTCTTTTGCTGCACAGACTATGAACTACTGTCTTGGTTTTCAATATGAAGGAAGCGAATATTCTTTTTCAGATATCGAAGAATGTGCTTATCCGGATGATGCCCAGGTGTCTGTAGACAGAGGTTGGTTTAGTCTTATTGACGGTGAATTTTGCGGCAGTAAAACGGTAAGCGATGCTGAAGTTGCTGTTATTACAGAGGATGCAATGGAAGAGGTCGCAAAGAGGGTAATTACGGATGATTACGACAGTGAATATACGTATCACGAATCTGTTATTGACCTTACCCCTGAAACGGAAGTAGCCGTTGATGAAAATATTCTGACAATAACTGATTGTAAAGAAAATCTTAAAAGCGGCGATATATTTGCCGCATACCGTAACGGAATACCCAAAATATATAAAGCGATAAAAGTTACCACCAATGGCAATGTAACAAGCATTACCACAGATGCCGGTTTTGACGGCTCAGACCTTTTCCTCAGCCTGGATGCCGAAGGTAAAACAGAGATATCTTCCTTTGATATTGAAACAGAAGAAGATACTGTTATGACTGTTGAGGAGATTATGCCTGAAACTGCAGCGTATGCCCGTGCAAGAGGAACAATAGAGCTTGATAAGGTTTATACTTTTAAAAAGAGCATTAAGCTCGCAGAAGGTGCAAATGTTGTTTGTGAGGTAAAAATGGAGAATCCTCAGATACAGTATCGTCTTAAAACAAATCCCATTGATATACGGGTGGTATTTGTGGGAGATGCCGAAATTAATTTTTCCGGTAACTTAAACATTATGGAAGCCTTGGGAAAAGATGAAATACTCATAGGTAATATAGGTGTTCCCGGTATCGGCGGTGTGGGTATATATGTCGATCTTTCTCTTGAAGGCTCCGTCGGACTTGCCACTACAGGTAAGCTCAGATTCGGTGTAGGCTATACCCGTTCCGACGGTTTTATGCTGATAAGAAGTTTTTCATCCACAGGCTTTTCTATTGTTGCAGAAGCAGCAGCTTCTCTCGGAATCACAGCAAAACTTGGCATAACTGAAGCTCCGGTGATAAATGCATATGTTTATTATAAAGTAGGCGGAAAAGCAGGTATTGATATAAAAATTTATTCTGACGGGAATACACCTCATGAATGCAGTAATTTTGCAGCCTTTGTTTATATGAATTTCGGTGTCTCTGCGTCTGTAAAATTTTTGAATTATTCTGATAGCTTTGAAAAAAAGTATCAGATATGGACTGTCGAAAACAGCCCCGTAAAAGTTATCAGACATTATGAGGACTCAAAGCAGGTCTGTTCCTGTGCTCGAGGCAACACTATAGACTATTTCACGACATGGGACTCAGTCTTTGCAAGCAGTGAGTGGCTCAAGGGGACAGGAAGCATTGGTTACAAGCGGGATAAAACTCCGGTTACAATATATGAATATTCTCTTGATTCTGCGAAGAATGCAACTATTACATCATATTACGGAAATGTTACCACTCTTCATATTCCTTCTAAAATAGACGGTTATGATGTGGTCGCACTGGGGAACAATGCTTTCAAGAATAATAAACTTCTCAGAAATGTGGTAATCCCTGATTCGGTTATTTCAATTGGAGACAGTTGTTTTTCAGGATGTTCAAACCTTTCATCGGTAAATCTTCCGGCGAAGCTTGAAACTCTAAAATGTTTTGCTTTTTGTGATTGCATATCCCTTACAAGCATCAATATACCTAAGAGCCTCAAAGAGGCAGAGATGAAGCAAGGACTTTACGGACCTGAACTTACGGTATTTTTCAATTGTCCAAAACTTTCAATAATAGAGTTTGAAGAAGGAATAACGGAAATTATTCCTAATCTTTTTGCATATTGTACAGGTATAGAAACACTCATTATTCCGGATACTGTACAGAAAATCGGCAATTCAAGTTTTAAGGGTTGTACAGGGCTTGCCTCTCTTACTATCCCATCATCGGTAAGTATTATTGATGAAAAAGCATTTTATAACTGCGGTAGTCTTACTCAGTTGGTTATGCCTGATTCAGTTACGACTGTCAATGCCTGCGCATTTGAAAACTGCAATAATATTTCATCTGTCAGATTTTCTGAAGGATTGACTTTTATCGGTGCAAATGCATTTAGAAACAATGATTCCCTTACTGAGATAAATCTTCCCGATTCGGTTAAGACCGTAAAAGAAGGTGCATTTCTTTCATGCGATCAGCTTTCTGATGTCAGACTTTCAAAAAGCCTTGAAGAATTGGGTGGGTATGCACTTGGCGACTGTGACAGTCTCACATCAATAGAAATCCCCAAAAGTATCAAGAATACAACAAGTGCATATTATATAGATTATATGTACGGATATCATTATGGCGTTTTTGTAGGTTGTGATAATCTTAAAAACATAACATACGAAAACGGAATTACTCTTATTCCCGCGGGCATTTTTGCAAATTGCAACAGTATAGAAACCATGGATATTCCGGATACGGTGCGTACTGTCGGAGATAATGCATTTTTGAACTGTCAAAATCTTACTTCCGTAAATCTTTCATCAAATCTTCAGACTATAGGTGCAAATGCTTTCAGAAATACTGGTATTGATGAAATAAATATGTCTGATACCGTTGTTATGATAAATAGTGGAGCTTTTGCAGATTGTGCTAAGCTCAAAACAGTAAATCTTTCCAAAGGACTTATTACAGTAGGTGCTTACGCTTTTGCTTGCTGTACAGGGCTTGAAAGTATTGAAATTCCCAAGAGTATCAAAAATACTACGGATGCATATTATGTGGAATATAAGTACGGTTATCATTACGGTGTATTTTTCGGTTGTGATAATCTCAAAAATATAAGCTTTGAAAAAGGTATTACCACCATTCCCTGCGGTCTTTTTGCAAACTTTGCAGGTCTTGAAAAAATTGATATCCCGGATACTGTTACACTGATTGAGCATAGAGCTTTTCTGGATAGTGCAAATTTAAAGGATGTTATCATTGGTAAAAATGTTAAAAAAATAAATGAATATTCGTTTTCCGGAACAGGAATCGAAACAGTTGAACTGCCATCTGCTCTTGAATATATCGGTTACAGAGCTTTTTCCGCCTCTGCGCTTAAAAGCATTACTATTCCGGATAGCGTTACAAAGATTGATAACAATGCATTTGAAAATTGTTCATCTCTTGCTTCTGCAAAAATTTCCGAATCTCTTACAGCTTTGGCGTCATATATGTTTTCAGAATGTTCTGCACTTGAAGAGATAACTCTTCCTGACGGTATATTAACGATTTCCGATCATGTTTTCAAAAATTGCTCGTCGCTTAAAAAAGCTGTACTTAATAAAGGTCTTGTATCAGTAGGCGGATACGCATTTGAAAACTGTGACAGCTTGACAAATATCACAATTCCTGATACGGTGACCTCTTACGGTGAAGGTGTTTTTTATGATTGTGATGCATTGAAAAATGTTAATCTCGGAAACGGTATGTCATCTCTTCCGAAGAGATTTTTTGAGCATTGTGATGAGTTGGAAAATGTAGTATTGCCCTATTCAACCGCCTCAATCGGTGACGGCGCATTTAAGGACAGTGTGAAAATAGCTTCTGTTACAATTCCCCGAGTGACCTCAACAATTGCTTCAAGTGCTTTCAGTTATCCCACGCAGCTTACAATTTACGGTGTTGCAGGTACTTATGCAGAAACTTACGCCAACGAGATCGGTGCAACCTTTGTTGATAAGCAGGTTAATGCGAAGAAGGTTTCTCTTAACAAAACAACAGTTACACTTAATAAAGGTCAGACAGATAAACTTATTATGACAGTTACGCCTGCTGATTTTACAGATGAGGTCGTGTGGAAATCAAGTAATACAGATGTTGTTACTGTTGCCGCAGACGGTACGCTTACAGCAAAAAATGTGGGTACGGCGACAATCAAGCTTACTGTAGGAAAAGTAAGTACTTCCTGTAAAGTAACCGTTGTTCAGCCTGTAACAAATATCAATATAGATAAGAGTAATGTAACAATGGATGCTCTTGATACATATCAGTTAAATGTATATGTTTACCCCGACAATGCGGAAAATAAAGCTCTTAAATGGAGTTCTTCTGCAAGTGATATCGTATCAGTCAGTTCAAACGGCCTTGTAACGGCTCATAAAAAAGGTGAGGCTATAATCAAAGCCGAAACACAGGACGGAAGCGGAAAATATGATACATGTAAAATAATTGTAAGCAATAACGGCATTATTGCGAAAAAGGTCTCTGAGCTTGAAAGTTCGCATAACTATCCTGTTAATTGCACTGACTTCTGGCAGTACACATTAAATGGAGCTGACAGCATAGCTGTTACATTTGATGCAAAAACAAATATTGAAAACGGTTTTGATTATCTGTATGTTTATGACGGCAACAGCAATGAAGTTGGTAAATATACCGGAAAAGAACTTGCCGGAAAAACCATTACGGTAATGGGCAATACAGTAAGAATTCAACTTGCTTCTGATGATTCCGGAACCGAATGGGGCTTCAAAGTAAGAGAAATCAAATCTTTAGCGGAGCATACTCATAATTATTCTTCACAGATAACAAAACAGGCAACCTGTACGGATACAGGTGTAAAAACATTTACCTGCAGTTGCAAAGATTCTTATAGCGAATCAATCCCGAAGCTCGGTCATAAATTCAGCACCCGGTTTACTGTTGATAAAGCTGCAACATTTACCGAAAACGGTTCCAAATCGAAGCATTGTACGAGGACTGATTGTTTAGCAAAGAGTGAAGTTACGGTAATTCCAAAGCTTGAGGCTTCTTTTGATGACAGTGATGCTGCAAAGATAGTTGATAGTGCACTTATAACTATAGCAGGTACAAGTATTAAACAACTTCTTTCTCAGACAGGCACCGGTGCCGTTATAAATGACAATAAAGGAAATATACTTGCTGCGGATAAACTTCCCTGTACGGGAATGACTCTTGTACTTGCTGACGGTAAAGAATATACGATTGCTGTTTTTGGAGATGTCGACTGTGACGGTAAAATTTCCGCTGCTGATGCAAGGCTTGCACTTCGTGCTTCGGTAGGCCTTGAGGACTACAAGAGCACATCGGCACAGTATAAGGCTGCAAATGTCGGCACGGAGGATAAACTTTCGGCTGCAGATGCAAGGCTTATTCTCAGAGCATCCGTAGGGCTTGAAGATCCGAAAGAGTGGATGAAATGAATTTGATAAGTTGACAACTCTTTTTTCAGTATTTTTGTTTTGTCTAATATATTTATATTCTTTTAAAAAATTATCTGCGACAAATCATTACCCCCTACCCCCCCTCAATCATGAGGGGGGTATTCTTTTGAGAAGTTATGTTGTATAATATTTGTATGAATATATTACAACAAATTTTCAAAGAACATTATGAAGAACTTGTGGAGCAAATCTTATAGAAAATGATGGTAGTATAAACTGTTCTTGTATGTGCCATAATGAAAGCGGTTTTATGGCATTGTTATGGCGAATAATCAATTTCTTCAGCATGCTTTTCGGTACAAATCCCGTATGCGA
>CAYTRD010000042.1:0-18681 GCA_964440255.1 uncultured Ruminococcus sp. | reverse complement strand
TACCTGCATCCTTTGTTGCCTGACGCTGTGCGTCTGTGAAGTATGCAGGAACTGTAATAACTGCTTCTGTAACAGTAGTTCCGAGATAGCTTTCCGCATCGCTCTTTAACTTCTGAAGAATCATTGCAGAAATTTCCTGAGGTGTATATGCCTTATCGTCAATCTTTACACGATATTCTGTACCCATCTGTCTTTTGATGGATGCAATTGTCTTGTCGGGGTTTGTGATAGCCTGTCTCTTTGCTACCTGACCTACCATTCTTTCACCTGTTTTGCCGAATGCAACTACAGAGGGAGTTGTTCTTGCACCTTCTGCATTTGCGATAACTACGGGCTCGCCGCCTTCAATAACTGCTACACATGAGTTTGTTGTACCTAAGTCGATACCAATGATTTTTGCCATTATTTTTTCCTCCAAAAATTTATATTAAATATTCAGTTTGCAACTATTACCGTGGCGTGACGGATAACCTTGTCACCCATTTTATAGCCTTTCATATAGACCTCGGAAATCACGTTTTCACCTAAATTTTCGTCATCTATATGCATAACTCCGTTGTGAATATTGGGGTCGAATTCCTCACCCTTTTCACCGTAAGCCTCAGCACCGAAAGATGCGAACACATCAAGAAGCTGTTTTACGGTCATTTCGATACCCTTTTTGTAGCTTTCAAGATCTGTATCTGCCGCAGAGGCTCTTTCAAAGTTATCTATAACGGGAAGGAGCTTCCCGATTATATCCGTTTTTGAATCTGAAAAAATTGCTTCCTTTTCCTTCTGTGAACGCTTACGGAAATTATCGTATTCCGCAACCGTGCGAAGATATTTATCATTTGCTTCAAGAAGCTTTTTATTTAACTCTTCAATTATAGAGTCCCTTTCATCGGCTGTATTTTCTTCAGCCGTTTCTTCCTTTACTTCTTCGTTTTCAATGATCTCGGGCTCTTCGGTGCCCTGTGTCTTTTTCTTATCCTTTGCCAATTCACACAATCCTTTCTTATTCTCCGATAGTCTCGGCAAGTATAACGCCTGCTATCTCGCTGATATATTTTACTAAAGGTAATACTCTCGAATAGTCCGTTTTTGTCGGGCCTATAACACCTATGGAGCCATAGGAATGTTCACTCGCTTTGTAAGGTGCTTTTATAACAGCCGCACGCCTCAGGCACGAAAACTCATTTTCCGTTCCTATCTGCAGTTCAACGGGACTGCTTTTATCCGTATCCATAAGCGTAACTGCCGCATTTTTATTACGAAGAAGCGAAAGTATGTCAAGCCCCGAGGACGAAAGCTCCTCACTTGCAAGCACCGCTTCGTGACCTGCCACAATAACATCTGCTCCCGATGCTTCAAGAGCCGCCTCAAAGAAGGACACTATAAGAGGCATAATATCAAGTGATTTTTCACCGAGGGATGCCGCCGTGCATTGAAGCTTTGCCGTGGTAAACTCCCCTGCTTCAATTCCTATAAAGTTTGCTGCAGTAACATTATGAAAAAGCTCGGCAATTTCATAGTCAAGCTCACATTCAAGCTTTGCGATTCTGCTTTTAGTCACACCTGCAGAGGTTCTCACAACCACCATAGCCGTTTTATGGCTTAACGGAATAAGCTGTGTTCCCGTAATAACCGAGCTTTCGCTGTGAGGTGTTACCGCCACCGCCGTAAGCCCCGTTACGGAAGAAAGAACCTCACATATCTGTGAGAGTATCCCCACCGCATCACCGTCGGTACGGTCGATGCCGGAAAGGATCCTGAACATATCCGCATCCGAGGGAGAGAAGTTCATAAGAAGCTTATCAATATAATATCTGTAGCCCTTATCCGAAGGAATTCTGCCTGCAGATGTATGAGGCTGACTGAGATATCCCATATCGGAGAGATTTGCCATTTCATTTCTTATTGTTGCTGATGAAACAGGAAAAGAGAGAACCTCAACAAGAAATTTTGAGCCTACGGGCTCACCCGTGGTTATAAATCTTTCAATGATTGCGGAAAGAATTTTTTCTTTTCTTTCGGAAAGTTCCACCGTAAGCCCCCTTTATTTCAGGTTTAGCACTCTTAACAGTCGAGTGCTAACTACATTTATAATATATCCCTCATTGTGGCATTTGTCAATAGAAATTATGATATTTTTTTGATTTTTTCAAAAAAAGCGTAGCATTCAAGGCAGGTTATTGCTAAAAATTCACCAAACTCATTAAAAAAAGTGTGATATGGCAGTAATAATGTAAAAAATATACTTGTATTAATTCTTTTATTATGATAAACTGTACTGTGACTTAATATTTAATAATTACGGAGTGAGAATAAATGACTGATATTTCAAATCTTTGTATGGAATGTCTGGGTATAAAAAACGAATCAGGTATCTGTCCCGATTGCGGCAAAGAAGACGATATTGTTCAGGAAGCCCCGTTTCTTCCCATAAAAAGTGTGATAGCACAAAGATATCTTATAGCAAAGGCTCACAAAAAAGACAGCGAGGGTATCACCTACGGTGCATATGATATGAAGCTTGAAAAGGCAGTTTCCGTAAGAGAGTTTTTCCCTGAAAGAACAGCCCTCCGAGATGCAGACCTTATCACGGTTACGGTAAAAGAAGGGCTCACGGCAGTTTATTCACAGCACCTTACTTCTTTTATTTCCCTCTGGAAGAAAATTATGCGTCTTAAGGGTGTGACTGCCCTTATTACCGTAAATGATGTATTTGAACATAACGGAACGGCATATGCTGTATATGACGAATCCGAGAGAAAAACTCTTCGTGATTTTCTTCTTGATACAAAAGAGGGCTTTATAACATGGGAGCAGGCAAGAATACTCTTTATGCCGGTACTGTCAACCCTCGGAACACTTCACACATCGGGAGTTTTCCACAGAGGCATAGCCCCCTCCTCATTTATCTTTTCAAAGGACGGAAGGCTCAAGCTTACTGATTTTTGCACGGAGCACGCAAGAATTAACGGCAATTTTACAAAAGCAGAGATAATTGACGGCTACGCTCCCCTTGAACAGTATTCAGTACCTGCAAAGACAGATGCGAGAACAGATATATATTCCTTCTGCTGTGTTCTTTACCGTGCACTTATCGGCTCCATGCCCATAGATGCAAGAGAGAGAGCAGAAAATGACAGAATGATGATACCTGCAAGATTTGCCGAACAGCTTCCCGCATATGTAATAAATGCACTTATAAACGGTATGTCCATTTATCCCGAGGACAGAACGGACAATATCGAACAGTTAAGAAGCGACCTTTCGGCTTCACAAAGGGCAATCGGTGCATCAGCCCCCAAATATACACCGACAGCAGAACCCGAAAAGCCGACTGTGAAAAATCCCCTTATCAATGAAGTTACGCCTATCGAGAAGCCTAAAGCTCCGTCACAGGAACAGAAAAAGACTCAGCAGGCCGTCATTGAAGAAAAGAGGAGAACCGCAAAAAAGAAGAATAAGCAGATAGGTATTCTCTGTGTTATCCTTGCAATACTTCTTTGCTGTATCGGTTTTCTTACCGTGAAGCTTATTGAGATAAACAGCACGAATACCCCCGAGGAGACTACCGCCGGTTCTACACTTGTAACAGTTCCCGGCTTTGTGGGCGGTTATATTTCCGACATAATTTCCAATGAAGCCTATACCGAATATTTTGTATTCAAGACACAGGAAGAATATAATGCCACGGCAATGAAAGGAATCATACTCGATCAGAGCATTCCTGCCAATTCCACCGCCTCAAAGGGAGATACGATAATTCTTACGATCAGTGCAGGCCCCCGCACATTCCAGCTTCCGGATGTTACGGGCTATACCTATGAGGATGCTGAAAGAATCCTTACCGAACAGGGCTTTGTATGCAAGAAATCGCTTATTCACAACGACGGTACCTTTACAGGCAATACAGTAGCGGAAACCATTCCTGCCGCAGGTGAAGTGGTTACTGAGGGCAAGGAGATCACCGTTGTGGTTTATACCTCTCTTGAAGAAGAGACCTCCTCCGAGGATACACAGGCAAACACCGGCGGAAACGCAGTACAGGAATTCCTCGAAAGCATAATGACAACAGCACCGTCTCAATAAATCATAATTTGACGGCGTAACCCTTCCGACAGTCACTTTTCACTCTAACTTTTTACCTATTACTTCAATAAAGGTCGGTGATTTCCGTGAATTATTTTTCTCTTCTTAAAGAAGACATACAGTGCGTAAAGGAAAGAGACCCTGCAGCAACATCGGCTCTTGAAATTCTTCTTCTTTACCCAGGTCTTAAGGCTGTAAGGGCACACAGAAAAGCTCATTGGTTCTATAAGCACGGAATGCACTTTGCCGCAAGATTCATTTCACAGCGAACAGTAAGAAAAACAAATATAGAAATTCATCCCGGTGCTACCATCGGAAGACGGTTTTTCATCGACCACGGCACAGGTGTTGTTATCGGTGAAACTGCCGAAATCGGTGACGATGTAACGATTTATCAGGGTGTTACCCTTGGCGGTACGGGTAAGGATATAGGAAAACGACATCCCACCGTAGGCTCGGGTGTAATGATAGGTGCAGGAGCAAAGGTGTTAGGCCCTTTCAAAGTCGGCAACAATTCAAAAATTGCGGCAGGCTCTCTTGTGCTTCACGAAATTCCCGACAACTGTACGGCAGTCGGTGCACCCGCCCGTGTTGTAAAGCGTGACGGAAAAAGAGTTGATCTTCTCGACCAAATACATATGCCTGACCCTGTAGCACAGGAATTTGATAGACTTTATAAACGCATCGAACAGCTTGAAAATGAGCTGTCCGACTTAAAAGGAGACAGATAAATATGAAGGTGTACAACACACTAACACGACAAAAAGAGGAATTAAAACCAATAAACGAGGGCGAATTCAGAATTTATGCCTGCGGCCCTACGGTTTATAACTTTATACATATCGGCAATGCCCGTCCCATATGTGTTTTTGATGTATTAAGACGCTATCTTGAATACAGGGGAAACAAGGTTACCTTTGTTCAGAATTTCACGGATATCGACGACAAGATCATCAACCGTGCAAATGACGAGGGGGTTACATTCTCCGAAATTTCCGAAAAATATATCGCTGAATACAAAACAGATGCTTCGGGACTTAATGTAAGAGAGGCTTCAATTCATCCCAAGGCAACGGAAAACATTGATGAAATAATTTCCATCATTGAAGCTCTTATCGAAAAGGGCTTCGCATACGAAGCAGAGGGTGATGTCTATTTCAGTCCCCTTAAGTTCAAGGAATACGGAAAGCTTTCTCATCAGCCTCTTGATGACCTTATGGCAGGTGCAAGAATCAATGTAGGCGAAAAGAAGAAAGAAAGTATGGACTTCGCTTTATGGAAAGCTTCAAAGCCCGGCGAGCCCTATTGGGAATCCCCCTGGGGACAGGGCAGACCCGGTTGGCATATTGAGTGTTCTGCAATGAGCAGAAAATATCTCGGAAAGACAATTGATATTCATTGCGGCGGTCAGGACCTTGTGTTCCCCCACCACGAAAATGAAATTGCACAGAGCGAATGCTGTAACGGTGTTCAGTTCGCAAACTACTGGATGCACAACGGATTTATTACAGTTGACAACGAAAAGATGTCAAAGTCAAAGGGCAATTTCTTTACTGTCCGTGATGTTGCAAAGCAGTTCGGCTATGAGCCCATAAGACTTCTTATGATCTCCTGTCATTACAGAAGCCCCATAAACTATTCATACGATTCACTTATGCAATGCAAGGCTTCCCTTACCCGTCTTCATACCTGCAGAGATTCTCTTGATTTCAATCTTTCAAGTGCCGCGGAAAAGGGATCGGTTTCCGAAGAAATCGCAAAGGAATTTGATACATTTAAGGCAAGATTCTGCGAGGCTATGGATGATGACCTTAACACAGCAGATGCAATAGGCACACTTTTTGACCTTGTGAGATACATCAATAAGTTTGTTCTTACCGCTGACTCTTCAAAGGAAGATATCCTTGCAGCATCTGAAATATTCGATGAGCTTACGGGAATTTTAGGTATCGTTTACAACGAAAAGACCGAAGAAGAGGACAGCGACGCTGCTGAGATCGAAGCTCTTATCGAAGAAAGAACAGCCGCCAGAAAAGAAAAGAACTGGGCAAAGGCCGACGAAATAAGAAACAAGCTCACCGAAATGGGCATAGTCCTTGAGGACACCCCCCAAGGCGTAAAATGGCACAAAGCATAACAAAAAAACTTCTCTCTGATTTTTTGAGAGAAGTTTTTTTAATATATAGGCAATTCCTTTCTGTAAAGTAAATAAATTATATGTCCCGTCGAGCTTTTCTGCGGTTTCAGGCATTAAGCTCCCGTTTTTATTTTAATACAGCAATTCAATCAAAAAAGTGCTTCCCAGCTCTGCATTATAAAATGAGGTTTTGAATCTTCCGTTTTCCGAGAAATACGCTTCATCGGAGAAAATTATATTTTCATCAAGCAGGTGCGAATCTTCAAGTATCTTTTCACTGTCTGCATTTTCGGTAAAAGCCGTAACTGCCCGTCTGCAAAAATCAACAAACACCTCGTCTTGCCTGTCTATACCTGTATTTATCACGCTTACGCTGACAGAGGTCAGAAGCTTGTTTTCATCTTCTTTAGCATTTATAAGTATATCATCCTGTCCTGCGGCACTAACGAACAAAAACCACTCACCGTCGGAAATGAACGCATCCTCCTGAGCTGCCTCATATTTATCGGATTGTTTATTGATTCTTCTTATAAATTCAGAAAAATCTATTCTCTGCTCCATAGAACAGGAAGATAAAGACAATAATAAAATAAAAATCAACAAATTGACAGACAGCTTTTTTGTCACATTCAACATATTATCACCCGTGGACTTAAAATTTGATTTTCTCTATTCCATAATTTATTTTTATGTATTATAATGATATAATAGAACAAAACGAGGACGGATAATAATGGATAAAAAGAATAACAGCAACAATATACCCGATTTTTCAAAGGTTTTCAATATAGACAGCAGTACACTTCCAAAGGAGCTTATTGAAAAAGACCCCGATGCATCAACAAAAAATCTCGGTTTCCTTTCGGGAAATGAAGAAGAAACGCTGACTCAAAAGGAGAAAAAAGCCCGTGCGGCTGAAGAAAAGGCTGAAAAGAAGAAAAAGAAAATAAACCGTTTAAAAAACCGTCTGCTTATAATTCTTCTTGTAATTGTATTTGTTTTCACAGCGGGAGGAATAATCAGTGCAGTAATAAACGAAAATAAAAAGCCCGTTGTTACAATCGAAAAGCCTGTTA
Organism: uncultured Ruminococcus sp.; assembly: GCA_964440255.1. Lineage (GTDB taxonomy): Bacteria > Bacillota > Clostridia > Oscillospirales > Acutalibacteraceae > RUG806. The sequence continues at coordinate 11,388 of CAYTRD010000042.1, read as the reverse complement.
TACAGACATTATCGAGATATACTCAGGGAAACGGTGTCTGCATAAACACAGGCGGAGCCCCCTGCATCGTATTCATTGATAACGATTATGATGTGCATTACATCGAAAAGGGACAAACGGCTGAAATCACCGACGAAAACGGAACTGTTCATAAAGGTAAAATCACGGATATAAAAGAAGCAGCTCCCGACACAGACTATATAAAGAATTATTACTCCGTTCTTACAGGCGATGCACCCTCGACCTCCGTTTATGCAGTTTTTGTGACACCCGATGATAACACTGTATTCACAAAAGAGGGCTCCCCTGTTAAAGTCAAGGTATTGACAAAAACCTCCGAAGATGCACTTACCGTAAGCTCCTCGGCAGTACAGATAGACGGTAATCAGCCCTATGTATGGGTATATTCCTCTGTTAAGAAAACTCTTACACGACAGGATGTAAAGGTCGGAATAACCGTTGACGGAATCACGGAAATCACCGGAGGACTCAAAAAAACTCACAGAGTCATAAGCTCATTTTCCTGTCCCGAAAATCAGCTTTATGACGGAATCAAGGTTAAAACCGACGGATAAAGCATATAAGGAGCGTCTATTATGAAACACATTCTTGTAGCAGGAGCAGGTCACGGCGGACTTTCTGCAGCCGCCATACTTGCAAAAAACGGCTTTAGTGTCACGGTACTTGAAAAAGAAACTAAAGACAGTATCGGTCACGATTGGCACGATGCTATGGACATACCCGCTTTTAAGTTTGCCGATATTCCCGTTCCCGATGAGGATAGCTTCCGACGGGGACTTGATATGTGTTATTTCAACCCGAAAAAGACAGTAAAGCTCGTTATGGATGCAGGTCCCGGTATATCTTCCTCAAACTGCATCACGATTGACAGAAAATTCCTTATCAACTATCTCATAAAGCATTGCGAAAACTGCGGAGTTCAGTTTATTTTCGGTGTTAATATAAAAGAGGCTATAACCGACGGGACAAGAGTCACGGGCGTAAAAACAGAAATCAACGGCGAAGAAAAAGACTTTCTTGCTGATATGATAATTGACTCGGCAGGTATGAACTCCCCCGTAAGACGCTCTCTTCCCGAGGAATTCGGAATACAAAGGGAGATTCCCGAGGAGGATACCTTTGAAATATTCAGAGCATATTACGAAAATACGCAAAAATATATCACATCTCCCAATTATTCGGTGTTTTTCTATAACTGCAACAAACCCGGTCTTGACTGGGTGCTCACGGAAGAAGCTTATATTGATGTTCTTATAGGAAAGTTCGGAAGTATTACTAAGGAAGAAATTGAAGCATCGCTTAAGGATATAAGGGAAAATTATCCCGGCATCGGTGACACACCCATAAGAGGCGGTCATACTGCAAAAATCCCCCTTTCAAAAACACTTCCGCTGCTTGTTGCCGATTCATATGCACTGATAGGTGACAGTGCGAGTATGACAGTACCCCTCAACGGCTCGGGTATTGACCTTTCCCTGCAGGCAGGAAAGCTTCTTGCAGCCGCTGTCATTTCAGCAGAAAAGAATGATTACAAAAAAGAAAATCTCTGGCAGTATCAGTACAGATATTTTACACTTTTCGGCAATTCCCTTGTACCTATAAGCGTTATGCGTCGCTTTCTCGGTGCAGTCAATGCCGAAAATATAGATTTCTTCCTTGAAAAGGAAATACTTACCGAAAAGGAAATCGGTATGGCAGGCGGAGATTTTTCCGCAATGAATGTTTCATATGTAATTGACAAGCTGATTGCCGCTGCTCCGCAGATAAAGCTTCTGCCCTCACTTCTCAGAACCGTTAAAAGACTCCCTCTGCTTCCCATTGTAAACAAAATGATGCCCTGTCAGTGGGATGACAAAAAAATACAAAAATGGTTGGTTTCTTATAAAGAATTATAAGAATAAAAACAATATTGTCTTGAATTTAGACTTTTTATATGTTAAAATAACTTTGTATATACATCTCTTTGGAGGTAAGAAAATGAAAAACAAATTTCTGTATGTGTTTTTCGCTGTAACAGCGTTCCTGTTCTGCTTCATTTTTTCTGCTTCTGCAGGCTTTGACCTTGATACAGAAGAAATTCTTAAGCTCGAACAGGTAGATAATTATTTTGAATGCTATGCAGCAGGTGACGTTGATAACAACGGAGCTATAAAGGCAGACGATGCCCGTATCATATTGAGAGCTTCAGTAGAGCTTGAGCAGCTCGACACATCGGCTTTTATGAAGGCTGATGTTGACGGTGACGGAAAGGTTACGGCAGCAGATGCAAGACTTGCCCTTCGTTTGGCAGTAGGTCTTGACAAAATGCCCGAGCACGATATTCAGGAAATCGTCATTGCACCTGCTACCTGTGCTACAGAAGGTCTTACTGTCAAGATCTGTACAAGCTGTATAAAGATCTATGCAAAGGTTACCGTTCCCGCTTCAACCGACGAGCATATCACAGGCTTATGGGAAACAGTAACAGCTCCCAACTGTACAAATAAGGGCTTTGCACAGCTCAAGTGCCTTGTCTGCGGTGTTGTTGTAAGAGAAGAAGAGCTTCCTGCAACAAACCGTCACAGCGGCGAATGGAATTATCCCGACGGAAAGAGCTGTCTTGACCCTGTGAAAAAGAACAGAACCTGTACAGTATGCGGAAACTTTGAAGAAACAGTTGAGAATCCCAGAGGCGGACATAACTTCGTATGGTTTACCGAAACTGCAAACACCTGTACCGAAGACGGTCTTGATGTTTACAAGTGTGACTACTGCGGACTTCAGAGCAAAGAACTGGTTACAAATGCACACGGTCATATTTTTGAGCATGATGTTGTAATAACAGAGCCTACCTGTGAAGAAACAGGACTTAATGCTAAGCAGTGTATTTACTGCGGTGAAACAAAAGAAGAATACGCAACCGCAGCGTTGGGACATAAATATGATAACAAGCATTATCGGGTAACAAAGGAACCCACCTGTGCAGAAGTCGGCACGGCTGATGTAGTATGTACATTATGCGGTGATGCAAACGAAATAACTCTTGATAAGGCTCCTCACACACTTACTGATGAATGGGCGGTAACACTTGAGCCCGATTGCACAAATGAAGGAAGCAAGAGCGGAAACTGCCGTTACTGCGGTCCTGTAACAGAGGTTATTCCTGCAAACGGTCACACAGTTACCTCATGGACAAATGTCAAGCCTGCCACCTGTTCAGAAACAGGACTTATGCAGGGTGAATGCTCTGTATGCGGTGACGCGGCTGCAACAAAGGAAATTGAAAAGCTTCCTCACGATTTTAATACAAGCGTTCAGTATTGGACATCAGGTATCCTTTGCAAGGAAAACGGCACAGGCTACTACAAGTGCAATAACTGTGATGCAAAACAGCAGCTCATTCTTCTTCAGAGAACCTGCACAAACAAAAACGGCAAGAATACAAGAGTTGTAACAGAAGCTACCTGTACATCAAAGAAGACAGTAGTTGATGTATGCGACTTCTGTAAGGAAGATATCGAAGGCACTCTGACCACCTCCGGCAAGGCACTCGGTCATAACTATGATACAAGCAACTGGGAAGAAACAAAGTCCGTTACCTGTACAACAGACGGTGAAAGACAATGCGGATGCACCCGCTGTGACCAGGTAAAGACAGAGGTCATCAAAGCCACAGGTCATACAGCCGGTGAATGGGCAGAAACGACAGCAGCTACCTGCTCCAAGGCAGGAGAAATGTCACTCCTTTGCTCATCCTGTAATGAAGTTATAGATACCAGGGAAATTGAAAAGCTTGCACACACACCCAAAAATACAGTTATTGCTGATTCGGGTGAAATCAATGAAAACGGTGATTATGTTGTAAAGTGCAAGGTTGAATGCTCTGTCTGCGGAGAAACAATAAGCGAAGAAGAGCCTGTAACCCGTATGGCAGTAAGATGCGATGACGGTATCAAGGTCGTATTCGATGAATACAGCGACTTCAACCCCGGCGGAGAAATTTCCTTCACAATCGAAAACGCTGCTGAAAATATGCTCGTAATGATGACATACGGTGTTGACGGAAATGAAATTCTCACGGATGAAGACGGCACATATTACTACACAATTCCCGATGACATAAGCGACTCGGAAACACTTACAATAGTTGTTGTTATACTTTCATAATAACAGAACAACCCGTTATCCTTTGATAACGGGTTGTTTCGTTACAAAATGTCGGGCCTGCGGTCGGGCATTATAATAATATTCCTTAATTTTGCATTTATTTGGCATTGAAAAATGACCTCTGCTCGCTAAATTATGAATTACAAATCAATGGGCTGCACGGTGATTTACCGCACAGCCTTTGTGTTATTTGTTTTTTTTGCCCTTAAGCTCTTAAAAAAATCGGAGAGTATATCTGCACATTCGTCTTCCATAATGCCGCCGTGTACTTCGGGTTTATGATTATACGGAATATCAAAAAGCCTTACAAGACTTCTTACACTTCCGGCTTTCCTGTCGTATGCACCGAAATACACCTTTTCGATACGGGAATTTATTATAGCACCTGCACACATGGGACAAGGCTCCAATGTCACATAAAGCTCACACTCGGGAAGCCGCCAGCCTCCAAGCTTATTGCAGGCATCGTTTATTGCCTCTATTTCCGCGTGGCAAAGAGCATTTTTCTCCTTTTCACGGCGATTGATTCCCGTTGCTATTATTTCACCGTTTCTTACAATAACTGCACCTACAGGCACTTCACCCGTATCGGCTGCCGTTTTCGCAAGAGCGAGAGCCTCTTTCATAAAGCTTTCGTTATATGATTTCATCGACTTTTTTGAGTGTGTTAAGACCGCATTTTACACCTGTTTTTGCGTCTTCCATACCTTCAAATTCAACAGTAACATAACCCTTATAGCCGGCGTTTTTAAGAATACGAAGGCACTGAGCAACAGGCACCGCACCGTGACCTATAATGGCACCTCTCAGATAATTTCCTCCCCTTGTCATAAAGAAGCCGTCCTGCGGTATAAACTCTGTACCCTTTTTGAAATGGAAATCCTTTGCGTGAACATGAACGGCATAGGGTGCAACATTTCCGACGGCAACTGCAGGGTCTTCATCGGCACACATAAAATTACCGATATCAACAAGAGCACCGAAATTCTCGTCATTTACTCCGTTTACAATAGCCTCAACACGGCAGGAATCCTGTGCAAAAAAGCCGTGATTTTCGATACAGGTCTTTATGCCTTTTATCTTCGCATATTCGGTAACGGCTTTATATCCTCTTACAATATCGGGAAGAGCATTATTGAAGCCCATACCCTTTTTCTTATCCTCTGTGTTATATCCGCCTGTGGCATCGTGACGCATCGTCTTACAGCCGAGAGCCTCACAGACATCAACCTCACCCTTGAGTCTTTCAATTTCCTTATCGGTATCATAAAGAAGATTTGCTCCGATGCAGTATGCAACGATCTCAATTTCGTGCTTTTCCGCCTCTTCCTTAAGAAGTGCGGCATAGGCTTTCTTTTCCATTCCCTCGGGGGGGCGTATTTCAGCGAATTCAATTCCGTCAAAGCCCATTTCCCTTGCCAGAGCAATCAACTGAATTTCTGTATATTCGCCCGATGAAACGAGCTTACTGTAGCTGTAAGAACTGACTGAAAACTTCATATTTATTCTCCTTTAGCGTAGCTTAATGAATATTTTATACTGTCAAAGAATATTCCCGCAGAAACCTTTACATAATACTTACCGGGAACAAGTCCTTTATACACAGATGAAACTGTTGCATTGTCGGAACAGGATTTAATAACGCTGTCCCCTGACTCATTCTTTACGGCTTTTTTATTATAGTCATAAAGAGTAAAATTGAAAATTTCCTTACTGTAGGAAAGGACCTCGTGTGAAAAACTTACTGTAATATCCGTGTTTTCAGTGATTTCAATTACATAATAATCGAAATCATAATCAGTTTCACGGTCGGCGAGAAGTCCCCAAACAGGCGTATTTTCATAAAGCTTATCTGCTTTTTCAAAGGAATTGTTTGATTCCGTTTCCCAATCGGATACTGCAGTAAAATCAACGGTAAGATAGTATTTTTCGGAATTGAGATAAAGATTTTCGCTGTCTATAAGGATATAATATGTCCCTTTCTCGAGACCTATCGGCGAGGACACAGTCACATCATCTGCCCAGGCTGATATGCCCTTATAAAGAACCTCTGAGCTTTCATTCAACAGCACAATATTCCAACCATTCTTGTCATCGGAATCGGATATGGGCTCATGTGAAAAATCTATGGTGCAATAACCGTTTTTCTCAACTGTAAACTTAAAATAATCTCTGTCAAGACCGTTTATCTGCGAAGCAATTGTGCCCGTTACGGGAGAACCGAAAGCTATATCATCGGAGGTTTCAAAGCTGTCGTTTTTCTCATTTTCATAATCGGTATTATCGGTTCTTGAAAGGGTAAGAGAATATGTAATATCAGTATAGACTCTGTTTCTTACGAGCACATAATAATTTCCCTTGACAAGTCCTATCTTACCGCTGCTGTTGCTATCATCGGTAAAAAGAGAATTAACGGAATATATCACCGTGCCGTCCTCTGCAAAGAAAAGCACCTGCCAGCAGACACTTACCTTATCCTTGACTGTGGGATGCTGAAATTTAATATCAATAAAACCGTCATTATACATTCTGAAAAGGAAGTAGTCCTCATCCTGTCTGTCCGTTAAATACGATGCACTGCCGTTTACGGTCACATCACTGTATATTTCGGTGTATCTGTAGATATTATCATTACACTCAACTTCATATTCGGAGGTTTCCTTGAGAGTCGCTTCAATTTTATATTGCTTGGAATCATATGCCTGCCCTTTTGTAACGACGAGTCTGTATTCACCGGGGGCAAGACCGAGCTCGGGTGAGGAGTCAACCGTAAGCGAAGATGTATTAAGAATATCAATAAGCCTGTAAGCTTTTTCTCCCCCGTCACCGTTAATATAGTATTCACAGTAGAGGGAGAATGTCCAGCCTTCAACAGTCTGCGGTGCATCATGAGTTACCGAATACCTGAACACGGCTCGTTTTGTGACCGAAAAAGTGTATGTATTAATGCTATCGACACTCGTCAGCGAATCAACTGTTTCCGAAAGGAAATACAAGGGTGATACCTTTTCCGCTGAACTTCCCGGAGTGTATGAATCATGGTATTTTATTTCTGTTTCGGGAATAACCGTATCTATGCTGCTGATTTCTTCGGTAACGCTTTCTGCAAAAGCTTCTGTCTTTTCTTCGGAAGTTTCTTCAATCACAAAAGCTTCAGTTAAGCTCTCAGGTGAAATCTGCTCGTCGGAGCCTGTTTGTGCTTCAGATTCTGTCACATTAACATAGGCTACCGCTTCAGAAATCTGTATCTGCTCCTCTGAAGTATTCATCTCCTGAGCATCTTGAACCAATGCTTCATCCGATATACCGAAAAGAGCAAAGCCTTTTGCATCAAAGGATACCACAGCGGCACCGAGTATCACTGCCACCGTAAGATATAAGCATAGTATCCGTCTGAAATTATGCATCAACACTTTCTCCTTGTATAATTAAATATCTGTAATATTTTATCATATAAAATAACACTTATCAAGGACATTCCCCGAAAAAGTCCCGCAAATCATTGACATTGATTCTTTATTTTGGTAAAATGAAGCCTGTTAATACAATTTGCCTCCTTAGTTCAATGGATAGAATAAGCCCCTCCTAAGGGCTTGCTCTATCCGTGTGATACTCGCAGGAAAGCGAGAAAACGCGAGAAAAACGCCGATTTCGCGATCTTGCTTGGGAACCTCCGGCAATTTGGCACCCTGTGTGGTACCCTTCGGTGCCTTTTCGGGAAAATGTAAGGGATAAGCCTTCGAAGTCTAATTTGCCTAAATTTCATAATATGCGCCCGTAGCTCAGCAGGATAGAGCGTTCGCCTCCTAAGCGAAAGGCCGCGCGTTCGAATCGCGCCGGGCGTGCCAGGCTGTCAACAGTCATTGTGTGTGAACTTGTATCTGTTGATTGCAAAGATGGCGTAACTCGCATTCACACGTGGGCGATTGTAAAGTGGGGATCGCTCCCCACCGCCATACCAAAAACAAATACCACCGATTGGTGCTAAAAAGCCGACAGTTTGCACTGCCGGCTTTTCGTTTTGAGATAATTACGACGGAGCATATTCCGTGTTTGAAGTTAATGCTGTTATCATTTCCGATATTTCGTTTTCCGAAATATCAACGCCTTCTTCATCCATAGTCTCCAAGACCTCCAGCACACTGACAATGCTATCCGCGTCTTCGTCATCGAAAACATAAAGTTCTGTAAACCAGACCACGTTGACCCATTCTACCAAAGCATCTTTGGAAATTGTGCCGTTAACCAAAAGTTGAATGGCATTCACAATATCGCTGCGCTTAATGCGGTACGCTTTTTGACACTCGACATTATGAAGGTCATCACCGATAGCCTGCTGCAACTCAGATTTGCTGATCTTCAGTTCACGATATAAGCTGAGATACTTTTCCGTATTGATTTCTCTCATAGTGCTCTCAACCTTTCGCTTTCCAAATCCTCAACCACGAAACTGCCGTCATTGATTTCTTCTAAGCGAGCGACTATTTGCGTGATAAGATCGAGCATAATCTCTTTTTCCGCCTTTTCTTTCTCGTGATTAAACCAACACGGAACATCGTGTGTATCAAATTCGTAATAATCAGTAAACATTGCTGACGCTCGGTCGCATAGTTCTTGAATGATTGCGTCGTTATTTACCATAGGTAAATCGTCCGTTACAATCCCGTCTTCGTATATCCACACCGGACTGCGCAAAAATTCGCTCATAATTCTTACTGTAATCATATTCATCAATCCTTTCTTCGCTTAGGATAAGCTGAAATAATAAATCCGTTTGTTCCAACACCTGTAATTACATAATGGTTTCCTTCGTAGTAATAAACACGTTCATATCCTTCACGAGACCCTATTTTTTTCAATTCGTTACTTACTACTATACCATCTGTAACTACCTTCTGTAAGTAACCAGGGATAGCCTCTCTCGTTACTCCAAAAGCTCTTTCAAAATCAGCTGTATGACCTGGAGATCTTCCATCACCATCAAGGATATGCTGTAATCCTGCTAATGCATTACCTGTCTCGAGCCACACGGTCTGCCCAGTTGCATCTTTTGTAATGAACACAATGTTCTCTTTGGTGAATTTAACGCCGCTTTTTTCCAAACCAGCGATCAAATCTGCTGTCGCATTATCTTTCGCACCTTTCGTTCCACCAAAGCCGCCGTGAAATCCTGCTCCCATCAGGCGTTCACCGCCTTTTTATGTGCGATCATATAATCGCTGTCAAACTGCAGTATGGTAATGCCTGCTTCCTTATGCTTTGAAAAGATGGCATCCGGAGCTGTTCCGTAAACAATAATTGTTTTCGGTTTCAGCCTGTTCACCACATAATCAAGGCCCTGTATAAAATGCTTACGTTCCTGTAAAAGCCTAATGCAACCGTGAGACCCGATTGCAATGGTCGAATTGGCCGGTGCCCCCGCACAGCACAGTTCGTATGTCCGATCGTCGCTCCAGCGCACATTGGTTATTACCGGCAAACCGTTTTCTTGCAACCAGTGTCCCATTGCTCGGCTGCGATAAATATTCCACTGCTGCATTACAAGCGGCATGTCTCGGTACACGCTGAAGTCGGGCGAAATAACGCCTGCGTATTTTTTGAGTATAGGCAGATATTTGTTTGGCTGATTCCACAGCCTTTCAAAGCTCACATCGTCCTCATAGAAGTGCACCCATGCGTCATAGTCTTTACCCCCTATTGCTTTTGAAAAGGGAATAAGTCTCGTAGGCAACTGGTCCTCCGCCTCAATGCAGGGGATTTCCAACTCACCTTCATAGCGCGCATTTTTTACTAAAAACGCACGAAAAACATCTTTGCACCCAGTGCGAGTGCTATTTTCTTTGGACATATTCTGTCCCTTCTCCGCTTTGCCCGAAGCGGGTCCTATCCGGGCGGGCTGAAATATTGCCCGGACGGATTGACAAAAGGGCAGAAATATGTTATACTTTTTAAACCACTAAGAAGTATGCAACATATTTCTGCGAAAGTCACATGGATTTACTGCGCCAACAGTTTGTCCGTGTGTCTTTTGTTTTTTACGACAACCAATACGCATCACTCCTTCGGCAAATGTTTATACTGCACACAGGCGGCATCGTACGAAACGCCACACTGATCTGCAATCTCATATGCATCCATGCCTTTAACGCGATGCGCCGGCACCATCAGCTCTCCTGCAAAACACTTTGCCTGCCACTCTGGATCGCGAAATGCAGGGATTTTTCCTCCGCTGAAATTACGCTCCAATCTGAAACCGCAAAAGCACAGGGTAAAATAATGGCCTATCTCATGCGCGATAGTCATTCGGTCTCTGCCTTCACCATTGCACGCGCCCTCATAGACACTTTCCTTGATTCGGATATGTCCTGTCCGGATATCTGTGTCTGCATGAACTTTTTTCGATAAGACCTTATCCTCAACTACTTCGTAATTAAAGTCGTCAAAAAGCTCGGTCATAACATCGAGCAGTTCCACGATCGGAAAGTACAGTACATCATCAAGGTGCAAATGCTCTCTAAGTACGCGGGCGAGGCTTCTGAGGTTCACGCGCGATTTCGCTTCAACCATATAATTGCTCAATCAGTTAATCCCCCTTACGTCGTTTCAGGATTTCAAAAATCTTTTTGCTTGTCTCGTCGTCAAGGGAATCAAACTCTCTGGCAAACGAAATAGCAAGGGCTCTGTTGCCGGGTGTTGCATTTTGCAGATTAAGCTCCACCGCATCATTGGTATCAATAACTGCAGCCTGCAATTCTTCTGCCTGTTCTGCTGTGAACGAATAGATAGATTTGAGCTTTTCAATCCAGCCCTCCGGCATTTTCTTCTTGCCGTTTTCAACTGCGGATAAAAATGCAGAAGAAACCCCCAACGCTTCCGCCATGTCTTTCAAGATTTCTCCATTGTCTATGCGGAGTTTTCTTAAAAATCTTCCTATACTTGTTAGCATAGCAATTCCTCCTTCTTAACCTTTAAGGTTAATGTAATTATAACTTATAAGATTTATTTTGTCAACCCTTTTGGTTAATTTTATAAAATTCAAAAAAATCGGGCGATGGCCGTTATGGTCATCGCCCTTTGCGTTGTGTTATTCGAACATCTGCTCCAGCTTTTCTGCGGCTGTTTTGTCGGAGCTCTTTAGGAAGTGGCTGTAGATGTCCGTTGTGGTGCTTGTTCGCGCGTGGCCTGCTCTACCGGCCACTGTGACCAGCGGTACGCCCGCTG
>CAYTRD010000041.1:0-19996 GCA_964440255.1 uncultured Ruminococcus sp. | reverse complement strand
CAGACAGTTTATGCTAAAACTGACGGTTCTGCTGCAGCTCCGACAGCAGGTCTTCACTACACCCCCGAGCTTCTTGAAAGGATCAGAAATAAAGGCGTAAAAATCGCTTATATCACCCTTCATGTAGGTATAGGCACTTTCAGACCTGTTAAGGCTGAAAATATCGAAGATCATGATATGCATTATGAAAATTATCAGATTTCTCCCGAAGCAGCTGAAGCTATAAATGAAACAAAGAAAAACGGCGGTAAAATTATCTGTACCGGCACTACCTGTTGCAGAACTCTTGAATCAGCATGCGATGAAAACGGTTTTATAAAACCCTGCAGTAATTCTACCAATATTTTTATTTATCCGGGATATAAATTCAGATGCATTGATACTCTTATTACAAATTTCCATCTTCCCGAAAGCACTCTCATTATGCTTGTTTCTGCTTTTTGCGGAAGAGATAACGCACTTAATGCATATAATTGTGCCATTAAAGAAAAATATCATTTCTTTTCATTCGGAGATTCTACAATTATTACCGATGAAATATAAGGATGTGAAACTATGTATAAGCTTATAAAACAAGAGGGAAGTGCAAGAAGGGGCGAATTTATGACAGTTCACGGTACTGTGCAGACTCCCGGCTTTATGAATGTTGCAACAACTGCCGCAATCAAAGGCGGTCTTTCAGCCTTTGATTTAATGAATATTAACTGTCAGGTTATGCTTTGTAACACCTATCATCTGCATGTAAGAACAGGTGACAGAGCTATCAGAGAAATGGGCGGTCTTCATAAATTTACAGGATGGGATAAGCCTATACTTACTGATTCAGGAGGATTTCAAGTATTTTCACTTGCAAAGCTTCGCTCCATAAAAGAAGAGGGTGTCACCTTTAATTCTCATATTGACGGCAGAAAGATTTTTATGGGCCCTGAGGAAAGTATGCGTATTCAGTCTAATCTCGGTTCAACAATTGCTATGGCATTTGATGAATGTGTTGAGAACCCTTCTACATATGAATATTCAAAAAAGTCCTGTGAAAGAACTACACGTTGGCTTTACCGTTGTAAAGAAGAGCATGAAAGACTTAACGCATTATATGATACAGTAAATAAAAACCAGTTACTTTTCGGTATAAATCAGGGCTGTACTTTCCCCGAGCTTCGAATAAAGCATATGCAAGAGATTGCTAAGCTTGACCTTGACGGCTATGCAATAGGCGGTCTTGCGGTCGGAGAGCCTGCTGAAGTTATGTATGAAATTATTTCTGCGGTTGAACCACATATGCCCGACTACAAAATACGATATCTTATGGGCGTCGGTACTCCCGGAAATATCCTTGAAGCTGTTCACAGAGGTGTTGATCTGTTTGACTGTGTTATGCCATCAAGAAATGCCCGTCACGGACATCTCTTTACATGGAGCGGAGTAATTAATATCAATAATGCATGTTTTGAAAAAGACACTTCTCCCATAGATACTGAATGTGACTGTCCCGTTTGCCGTAATCATTCAAGAGCATATGTAAGACATCTTCTTAAGGCAAAAGAGGTTCTCGGGCTTCGCCTTGCTGTTATGCATAATCTCTATTTCTATAATTCTCTTATGGAAAAGATTCGTAATAATCTTGATAACGGTACCTTTGAAGAATTCTACGGAAAATATATCAATATTCTCGATAAAAGAGCCGTAATCATTCAAAAATGATAAATTTTAGCAAAAATGCTTGCAATTGTTAAGCTTATTGGTTATAATTGTTTCAATATTGTTATTTGGAGGAAAACCAATGTTATTTGATGTAGTAAAATACCTATGTATGAGTGCAAGCACTTCCACCGGTACCGATGGAAGCTCAGGCGGAAGTTCAGTAACAATGATCATTATGATGGTTGTAATGCTTGTTGTTATGTATTTCATTATGATCAGACCACAGAAAAAGAAGCAGCAGGAAGAGCAGAAGCTTCGTGACTCCGTGCAAATCGGTGATGAAATCACAACAATCGGCGGTATCAACGGACGAGTTGTAACTGTTAAAGAAGATTCAATCGTTCTCGAAACAGGTGCAGACAGAACAAAAATGAAGATTATGCGTTGGGGTATTCAGACAAACAATACCGCTAATGAAAGAGCTGAAAGCGAAAAGGCTGCATTTGAAGCTGCAAAGGCTGCTGAAAAAGAAGAAAAGAAATCTTCTAAGAGAAGAAGCAAGAAAAACGAAGAAGAATAATTTTTTACTGCAACAGATTATCTGTTGCAGTATTTTTTCTTTTACGGTTATATTTTTTGCTTTCTTGGCATAGATTTTAACGGACAAACAAATTAAAAGGAGTTCAGCTATGAAAAAGAAAAGCTTATTCAAGTTAAAATCAACTGCCTCTTGTGTTGCCTTCGGCTCTGTTATAAGTTTTGTGTTTTCTGTAATAATTTTACTGATTCTGTCTGCCGTGCTTGTGAATTATGATATATCGAAAGCATCTGTTAAATACTTATGGTTTATTGTTGCAGTGATTGGCGGTTTTGCGGGAGGAGCCTGCTGTGGAAAATTTGTTAAATCAAAAGGTATTATTTGGGGTGCACTGTCTGCTGTTATTGTTTCATTAATATTGATTGTTATTCTTTACATATTTAATACATTCAATATTTCAGTATTTTGCTTCATATTGATGCCGATTTATGCCGTTTTTGGTGCTCTCGGCGGGGTAATTTCTTCAAATTTAAGATAACAGGGAAGTGGATGTAATGAAAAAACTGAATTTTCAGACAAAAGGTGTAACGATTAATTTATCGGATGTGTTTTATAAATTTAAGAAGAATATCAATTTTGTAATTCTGTTTTCATTGTTTTGTTGTGGCTTAATAATTGGCTGTGTATGCGTATTAATCAATGAAAATTTTGCGTCATATTACGAAGCTTGGCAAAATAATAACGGAATTGCATCTGCTTTTATAAGCAGAATTCTTATTGATTTAATACTGCTGACAATGAATTTCTGTATGGGCTTTTGCTGTGTCGGTATGCCATTTATAACAATTTCACCTGTAATTTTCGGCTTTTTTACAGGTAGCGTTTTTGCTTCATATCTGTCATTATACACTGCTAAAGGAATCGGAATTTTTATTTTACTGAAAATGCCGTCGCTCGTAATTTCTGCAGTCTGCATTATTTTATCATGTATCATATCTTATAAAATGTCAGACAGGCTCATTAAAAATACCTTCTTTAACATAAGAGAAAACTTTTCAATTAAGAAATATCTTACAATTAATTTCTTGCTTACAGCATTTTCAATATTAGCAGCAGTTACAGACATAATTTGCCATAAATTGTTCTCAGGACTGATAATATAAATAAAATCAAAAAAAGACTTCCTTGAAAAGCAGGGAAGTCTTTCATATTTTTAATCACTGTCGAAGTCAGCCAAGGGATTAGCATCAACAGCTTCTTTGACCTTTTCATTAATAATATGCGTATAAATCTGTGTAGTATTGAGACTTTCATGCCCGAGAAGCTCTTTGAGTTCGAGCACATCAACCTTACCCGTCTGATACATCAGAGTAGCCGCAGTATGACGAAGCTTATGAACAGAAAAGCCGAGACCCGCAAGACCCGCTTTTTCAATATAAACATCAACCATATGCTGAACAGTTTTTGCACTGATTCGTGTTAACCTGTTGGATAAAAACAGTGCATCACGATCCTTAACGCCATCCTTCGGGCGAACATTCATATAGCGTTTAATAGCCAATACGCAGGCCTTATTGAGATAAATTGTACGTTCCTTGTTGCCTTTACCTGTTATAACGGTCGACGCAGTATCACCGTCATATTTTATTTCATTATAATTCATAGAAACAAGCTCTGATAAACGAAGTCCGCAATTAAGAAAAAGGGTCAAGATACAATAATCACGCTCTTTATTGGCTCCATCAACACTCATAAGAAGCTTTTTTGCCTGTTCAATTGTAAGATGCTTTGGCAGGCTTTTTTTGAGCTTTGGTGAGTCAAGACTTATCATCGGATTATCATCAATAATGTCATTAACTTTAAGATATTTAAAAAATGTTCGTATAGCTGATGCTTTTCTTGCTCTTGCTCGTTCCTGATTATTGCGATGGGTCTTACAAAATGACAGAAATCTGTATGCATCGTTCAAGGTAACAGATTTGTAGAAATCATTTCTTAAACCTGTAATATCTACAGCATCCAGTTCATCATCAGAAAATTTATTCTTTTCTGATGAAATCACAAGATATTTCAAAAACAACCGCAAGTCAAGACTGTATTCATCTAATGTCAACTCAGATTTATTTTTAACATTCGACTGATAATAAATAAACTGAACAACGGTTTGCGGCAAAGATGCCAAATAATTCTGATTCATACGACAATTATCACTAAAACAATATAATGAATTAAGGACAGGGCTCAATTATACAAAATTATTTCGGACGGGAGAAAAACGGCTATTTTCCGTGTTTTCGCTGTTTTCTCTCCCCTAAATTATACAAAATATTAATTTTGTATAATTTTAACTGTTGATTTAACTAAGTTTCTCTCTTTAATACATTTTCAGTTTTAGCGAATACTCCATTTATTTTGTATATTTTCTAATAACTGTTGCGATTGCTATGCTTACGACTAAAACTGTAACGGTTGCTCTGAAATTTGCGGCTGAATATATTTCTTTTTTCATTTTCATATCCTCTTTATTTTGTAGATTCGTAGTACGCACTACGGATATTATTTACACCGATAATTTCAATCTGATTCTTAAAATCCTTCGGTAATTCCTTCAGATTATGTTCAGATATTATACATTTCTTAAAGCCAAGTCTTATTGCTTCCTTAATGCGTAATTCTGCAAAGCTTACGCTTCTGATTTCACCGGCAAGTCCGATTTCACCGAATGCTATACAATCATCACGCAAAACTTCATCCTTAAGACTTGAAATCAATGTTAATGCAACCGGCAAATCTGATGCAGGCTCATCAATTTTAAGCCCACCGGCAACATTGACATAAACATCACAATTTCCCATAAAATACCCGGCTCGTTTTTCTAAAACAGCTATCAATAAGGACATTCTGTTATAATCAAAGCCTGTTGACATTCTTCTCGGGTTTCCGAAGCCTGATTGACAAACAAGCCCCTGTACTTCAGCAAGTATAGGTCGTGAGCCTTCCATAACCGAAGCGATACATGAGCCCGACACATTGTTGGGTTTTCCTGAAATCAGAGCCTGTGACGGATTTTTTACCTCTCTGAGACCTTTATCAAACATCTCAAATACACCGATTTCATTAGTTGAACCGTATCTGTTTTTAACGGCTCTCAAAATTCTGTAGGACAGATTTTTTTCACCCTCAAAATACAGAACACAGTCTACAATATGTTCAAGAACCTTAGGACCAGCTATGTTGCCGTCTTTGTTAACATGACCGACAATAATTATAGGAACATTCAGAGTTTTTGCATATCTCATAAACAGATTTGAACATTCTCTGACTTGAGTTATGCTTCCCGGTAAAGAGCTAATGTCTTTAATTGCCATTGTCTGAATTGAGTCAATTATAACAACCTCGGGCATATTTGCTTTAATATATTCACAAACAGCAACGGCATCGGTATCACAGATTACAGTCAGATTTTCAGAATCAACACCGACTCTTTTTGCTCTGATTTTAAGCTGATGAGCAGATTCTTCGCCCGAAACATATAAGACATTGCGTTCTTTTCCGAGCGATTGAGTTGTCTGCAGTAATAACGTTGATTTACCGATTCCGGGATCACCGCTAAGCAGAACCACAGAGCCTTTTACAAGGCCTGAACCGAGAACTCTGTTTAATTCATCAATACCGGTATCATATCTGTGTTCAGTAAAATTTTCGATTTCAGAAAGTTTAAGCGGTTTGAGTAATGCCTGAGACGAGCTTCCCGAATTTTTCTCATATTGAAGCTGTTCTTCAAATGTATCCCATTCTCCGCAATCAGGGCACTTCCCTGCCCATTTGCCTGATGTGCATCCGCATGAAGAACAAACAAAAACTGTTTTATTTTTCTGTGCCATAGAATTATTCCTTTATGTAATTAAATATTGAATTATTCCCTTTGTAATAAAATATGCCATTTGTGATTGATACTCAGAAGCTTTAAGTGCAGCGAGTTCATTAAGATTTGAAAGAAAGCCGCATTCCACCATAACAGACGGTCTTTTTGCGTTGTATAACAAATATATGCTGTTATCGGCAGCCTTGATTTTTCTGTTATTCTCCGTTTGAATTGCATTTTTAACACTTGTCTGGATATATTGAGCTATTTCTTTCGATTGCTCTGAGTTTGAAGAATAGAAAACCTGTGTGCCGGAATACTTTTCTATTGCATACATATTTTGATGAATGCTTAGCAAAACAGAGTTATCATAAGAATTTATTATGTCAAATCGTTTATGTATATCAGATGCTTTTCGTTCTCTTATTGTAGAAAGTGTTGTATCACCGACACTGCAGTCTGTTGTTCTGATACATACATATTCAATACCGAATAAATCAAAAAACATGGAAATACAGTTGCATACGGAAAGATTAATATCTTTTTCAAGAGTATTATCAAATGCTACAGCACCACCGTCTTCACCGCCGTGACCGGCATCAAGAATTATGATACAGTCTTTATACGTTGATGCACTCTCACTTATAACTGAAACGATATTCTCTTCAGTCTTTTTTATAATACCAAATATGCAAAGCGAAAATATAACAACGGACAGCAAAACAGCAATAACTTCTTTCATTATTTCCTCCATAAAAAAGTACTCAATAAAAGATTATGCTGAAAGTTGATACTAATTACTTTATATTGAAAAGTTTTCTGAAGCGTTTCTGGATTTTTTTAGTGTAAAGCAGCTGCAGTCTTATAATTAAAACATCATAAACAATAAACAGAGCATTCAATAAAAGCATAAAAACTGCTGTAAAGCCGGCTCCTTCTCCCGTAATATCTTCAAAGCCTACACCCAGAACAAACATACATACAGTAACAGATACAAAACAAGAAATATTAAATACGGCAAACTTCAAAATGAAACTGAATAATCTTTTTCTTATTTTTATGTTAATGAAATGAGCAAATATGGGATAAAAACCGAAAAACATAGTAAAAAACACAGCAGATTCTTTATCAGCAATAACAAATACCGATAAAAGACTAATTGTAAAATATGTCCCGATTGCCCAAGCGTAACCGATCTCGTAAAGTATCAGAAGAAGCAACAAGCCTGCAAAAGCAGGGGCTGTGTAAACAAGAAACGGAGAAAGGTAGGTGGACAGCATAATAACTACAGCTAAAGCAGAAACTATACCGCAAAGTGCCGCTTTTGAGCTTTCACGCATTTACCTCTCCCCTTTCAGTTATAGTGAAATAAGACTAAGCCATCTGTTGAAAAGCATTTTTATCAAATCAAAGAGACCTATCTTTTCCAAAAGCTCTTCTACAGAATTAATAGTAGCTTTTTCAAAATCAGTTTCATATTTTTCAGTAGTATAAGGTGAATTAACATCATAATCAGGTGCATTACCGTTCATAACGGTAAATGACAGCGTTCTTTCACCCTGATATATAATATCACCTATGAGTGTATAATTTACGGAAATATCGACAGTTGAATAGCTCATTTCGGGTATTTTCCCGGCAATAGCAAGCTCAATCGTTTCACCCGGCTTAAGATATGTCCTGCAAGCCACATCAAAGTCCATATCTGCACCGACACAAGTAACAGATACAATCTGCATTTTGTATTTTTCGGAAAGATTGGTTATTTTCAAGGCTGTGTCTTCGTCGCACAAGCTTCCGTTCTTTGAATTATCAAACGCGAATGCAACTGAATGGCATACATTGGTAGAATACATAAATTGCGGAAATTCATTTTCCGAATGGACACTCAGCAGTTCATCGGAGAATAATAAACGGATACAAAGATTTTTGGTATATTCATCCTTCCATGTCATTCCGTGGAAAAGACCGCTTATAAACCATGTCTGTTCGGGAATATAGCAGGTAGATGCATCAATATTCATTGAAGGTGACATATGATTATGAGATTCATCAGAGCAGGTCAGTCGCTTGCCTGTGTATCCGTCTGAAAACCTCAGACCTAAAGGTGCACAATCAGCACCTGTAGCCCCGTTAAGGTGAATTATTCCGTCTGAATTTTCATATAGTCCCGTAACTGCCGGAGAATCACTTCCTGCAACAATATAAACATTCGTACCGTTATCGATACACTCCTGAAGCTTCTCACTCATTGAAGGAAGAATTTCATAATGAAATATGTCACTCTTTTTTATAAGCTCTTCACTCTCGACAGGGTCAAGATATAGCTTTTTCATTTCATCATAATATTCCTCGGGAATAAAGTCCCATATACTTCCCCAGTATCCCAATATATCTTTGATACCGTTTTTAATTAAAAGATTCAACAGTTCATCAAGAAAACCAAGTGAGTGAGCTTTCATAAGCCAGTTGATATCCTCTTCAAGCATCATACCGTTTTCAATAAAATAGAACAATGTTTCTTCATCCAAACGGATATTTTCATTCATAACATCATAAGCCAGAGCCGCACCGCCGATAGCAGGAACTGTCAGAACTGCGTTATGCACCTTATTTTCGCAGCCGTAAACATTAAGATATGAAGCAGATATCTGACCGCCGTAGCTCACAGCAAACAAATTTACCTTATCAGCACCTGTATATTCTAGTACTGCATCAATATATTCTCTGAGATTTTCAATGGCATCGACAATGCTTAGGCGAAAATCAGTCTGAAATGAGAAAATGTTTTCATACCCGTTTACACCGTAATATTCAGCAATATCAGCCATTATTTCCGTTTCAGCAGCATGCATTGAACCCATTTCATCAATAAGATATTTGTAATTGGTGGTTGCGGGCTCATTCGGATATGTTACAGTTTCGATAACGGGCGTTCCGTCGGGGTTGCATGCAATATCCCCAAGTAACTCAACGATCCCCGTTCCTAATGTTTCAGCAAGATAAACAGGCTGCCCCAACATAGCTCCGCCGAGACCGACACCGAGATTTACTATATTTTCAAGCACAACATCCATAATATTGAGTCCTTCAAAGGAGCCCCATATCTGTCTTTGTGAACCGTCAGCTTCAACTGCATAAAGATACGAAGCACTGTAACCGGGAACAACAACTATCGGATAATCATTTTCACTGACGGCAGCAGCCGGAATCGCAAAAAGTCCTGAAATCAATGAAATACTGAGTAATATTGATAATAATTTCTTCACAACAATTCTCCCCTTATCGCTACATAACAAACTTATAAAATAATAATAACATAATTATGTTCGTTTTTCAATGAATTTATAAATTTATTAAAATGCTGACATGCATTATTTTTTCTTTTTACCATAAAATAAACTGAACAAACAGATAGGAGAAATCATAATGCTTGAATTTTTGACTCAAATTATTTTTTTTGCATTACATCTTGACAATTACGGTGTATTTCCGCCTCCGTTATCACATGATAATGAAAAATTATACCTTAACTTGTTATCAAACGGGAGCGATATAGAAAAGAATAAAGCAAAGGATAAGCTTGTAAAACATAATTTAAGATTGGTTGCTCATATCATCAAAAAATTCAATATTAATGAAAACGATAACGAAGAGCTCATATCTGTCGGTACGTTGGGACTTATCAAAGCCATTAATACATTCGATGACAGCAAAGGTGTAAAGCTTGCAACATACGCTTCGCGTTGTATAGAAAATGAAATACTTATGTTCTTCAGGAACAAAAAGAAATCTGCTCTTGATATCTCACTTGATGAGCCGATTGAAACTGACGCTGAGGGCAATCCCCTTACTTTGATTGATATTATAGCTGTAGATGATACCGTTGCAGATGAATGTATTACGAAAAATAATATCCTTCTGCTGAGACATTTTGTTGAGGAAATAAAAAATCCGAGAGAAAAAAGTATTATTATTATGAGATACGGGCTTGACGGTAACGAACCGAGAACACAAAATGAAATAGCGGCAATGTACGGAATATCAAGGTCGTATGTCAGCAGACTTGAAACTAAAATTATAAAACAATTAAGAAAAAAATTTAATATTGATACATAAAGTCATTGATGTTGCCTTTGTTTAATGCTATTATTGAATAAAATAAAATTGGGGTGAATAAAATGAGCGATTATCTAAAAAAACTTTCTATAGAATGTGAGCCGAAAACCCGTTCCGAGCAAATGTATATTTTCAATTCATTCAGATTTTCTGTTATTTCTCCTTATCTGCTTCGTGTGGAAAAACAAGATAATGCTGTTTTCTGTGATAAGCCGACACAATCAGTTATAAACAGAAATTTCTGTGAAACCCGTATTACGGTCGATATAAAAGGTAAAACAGTAGTTATATCTACAGATAAGACAAAATTTACCTATAATACCGATAAAGATATTATGGAATCGGTATCGTTATGTGACGGAAGACTTGTTACCGATTTCAAAGCGGGCAATCTTAAAGGTACAACAAGAACACTTGACGGCGTTAACGGCAAAACAAAGCTTGGAGACGGAATTATATCAACAAACGGTGTCGCCGTGCTTGATGACAGCACATCGCTTATACTGAGTGAAGACGGAAAGGTTCTTCCCCGTGAAGCCACAGGCACGGATCGGTATTATTTTGCATACGGGTTTAATTACAGACTTGCGGTAAAAGAGCTGTTTTCTCTTACGGGAAATGCTCCGCTTATCCCAAAATTTACTCTCGGTAACTGGTGGAGTCGTTATAAAGCATATACACAGGAAGAATATACCTCCCTTATGAAGCGTTTCATAGATGAGAAAATTCCGATAACCGTCGCAACAATCGACATGGATTGGCATTGGGTCGATGTTGTTAAAAGATTCGGTAAGGATGCTCTTGACGAAGGTGAGAGAAACAGTCTGTTTGAGCTGTTTTACAATACAGTTTTTCCGGGTTGGACAGGATATTCGTGGAACACGGAATTGTTCCCCGACCATAAGGCTTTCCTGAGTTTTCTTAAGGATAACGGTTTTAAGGTTACAATGAATCTCCATCCTGCATCAGGCTGTAAATTCTATGAGGATGCTTATGAGGATTTCTGTGAGTTTATGGGAATTGATAAAGCATCACACAAACAGATAAAATTTGATATAACCGACGAAAAATTTATTGAAGGTTATTTCAGATATCTTCATCATCCGCACGAAAATGAAGGTGTTGACTTCTGGTGGATAGATTGGCAGCAAGGTAAGAATACGGCAATTCCCGGACTTGATCCGTTATGGGCTCTCAATCACTATCATTCTCTTGACATTGCCCGTGACGGTAAAAGACCTCTGATACTTTCAAGATTTGCAGGTGCAGGCTCACACAGATATCCTCTCGGTTTTTCGGGTGATACTGTTCAGACATGGGAATCACTTGATTTTCAGCCTTACTTTACCTCAACTGCTTCAAACATCGGTTACAGCTGGTGGAGTCACGATATCGGCGGTCATTGCAGAGGCTACCGTGATGATGAATTATATCTTCGTTGGCTTCAGTACGGTGTTTTCAGTCCGATTATGCGTTTACATTCAACATCAAATGAGCTTATGGGCAAAGAGCCATGGATGTATAATAAATTTGTTGAAGAAAATGCAATTAAATTCCTTAAATTCAGACACAGGCTTATTCCGTATATTTATTCAATGAACAGATTAACGGAAAAAGACGGCAGATGCCTGATCGAACCGATGTATTATGAATCTCCGACGGACACGAGGGCTTATAAATGTCCCAATGAGTACTATTTCGGTACAGAGCTTATAGTATGTCCCATAACAGAGAAATGTGACAGCTTGACAGGCCTTGCAGGTACGGTGGCTTTTCTTCCAAAAGGCAGGTACACGGATATTTTTACGGGAAGAATATATAACGGCAATACACTTACTGAAATTTTCAGAGATCAGGCCTCAGTTCCCGTGCTTGCAAAAGAAGGTGCAATTATACCGCTTTCTTGTGAATGTGATACCAATAATATTGATAATCCGGTAAATCTTGAGCTTCTGATATCAAGAGGCAATAACACCTTCACACTTTATGAAGATGACGGAGAAACGCTTCATTACAAAAACGGTGCATATTGCGAAACAGAATTTTCCGTCAGCAATATTGCTCAGCAGGTTGATTTTGTTATACATCGTGCAAACGGTGATACCTCACTTATTCCGGACTTAAGAAATTACACTCTTTCATTTATTGATATTTCAAGGTGTAAAGATATTGATGTTACATGTGACGGAGAACACAGAGAATTCAATGCTTTATCAGAAATGAATCATCTCAAAATAGAAATTTCCGATGTTTCACCTGAAAACGAAATAAGAATTTCTCTTAAGAATTACACAAACAAAGTTAACGCTCCGAAAAAAGACCTGCTTACGGAAATCTTTGCCAAAATGAAGGGTTCAAACGATAAAAAGTCTGCAATATATTCTTTGTACAGAAAAACGGGATTATCTGCTGTCGTATCAAAGAGAATTAAAAAAATTATCGCTGAGCTTGATGAGCTTGTATACTAAAATGAGAGCTGTAAAAAAACTTTCGTTTTTTTACAGCTCTCCTTATAACGGCACAGAAAAATCCATTCTATTTCAGGAATACGGGAGGAATGTCATATTCGGTATTTCCGCTTAATGGACAAGGAATACATAGATTAAAAAGCTTAGAAGCATTGTAATCCAAAATAACATTTCTTGCAGTTTTCTTGTCGGAAATATCAGCCTGAGAAAGATTTGTAATAACGGGAAGCTCAGCGTTATTTTGCATAAATCTAAGTAAAGCTCTTCCCTTGTCATTAAATCCTAAAACTCTGATATACGGAATACCGTCGTCAATATCATCTCTTGTAATACCGAGAACAGCACTCAGAATTATCTGACGGACTCTCGAATGTGTAAAGGCTTTTGTCTTTACAATATCACATAAATCATTAATTGATGAAGTACGGGTAATTGCATCAGCAATTCTGTTTTCAAGTCCTCCGACCACATTGTTGATTTCAGTAAAATAATCGGCAGTAAAATTCAAAAGTCTTGAAAAAGCAGCTACATCAAATTTTTCGGGCGAAGAAGGAAAATTGCCGGAAGAATACTCTGATAACAGTTGTTCAAATACGTCATCGGGAATAAATCGCTTGCAGGAATATAAGTTATTTATGAAATCTTCTGCTGAAATATCTCTGTAAAGTATATTTCTTATAAATCCCGCACTTGCAGAATCACCGCTCGTAACACTGCTGTCGTGCATTACGCCTTTTCGTTCAACGGAAACTGCATAGGCGTCATTAAAGTATTTATCCGCTGCGTTGAGATATTCAAGTGCGAGAATATTGTTTGCATCATCAAGAACAAGTGACATATTATTTCCGTGCTTCTCTTTGAGGAACATAGCTTTTGCTTTAGGGTAGTTTATTCCTTCGGTAAGACAATGTGAAGCGAATTCCTCCGCCTCATCACTGAAAATGATATTTTTTACATCTGAGAGTGTATTCATATCTGCCGTAGAGCCGAATGATATAAAACCGTCAAGTCCCGTTGCTTTGGCAGTCTTCACAAAACCTTCAGCAAAAAGTGAAGCCGTTGAAACGGCATATTTTACAGGAAGCTCAATTACAAGGTCTGCGCCTGCAAGCAACGCACTTCGTGCACGGATATGCTTTTCCGCAACAGCTATATCACCTCGCTGTACAAAGTTTCCGCTCATAATACAAACAATATTGTCAGCACCAAGTTTTCGGGTTTGCTCAATATGATATTTATGACCGTTATGTAAGGGGTTATATTCACACGCAATAAATGCAGTTTTCAAAAAAATCTCTCCAAACCGTATAAAACACTTGCATTAATTATAAATTAATTATATAATACAGAACGGTAAAAAAAATTTCAATACATTTGGAGGTAAATATGAAAATTCTTGTTATCAATTGCGGAAGCTCCTCATTAAAATATCAGCTTTTTGATATGGATACAAATGAAATGCTTGCAAAAGGTATCTGTGAGCAGATCGGCGGAGAAAGCACATTCACACACAAGGTTTCTGCTGATGAGTCAAAGAACTGCAAGGCTGTTCCTATGGCTATGAACGACCATTCAGAAGCTATTAAAATTGTTATTGATGCTCTTACAAGTGAAGAAAGAGGCGTTCTTACATCTATGTCGGAAATTACTGCTGTCGGTCACCGTGTTCTTCACGGCGGTGAAAAGTTCAGCGGTTCAGTTCTTGTAACAGAAGCTGTTAAGGAAGCTATCAGAGAATGCTTTGACCTCGGCCCTCTTCACAATCCTGCAAACCTTATGGGTATCGAATCCTGCGAAAAGGTTATGCCCGGTGTGCCTCAGGTTGCTGTTTTTGACACAGGCTTCCACGCAACAATGCCCGATTATGCATATATGTATGCTCTTCCCTATGAATATTATGAGAAGTACGGAATCCGTCGTTACGGCTTCCACGGCACATCTCACAGATTTGTAAGCAAGAGATGCGTTGAGCTTCTCGGCGGTAATGCAGAAGGTACTAAGATAGTTACCTGTCACCTCGGCAACGGTTCTTCAATTTCTGCCGTAAAGGACGGAAAGTGCCTTGATACCACTATGGGTGTTACTCCTCTTGAGGGAATAATGATGGGTACAAGATGCGGTTCAATTGACCCTGCAATAATTCCTATTATTATGAAAAAGGAAGGTCTTACACCTGATCAGATGGACAGTGTCATGAATAAGAAGTCCGGTATGCTCGGTGTTACTCAGAAGACAAGTGATAACAGAACTATTGAAAATGACGCTAAGAACGGCTGTGAAAGAGCAAAGCTTGTTGAATCAATGCTCTGTCATCAGCTTACAAAGTACATAGGCGGCTTTGCAGCTGCTATGGGCGGTGTTGACGCTGTAGTATTCACGGGCGGTATCGGTGAAAATAATCCTCATTACCGTACAAGAGTAGCAGAAAAGCTTGCTTTCCTCGGAACTGCAATTGATGAAGAAGCTAACTCAAAGCGTGGCGAAGAGCTTGAAATTTCCGTTCCCGGCTCCAAGGTAAAGCTTTTTGTAATTCCCACAAATGAAGAGCTTATGATTGCACAGGATACATTTGAAATCGTATCTGCACTTTAATATCTGAATTATTGAAAAAGCAAGTGCTTACGGGTGCTTGCTTTTTATTTTAACTTATTCTGTACGGTCGAAAAAGGCTCCGCCGAAACCTTTTTCTTTCGGGAGACAAAAATGAAAATAGTTCTTGCCACTCTTAACTCAAAATATATTCATTCTTGCCTGTCTTTATGGTGTCTAAAGGCAGGAGTTGATGCTTTTTGCACAAAAAAACATAATATTGATGTGGTCGAAAGTACTGTCAATGCTGACATAAATGAATTTATTGAAAATATTACCGCAGTAAGTCCTGATGTTGTTGCTTTTTCCTGTTATATATGGAATACGGAAAAAATATTATCTGTCTGCAATGTGTTAAAATCTGACATTGACTGCAAAATAATACTTGGCGGTCCCGAGGTGCAATACAGACAAGGTGATATACTGAATAATTACCCTTGCGTTGATTATGTTCTTTCCGGTGAAGGAGAATGGACATTTTCTTCATTTATTGAAGCATTGACCGCAGAGAAGTCTTTTGATAACTGCGAAGGTCTCTCATTCAGAAAATCCGGCAAAATAATATCCGTACCTTGTAAAACTTATAAAGAAACTCCCCCGTCACCTTATTGCGACGAATATTTTCAGAAGCTTAACGGAAGAATCACTTATATAGAATCAAGCCGCGGATGTCCGTTCAGATGTGCTTACTGTCTTTCAGGAGGTATGTCAGGACTTCGTTATTTTGACATTGAACAGGTATGCACAGACATCATCAGACTTTCAGAAAGCGGCACAAAGACTGTCAAATTTATTGACAGAACATTCAATGCCGATTCAAAAAAAGCAAACAGAATATTGAATTTTATTAAAACAAATTACGGAACTCGTATAAATCAAGATGTCTGTTTCCATTTTGAAATCGCAGCTGACATTTTAACGGAAGATACATTTGATATACTTTCGACAATGCCCTGCGGTCTTATTCAGCTTGAGATCGGAATTCAATCCTTTAATAATAAAACACTCGAAGCTATCAACAGAAAATCTGATTTAACAAAGGTATTTAATAACATATCAAGACTTATATCGCTCAAAAATATGCATATTCATATAGATCTTATTGCAGGACTCCCCTATGAAGGCTTTGAAAGCTTCAAAAACAGCTTTAACACCGCTTATTCATTAAAAGCGGATATGCTGCAGCTTGGTTTTCTTAAGCTTCTTTACGGAGCCGATATGAGAGAAAATTCTCAGAGATATCCTTGTACATTCTCACCTAATCCTCCGTATGAAATAACTGAGACTCCGTGGCTAAAGCCTGATGATATAAAAAGACTGAAGGGCTGCGAGGAGGCACTTGACAGACTTTATAACAGCGGAAGATTCCTGATTACACTGGACTATCTTATAAACGATAAAGGCTTTGATGCTTTCGAGTTGTTTTGTGACTTCGGCGGAAGCTACAATTTTACAAAAATCGGTTTAACTGAATTTATCGGTTTATTGTATAGTCACCTCAAAGATAAATGCGATGAAAATCTGCTTCGAGAATCTATTCTTTGTGATATTGCTTCTCTGCCCGTAAATATACATATTCCGACTGAATTAACAGTCTATGACAAAAATTACAAAAAAATTATGAAGCAATATACAGAGCTGCTTCATAAAAATGTACGTATTGTAATTTTATACAGCAAGAGAAAGGTTTTTGTTGTTCACACGGACAAGCAGGACAAAATAAACGGTCGGTTTTTCAGTGAATATTACGATTTGTAATTTGATTTTTAAAATAATTTAATATATGGTTAATTGAAAAGCAGATTATTATGTTTTATAATAAATAAAAAATTATCGGAGTGGATGATATGGAAAAGAAAAACTATTCAAAATTAATTAAAATACTGCAGATAATCTCAGGTATTGTTATGCTTGGTATGGTTATCTTATGTGTAGTGCTTATAAACAAGTACAATATAAAGGTTTCAAATATACCTGAATTGTGCACTATGATACAGGGCGGAACATTTGCAATTGCAATCGGAATTATCATTTTCTCGGTAGTAAAATCCTTTGCTCTTGTCTTCCCTCCTGCTGTTGTTTTTGCAATTTGCGGCTATCTTATGCCGAATTTCTTTGTCGGTGTGCTCATTAATATAATTTCCGTATTCTTGAGTCTTTCCATCCCGTATTTTCTCGGTAAATTCACAGGTACGGGAATGGTTGATACACTTAAGGGCAAATTCAAGGCTATTAAAAAGCTGGACGATTTTGCAGGAGCTAATGAAGCACAAATGACCTTTGCAGTAAAGCTCTCGGGGCTTCTTCCCGGTGACCTTTCAAGCCTTCTTTTCGGAGCTATGAATGTTTCATATAAAAATTATATGATAGGTGCGAATCTCGGTAATTTACCTCTTGTACTTGTATATACAGGCTTCGGTGTGGCACTTAAAAGTGTCGGCGAAAAGCCCTGGCTTGCAGCAATTCCCGTAGCTGCAATTATTGTATTCGTTTTGATTTCAGGTATTATTACAAAGAAAATGATTGCAAAAACTAAAACAGAGCGTGAGGCTAAAAATGAACAGTAATAACAAAACATGGTATGAGCTTGATAATGCAGCGACTATTTACCCGTATTCGTCAAACAGAAAATGGATATGCGGATACAGAATCGGCTTCATAATGAAGGAGGATATTGATCCCGAAATATTAGAACAGGCAGTAAAGGATATAATGCCCCGTTTTCCTTCTTATTTTGTCCAGTTAAGATTCGGATATTTCTGGCCTTATCTTGAAAGAACGGAAAAAATGCCGATCATTGAAGAGGAGCAGCTTCACCCTGTTCTTCCCACACCGAGATGGTATACCGATGTGCCTGCCGTTAAGGTTATTTATTATAAAAGAAGGCTTTGTATTGAAGCATTTCACGGGATCGCAGACGGTGGTGCCACAATTGAGGTTCTCAAGGCTCTGACGGCACAATATTTGAAGCTTAAAGGAATTTGCATACCCGACAGCGAATTTATTATTAATATTAGCGATGAACCAAAAGAAAGTGAAACAGTTGATTCCTTCAAAAAGTTTTATGACCCCACAAACAGAGGAATGAAACGTAATGAAAAATCAAGCTATCAGCACACTGTAAAGCCAATAGACAATTACAACAGACTGTTTGAAGGCCTTGTTCCTGTAGAAGATCTGAAGGTATATTGCAAGCCGAGAAATATTACTATTACTGATTTTCTTACTGCAGTTTATATCTATTCCTTATACAAATGCTCGCCCGAAAATAACAAAAAGCCAATCAAAATTTCTGTTCCTGTTTCTTTAAGACCCATATTCGGTTCTGATTCTTTGAGAAATTTTTCTCTGTTTACAAATATCGGTGCATTTGATCTTAAAGCCGACAAATCATCAACAGTTGAAGAAATTATTGAAGCAATAAGAGGAAAAATCAAAGAAGGTACAGAAAAGGAGCTCCTTGAAAAGAATATCGCTATGAATGTCTCAACAGCCAAAAATCCGGTTGTGCGTATTCTTCCGAACGGCATTAAGAGAGTTGTTCTCAAGCTGGGCTACCTGAACGGACAGCAGAAATTTGCCTGCACGCTTTCAAATCTCGGAATTTGTAAAATGCCTCCTGAAATGAAAGAGCATATCGACAGAATGGAAGCATTCTTAGGAGGGCCCAGAAATGCTGTAGGCTGTTGCATCAACAGTATTGATGATAAAATTAACATCTGTTTTAATGTTGCATCAAAGCAGACTGATCTTGTGAGAACATATTTCAGAACACTTTCACAGCTCGGACTAAGAGTCCGTGTTGAAACAAGCGATCCGGAGGCATAAATATGAGATGTGCAGATTGTAATGTTGATATTCCGGAAATTTATAATAAATGCCCGTTATGCGGCAGTAAATCTTCGGATATTGCTCCTCTGATACCCGGCATAATAACAGCCGAATATCCCAAAGTTAAAACACAACCGAAAAAAATAAATGTATTCCCTGTTTTTATTCTTATATGGCTTTTGACCTCAGCTTTTGCCTTTTTGCTTAATAATACAGGAATAATATCCGATACTGTTTTCGGTTTAATTTTTACCCTGATTCCCCTTTTGTGGACTCTGATAGGAAGACCGCTGTTTGTAAAGCAAGGCTTTAAGGGAAATTACATAGTAATGAATTTTTATACATTAAATCTCGCGGCAATTGTTTTCGGAAGCATTTTCGGAAGAAATGAAAGATATTATATGCTTGCTCTTCCGACAATTGTTATGGCTCTAATTGTATTTTTGTTTATTTTTACCGAAATCACAGAGCGTAATAATGTATATAAAACAGCACCGTATACTGTCTTGTTTATTGTCTACTGTATTGTCGCAGGTATAATAAGCTTCATTATCACAAGGTTAAATCCGATAATATGGATACTTCCCGTATTATGTTGTGTATTTGTACTTGCACTCGCCTATCATTCAAATCCTCAAAAAACGATCAATGAGCTGAAAGCGAAGTTTTCGATACAGTAATGTTTTTAAACATAAAAATATTAAGAGCAGAAAGCTCCTAACCGTCTTTCTGCTCCGTTTTTTTTTAATCACTGTGCACTATTACTTATTACCTAATCGACAAGTTTCGAAAGAGAAAAGTGAAAAGTGAAAAGTGAAAAGTGAAGAGGTAAAAAGTAAAAATCCTGAATGCTTTTGCATTCAGGATTTTTGGCAGGGGCAGAAGGGCTCGAACCCTCGGCACGCGGTTTTGGAGACCGCTGCTCTACCAACTGAGCTATGCCCC
>CAYTRD010000040.1:0-20124 GCA_964440255.1 uncultured Ruminococcus sp. | reverse complement strand
TTGTGCGTCAAAGACGGTGATTTGTGAGCATCTTTCCCCCGATAAATTATGATTTGCTTGGAGACATTATGGAAATACAGTATGTAATAATAAACTTTCTCATACTTGTTCTGATCCTTTTCTTTGCGGGCAGAAAAACCGTGAAAAGGATATTCGGCACAAGAAGAGAAAGAATTCTCACAGAGCTTGAAGAAGCTGAAGAAATTGAACAAACAGCGTTTCCCGTTTTTTCAGAGGCGGAGGTGCCTTTCAATGACACACTTCCCGAGGAAATAGCAGAGGAAAGAAAAGCGGCAGAAAAAAAGCTTAACGCCGTACGCTCCTTTGAAGAAAGGGAGCTGCGTGAAATTCACCGTCTTATGATAGATAAGACAAAAAAAGAGCTTATGGCAGATTTCAGGGAAAGCGTAAAAAAGCTTTTCACCGAAGAACCTTATTATTCAAAAATAAGGGCAAAGGAAGCTTCTCTTATTGATAAAATATTGTCACAAATCGAACTGACCCCAGGTGATATGGCATACTTAAAGCATCACGATGTGCTTTATGTCACACTTATGTCTGCATATCCCTTAAGCGAAGAGCTTGTCAAAAAGGTAGATGAAGCCACAACAAAGCTACTTGATACTGTCGGCGGTAAAACATCCTTGTGGGTAAAAGAGGAGCCCGATTTCATAGGCGGACTGCGTCTTCGTATCGGTGATACGGTTTATGACGGCACCGTATCGGAGGAGCTTTACCATTTTGAAAGACGGCTTAACCGCGAACCCCTTGTAAGCGATGATGCAGTAAAAGAAATCACGGATGATTTTATGAAAACTGCTGCAAATTTTGAAACTGCGATCAATAAATATCAGTTGGGCAGAGTTCTTACCGTTTCCGACGGCATCTGCTGGATGGACGGTCTTGCAGATATTATGTACGGCGAGGTTATTGAGTTTGAATGCGGCGAAAGAGGTATGGTGCTTGATATACAGTCTGACAGAATAGGCTGTGTTATCTTCGGTGAATTTGAAAACATCGAAAGCGGCAGCAAGGTAAGAAGAATCGGAAGAATAGCATCCGTTCCCGTAGGAGAAAATATTCTCGGCAGAGTTGTAAATGCAATAGGAACTCCCGTAGACGGCGAAGGATATCTGTTTACGGATGAAAGAAGACCCATAGAGGTTTCAGCACCTGCAATTCTTGACAGAGCTGCAGTTAATACTCCCCTGCTTACAGGCATAAAAGCAATTGATGCATTGGTTCCCATAGGCAAAGGACAGCGTGAGCTTATTATCGGTGACAGACAGACCGGCAAAACCGCCATAGCAGTCGATACGATCATAAACCAGAAGGGCAAAGATACAATCTGCGTTTATGTTGCAATAGGTCAGAAGGAATCCCTTATTTCCGAAATCAGAGAGACACTGGAAAAGCACGATGCACTGAGTTATACGGTAATAGTTTCGGCACCTGCATCGGAATCAGCGGCACTTCAGTACATCGCCCCCTTCTCCGGCACTGCAATAGCAGAATATTTTATGTATTCGGGTAAGGATGTCCTTATAGTTTATGATGATCTGTCAAAGCACGCAGTGGCCTACAGAGAGCTTTCTCTGCTTCTTCACAGACCTTCGGGCAGAGAAGCATATCCCGGTGACATATTCTATCTTCACTCCCGCCTTCTTGAGCGTTCCGCACACTTAAGCGAAAAGCTCGGCGGAGGCTCACTTACCGCACTTCCCGTAATTGAAACACTTGCAGGCGATATTTCAGCCTATATTCCCACAAATGTTATATCTATAACAGACGGTCAGATATTCCTTGACAGCGAACTTTTCAATGAAGGTCAGCGTCCTGCCGTCAATGTCGGACTTTCCGTTTCCCGTGTGGGCGGTTCTGCACAGACAAAGCTTATGAAGCAGATTGCAGCACCCTTAAGAACACAGCTTGCACAGTTCAGGGAGCTTCAGGACTTTACACAGTTCGGCACGGATATAGATGAGGTTACCAAAAAGACGCTCGCTTCGGGAAGAAAGCTCACATCGGCTCTGAGACAGGGACGCTATCAGCCGACAGATAACTGGAAACAGGCTCTCATTCTCTTTGCAGTAACGGAAGACCTTACAACTGAAGAAAACCTTGAGGAAACCGGCTTCGAAAACGGTCTTTTCAGATTCTTTGAAAGCGAGAAAAAAGAGCTTTGCAATTTCCTTAAAAGCGGTGTGAAAATGTCTGACAACGACAAAGAAGAAATCAAAAATGCCGTAAGAGAATACACCGAGAGGTAATAATATGGCAACATTACCCGAACTTAAGAAGAAACTGAAGGGCATACGCTCCACCGAAAAGCTTACAAAAGCTATGAAAACCGTTTCAGCGGCAAAATATTCAAAGCTCTCGCATCTTTTTTCGGAATATTCCTCATATTCCGATGAGTGTATGTCTCTTTATAAAAAATATGAATCGGAAGTAAATGAATTTTTTCCGAAATCAGATAAAAATGCCCCTCCTGCCCTGTTTGTTTTTTCTTCCAACAAGGGGCTGTGCGGTGGCTTTAATACGGAAATATTCAATTTTACTGCCGAAAAAATGAAAGAATTACCCAAAAATACACTTTATTTTCCTTGCGGTAAAAAGGCGGTAGGATATTTTACCGACAAAAATATTCCCTACGAAAAAGCATATGTTTTTTCCGACATTCCAACCTCTGAAGAAGCAGGTAAATTCCTTGAGGAGCTACTTTCTATGAGGAAGGACGGAAAAATATCAGAGGTTTGGGCGATTTTCCCGAAATACATCAATGTTATGCGACAAACTCCCGTTATGACAAAGCTTTTTACGGCTAAAGACACGGGAAGTGAAGAAACAGACAGCAATCTCCTTTTCATTCCCGACAAAAAAACCGTTATGGAAAGTATTGCACGAAAGGTTATTTTTGCCGCAGTATATTCCGTTATTTCTGAAACGGCTCTCGGAGCACAGGCATCAACTCTCACAACAATGCGTTCTGCGTATGACACAGCGACAGCATATTCATCACAGCTTGAAATACAGATAAACAGAAAACGCCAAAGCGAAGTTACATCGGATGTTATAGAATCAAGAAACGGAAAATCATGATTTACGGAGGCTTAACTATGTCAAAAGGTTCACAGGGTATGGTAATGCGAGTTACCGGGCCTGTAGTTGATATACTTTTCAATGACAATGAAATACCCGATATTTTTCACGCCGTTACCATTGAGAACGGCGGTCAGACCTTTGTGCTGGAGGTTTCACAGCATCTTGGAAGCGGTACGGTAAGATGCATTTCCATGCATTCCACAGACGGTCTTTCAAGAGGTCTTAAGGCATTTGATACGGGTGAGCCCATCCGTGTTCCCGTGGGAACACAAACACTGGGAAGAATGGTCAATGTTCTCGGCTCTCCCATTGACAATAAGGAAAATATAAACAGCGAAAAGAAATGGCCCATACATCATCCTGCACCGAATTTTGCAGATATTGTGGCATCCGATGAAATTCTTGAAACAGGCATCAAGGTAATCGACCTTATGACACCCTATGTAAAGGGCGGTAAAATAGGTCTTTTCGGCGGTGCAGGTGTAGGAAAAACCGTTCTTATAATGGAGCTTATAAGAAATGTTGCATTCGAACACGACGGATATTCCGTATTTGCCGGTGTAGGCGAGCGTTCGAGAGAGGGCAACGACCTTTATAACGAAATGATGCAATCGGGTGTTCTTGATAAGACAGCACTTGTTTTCGGACAGATGAATGAAACCGCAGGTGCCCGCCTTCGTGTACCCCTTGTCGGACTTACAATGGCTGAATATTTCAGAGAAAACTCCCACAAGGATGTTCTTTTATTCATAGATAATATTTTCAGATTCTCACAGGCAGGCAGCGAGGTTTCCGCACTGCTCGGCAGAATGCCGTCGGCTGTAGGCTATCAGCCTACCCTTGCATCGGAAATGGGTAAGCTTCAGGAAAGAATCGTATCAACGGGTAACGGCTCAATAACATCAGTTCAGGCTGTATATGTCCCTGCCGATGACCTGACAGACCCTGCTCCCGCAACAACATTCTCACACCTTGATGCCACAACCGTTCTTTCAAGGAAAATAGTAGAGCTTGGCATATATCCTGCAGTTGACCCTCTTGAATCTTCATCAAGAATACTTCTTCCCGACTTCGTTGGTGAAAGACACTACAAAACCGCAAAGGAAACACAAAGAGTTCTGCAAAAATATAAAGAGCTTCAGGATATAATCGCAATTCTCGGTATGGAAGACCTGTCAGTCGAAGACAAGCAGACGGTAAAAAGAGCAAGAAGAGTTCAGCGTTTCCTAAGTCAGCCCCTTCATGTTGCCGAAGCATTCAACGGCATAAAGGGTGTGTATGTACCCCTTGAAAAAACAATTGAAAGCATGGAACACATCCTCGGCGGTGAATGTGACAACATTCCCGAACAATATTTCCTCAACGCAGGAACAATCGACGACGTGATAAACAAATCATAATTTGTAGGGCATCTGCCCTACAAATTAAATGCAAAGTGCAAAATGCAAAATGCAAAATGTCGGAACCTGCGGTCGGCATCATATAGTGCTTCGCACGCTCCCTTAATAGAGCGAAGCGGAACAAGACACGTCAGCGTCTTTCTTCTTCACTATTTCACTATTACTTTTTACTTCAAATCATAATTTAACGGCATAAGCCGTTAAATTATGATTTCCGGTGGTTTTATGTTAACATTAAAAATACTTTCTCCCGACGGAGTTAAGGCTGAGGTTTTTTGTGACAGTATCACACTTACCGTCAGGGACAATGAAAAGGGTAAGGGCGGCGGCTCTTACGGCATAAGAAAAGGACATGCATCATCCGTTATTGCTACCGATAACGGAGAGATTCACGCAAAAAACGGCAGTGACACCGTCTTTTCGGGAAGCTTTCCCGCGGGCACGGCATTTATTGATAATGACACGGTAACTGTTCTTACAGAATAATAATTCAGGGAAAGAGAGAAAACAAGGATGTTAAAACGGTTCTTGCACTATTACAAGCCTCATATGAAAATGCTTGTTCTCGATATGGGAGCATCGCTTCTCATTTCGGTAATAGGTATGGTTTACCCCATCGTCACGAATAAGCTGCTCAATGTATATATTCCCCAAAAGATGTATTCCACCATTGTTATTTCGGGGCTTATCGTTCTGGCACTTTATGTGCTTCGTATGGGTCTTCGTTATTTCGTTCAGTATTACGGACATATAATCGGCGTTAAAATGCAGTCGAGCATGAGAAAGGACCTTTTCTCTCACCTGCAGAAGCTCCCCTTCAGCTTTTATGATAACAATGAAACAGGTAAGATAATGACCCGTATCACAAGTGACCTGTTTGAGGTTTGTGAGCTTGCCCATCACGGCCCTGAAAATCTTCTCATAAGCTCCGTGATGATCGTACTGTCTTTTATTTACCTGATATCAATTGACTGGATACTTACTCTTATAATCTTTTTATGCGTGCCGATTCTTATAGTAGTAACATTTTATTGCAGAAAAGCTATGAAATCTGCATTTGACGAAAGAAGAAAAAGTAACGCAATTATCAATGCAGCAGTTGAAAGCAGTATCACCGGAATAAGAGTTACAAAGGCTTTTACCAATTCCGACACAGAGGTTGAAAAATTCAAGGTCGGTGACGATTCCTTTGTAGCTTCCTCGGGTAAAGCATATTCTGCGATGGCAAAATTCCATTCCTCAACTACATTCATTACCGATGTTTTTAATGTTTTCATCCTTATTGCAGGCGGACTTTTCCTGTATTCGGGCAGAATATCATTCGGTGACTATTCAACCTTTATTGTTTCCGTAAACCTTTTCATCAGTCCCGTTAACACTCTTATAAGCTTTATGGAGCAGTTTCAGAACGGTGTCAGCGGTTTTAAGAGATTTACAGAGGTTATGGACGAGGCACCAGAAGAGGACTCAACGGATGCCAAGGAGCTTAAGGATGTTCAGGGTGTTATTGAATTCAAAAATGTAACATATGCATATGAACACAGCAAGGAAGTTTTAAAAAATGTAAATATGCGTCTGGAAAAGGGCAGAAAGCTGGCTCTTGTCGGTCCTTCAGGAGGCGGTAAAACAACTCTTTGTCACCTGCTTCCGAATTTCTATAAATTAAACGACGCAGACGGCGGACAGATTCTGATTGACGGTACTGATATAAAGGACATTACCCTCGAATCCCTGAGAAGAAATATCGGTATCGTTCAGCAGGATGTTTTCCTATTTGTCGGCACTATCCGTGATAATATTCTCTACGGCAGACCCGATGCCACCGAAGATGAGGTCATTGAGGCAGCTAAAAGAGCCAATATTCACGATTATGTTATGACCCTCCCCGACGGCTACGACACCGAAATCGGCGAAAGAGGTGTCAGACTTTCGGGCGGACAGAAGCAAAGACTCAGTATTGCCCGTGTATTCTTAAAAGACCCGTCTATTCTCATACTTGACGAAGCAACAAGTGCACTTGATAACACAACAGAGGTTCTCATTCAGGAGGCTCTCGACGAGCTTTGCAAGGGCAGGACAACTCTCGTTGTTGCACACCGTCTTTCAACAATCAGAAATGCTGACGAAATTGCAGTTGTTATTGACGGTGAAATAAAAGAAAGAGGCACCCACGAAGAGCTCATAGCCCTCGGCGGCACCTATAAAAACCTCTATGCACTTCAGTTCAGAGAAAATGATATCATTGAATAATTCCGGGGACGGTTTGCAGTAACAAACCTTAGCAATATCTTGGAATAAATTCATACTGAAAAGTAAAATAATTATTCTGCAGAAACGATGATTTTGCAGAGCTATTGCACAAGAAAACGGCTTCGCCGAGACTCAGGCGACCGTTTTCGGATAGTCCATCGACCAGGGAAGCACCGCTTCCCGTTCGGAGGGACATATAATCTTTTTACTTTATAGGAAGCAATTTCCTATAAAGTGAAAAAGCAGCACTCTAAAATCGGAGTGCTGCTTGCTTTTGTATTCCCATTAATTACATCTGAGGCATACCGGGGTTGCCGCCACCCATAAGCTGGCTAAAAAGTCCGCCGGACTTCTTCTGCTTTTTGGGTTTGTATTTGGGGGGATTTTCAAGACGAAGTCTTGCAGATTTGCTGTTTTTAAGCTTCTTTGAAACTGCAAAAATGGGTTCTACCATACTGTCTGCAAGATAGGGAAGAATTCTCTGTGTAAGCTGAGGGTCATTCTGAATGAAGCCGAGAGCGGTAACGGCAATAAGGCTTTGCACCTCGTTTGTGCCGTCTTCATATATTTCACAGATGATGTTGAAAAGTCTCTTCATTTCCTTGGGGTTGTTTTCACGGATAGTTCTTTCAATAAAGGCATTAGCATGCTGTACGAAGAAATCTTCACATAAGAACTCGCCGTATTCCTCTATATTACGGGCAATTTCATCCTTAAGAGCTGGATAAAGACCGCTGAGCTTTGTTGCAAATGTGATGGGGTCGTATAAAAGAGCACCGCTCTTTGCTGCAGTACGGGAAACAGTTGAAATATTCTTTGTCTTGACTGCAGTCTTTTTCTTAACAACAAATGTATCCGTCATATATTCGTTTACCTCGGATGCGATACTCTTTATATCACGGTCTGTATATTCGCCGAGAACATAAAGATATGTTGTGTCCTTTGTAAAAGCGGAGTCATCCTCACGGGGAGCGTCCTTTTCTGCAAAAAGAAGGTGGATTCTGTCTTCGCTGAAAACGAAACGGGAAACACCCTTATCGCCTGAGAAGTCCATTACAACTGCTTCGCCCCTTTCATAAGCGGGACAGCCTGTCTTTCTCATACCCTCCTTGTATTCGGGATTGAAACCGCACTTTGTCATTGTATCGGAAATATTGTTATATAACATTTCCATAACCTGAATTTTTTCCATTTATTTATTTCCTTTCAGCCGTTGAGTGCGGCAAAATTTTCTTTGTTTGCTTTATAAAGATTCTTAAATACCTTATATTGCCTGTCGTATACTTCCTTATTTTCAGCATTGGGAGTATAAGTCTTTACTGCGGGAATAAGCTTTTTAGCATGAGAAAAATCGGATATAAGTCCGGAGCCTACCGCTATAGTAACAGCAGCACCCACAGCACCGACATTCTGAGGCTTGTCCACTACTTCAATCTTCTTTCCGAGCACATCGGAGAGAATCTGACAGGTCATATATGAAAGTGCACCGCCGCCAACAAAACGGATAGTGTCGGAGGACTTTACTTTCTTTTCTTCTGCTTCCATAAACCAACGCAGATGATAGCAAACACCCTCAATCACGGCACGGATAAGCTCGCTCTTACCTGTTTCAAGGCTTATATTAAAGAACATTCCTCTTGAATTGGGATCTTCAAAGGGACAGCGGTTGCCGTGAAGCCAGGGAGTAAAGATAACACCGCCCGAGCCTGCTGGAACACGGCTTATTACATCAGACATATAGTCATAGAGATTAGTATACTCCGTTTCGTAGCTGTCTGCAACATCCTCTTTTTTAAGATAGATATTGATTTCATCAAGTGCAAGATGATCTTTTACCCATTCAAGGCACTTTCCTGCTGTTTCAAGCTCACCGAAATAGTTATACATTCCGGGCACTGCACCGATAACAGCCGCAATCATAGCAGATGCATCAACAATGGATTTATCAACAACAGTTGAAACCCAACCCGAGGTGCCACAGTAAACATGGGTATCGCCAAGCCCCACTGCACCTGCACCGACACCGATAAGGGAAGCGTCACCACCGCCACCGTAAACGGCAATTCCGGGCTTTAGTCCGAGTTCTGCAGCTTCCTTTTCACGAAGCTGCCCTACAACATCGGTAGAATTAATAATTTCGGGCATATGCTTTATATCAACACCCAAGGATTTACAAAGGCTTTCGCTCCAGCATTCGTGACCTTTACGAAGGTCATAAAGAAGTGCACCGAAAGCGGAGTCCCTTGTCATTACGCATCTTCCTGTCATACGGCAGATAAGTGCTTCCTTGACATCGAGCCATTTATGTACACGCTTAAAATTCTCAGGCTCGTGATTCTTTACCCAGTTATATTTCCACACAGGGTCTTTTACGGAAGCCGCAACAGCACCTGTTATCATAAGAGATTTGAGAAGTATCGGGATACTTGCACCTGCTATCTGCACACCGTGAGCAATACCCTTTTTAAGCTCTTCTCTCGCACGCTGATCCATATAGCTCATAGCACGGCGGACAGGCTTTCCGTCCTTATCCACAAGCACAAGTCCCTGCATCTGAGAGCAGAAGGAAATTCCCTCAATAAGAGAAGCATCAATTCCCGCTTCCGCTATAGCCTTTTTAGAGGTATTGCACATAGCAGACCACCATTCGTCGGGATCCTGCTCTGCACCTCCGTCAGGAAAAACATAGAGCTTATATCCCTCGGAGGCACTGCCGAGAAGTTTAATCGTATCTGAAATCTCAAACACACAGGTCTTGACTCCCGTAGTACCGATATCAAATGTTATAGCATACATTGCAAACTCTCCTTTTTATAAATCATAATTTGCATGGCATCCGCCCTACAAATTATGATTCATATCGTTCTTCTGCCTTCTATGGCACGCATAAGTGTCACGCTGTCTGCATATTGCAGGTCACTTCCTACGGGAAGACCGTAGGCAAGTCTTGTTACATTTACGCCCAAGGGCTTGAGAAGCTTTGAAATATACATAGCAGTAAGCTCACCCTCAACAGACGAGCCTGTTGCCATAATAACCTCCTCAACTCCACCCTCGGATATACGGCTCAGTAGCTCTTTTACCGCTATGTCATCGGGAGAAACATCATCAAGGGGCGAAATAACACCGTGAAGCACATGGTACACACCCTTGTATTCATTTGTGTTTTCAATAGCCATAAGGGCTTCCACATTTTCCACAACACAAATAAGCGAATGTTTTCTTGACTGATTTTTACAGACGGGACACAAGTCCTCATCCGTAAGATTGCAGCATTTCGGACAGCGGTGTATCTTCTCGCTTGCCTCTTTTATAACATCGGCAAACTCGTTTGCTTCCTCATTGGTAAGAGAAAGCACATAAAAAGCAAGCCTCATAGCAGTCTTTGCCCCAATACCCGGCATCCGTCTGAATTGTTCAATTAATTTTTCAAAAGAAACTGCACTTTCCATAAAACCACCGTGAAATCATAATTTGTAGGGCGAATGCCCTGCAAATTATGATTTGAAGTAAAAAGTAATAGTGAATAGTGAAGAAGTAAGGAAGACGCTGACGCGTCTTGATCCGTTACGCTCTGATAATATAATTTAAGGGCGAAGCCCTTCCGACAGGGGCACTCTTCACTCTTACTTCTTACCTATTACCTATCATAATTTATCGGAACGGTAAATTATGATTTACAGTCCCAGTCCGGGTATGTTAAGACCGCCGAGACCGCCTGTTACGGAGCCCATTTCTCTTTCCATAGTATCGTTAGCTTTTCTTATTGCTTCATTAAGTGATGCTATGAGAAGATCTTCGAGCATTTCTATATCATCGGGGTCAACAACTTCGGGCTTTAATGTAATGCCGAGAACCTCATGCTTGCCGCTGACTTTAACTTCAACAGCTCCGCCGCCTGCTGAAGCGGTAAATTCGCTGTTTTCAACCTCAGCCTGCTTGTTAGCCATATCCTCCTGCATTTTCTGTATTTTTTCCATCATAGCATTTCTTGACATATTATTCTGGTTAGGGATTCTTGCCTTCATTGTAATTCTCCTTAATCAATTTTTATCTTATAAGATTTTCCGAGCAGCTCTTCGGCGGCTTTGCCTACAAAGTTGCCCATCATCTGTTCATTTACAAATATTTTGAGGTTCTTTTCGCCGAGCTTTATATAAATCGTATTTCCCTCTATCCTTGCCGATGAGCCTGTAAGCTGACCGATAAGGGGCGGGAAAAGCTTTTCAGTTTCAAGAACTATTTTTCCCCATGTGCGGTTATCAATTTTATTGGCAGCTCCGTCATCGGGAAGAGTATCTTCAAAAAGTGCATCGTATTTATTAAGGTCAGGCTCTTCAAAGGGTGCAGAATCGGGGACATTTTCTTCGGAAGGCTCAGGTGCCTTCTTGTGGTTGCCCTCATGCTGCTTCATAAATGCATCAAAATCAAATGAATCATCAGCATCATCCCCGTCATCGGAGAAATCAAACATTTTCGATGTGCCCTCTTCCCCAAAGCCCTTGAACTCACCGAGAGCGGAGGTCGGAGAAACATCAAAGGGGGGAGCATCGTCAAACGGCGGAGCATCATCAAAGGGAGGCACATCGTCAAACGGCGGTGCATCATCAAAGGGAGGTACATCATCAACCGGCGGTGCATCATCAACCGGCGGTGCATCATCAAACGGCGGTGCATCATCAAATGGCGGCGCATCATCGAATGGCGGTGCATCGTCAGATATCGGAGAGCGGAAGTCGGAAGCCGGAGTGTTTTCTGTCGGAACTTTCTCTTCTTTCATATTTATAACAGGAAGCTTTACCGTGTTTTCGGCTATTTTTACGGGAGCAAGTCCTGCTTTTCTTAATGCGGCTTCTTCATCCCGCATTTCGATTATCGGGATACGGTCGCCGCCCTTTTTGAGCTTTTCTATTTCCTTTTCAAGCTGAGCGATACGGACACTCAAAGCCGCTGTAGACTCGTCTGTTTCGGGACGGGTAAGGCGGATAAGTGCCATCTCGGCTTCAATTCGTCTGTTCTGCGTTCTTCTCATAGCATCGGCAGATGCCGTCAGCACATTAAGAGCATATAAAACACTCTCTTTTGTAAAAAGATTTGCAACCTCTTTTATCTCCGCAAGCTCTTCAGCCGTACAGACAAGAAGATTCTCGGGACTTGAAACTGTTTTAACAATAAGAAAGCCTCTGAAACGGTCAATAAGCTCCGTTATCAGTCTTTCTGTATCGCAAGAACCCTTGTGAAGCTCATCAAGTATCATAAGACACTTTGCAGTATCTCCCGAAGCCACGGCACGCACAAGAGAATATATGTGCTCTCTGCCCATAAGACCTGCAGAAGAAGAAACCGTGTTCACATCTACGAAATCGGAAACACTTATGCACCTGTCAAGAAGCGATAAGGCATCACGCATACCACCGTCTGATATTCTTGCAATAAGCATAGCCGCTTCGTGCTCAAGAACAGCACCCTCTTCGGATGCAACATATTTTAACCTGTCTGCTATATACTGCGGCTCGATTCTTCTGAAATCGAAACGCTGACATCTCGAAAGAATTGTAGCGGGAAGCTTATGAACTTCCGTTGTAGCAAGAATGAATTTTACATGCTCGGGCGGCTCTTCAAGAGTTTTAAGAAGTGCATTAAAGGCTTCAATTGTGAGCATATGAACTTCGTCTATGATATAAACTCTGAATTTAGCCTGTGAAGGAGTGAAATTCACTTCATCACGAAGTATTCTTATATCTTCAATACCGCGGTTACTTGCTGCGTCAATCTCGACAATATCAAGCACACTGCCCGAATCAATGCCACGACAGATTTCACACTCGTTACAAGGGTCACCGTTCACGGGATTAAGGCAATTTACGGCTTTTGAGAAAATTTTTGCACAGGTAGTCTTTCCCGTACCTCTTGAGCCTGTAAACAGATAGGCATGGGAAAGTCTGTTTTCTTTTACCTGAGATGATAATGTAGTCGTAACCTGAGGCTGTCCGATAACAT
Organism: uncultured Ruminococcus sp.; assembly: GCA_964440255.1. GTDB lineage: Bacteria > Bacillota > Clostridia > Oscillospirales > Acutalibacteraceae > RUG806. The sequence continues at coordinate 7,369 of CAYTRD010000040.1, read as the reverse complement.
CGGAGAAAACCTGAGGACGCCATTTTCTGTATAAAACTCTGTACATACTTTCCACCGCCTTTAATTTTATTTTTTTCAACGGGAGGGGCACCCCCTCCCCTACGCTCAGACTTCTCTTTTAAAAACATAGAGCGTAAGCGGAACAAGACACGGAAGTGTCTTCCGAAACATTTTCCGTAGGAAAATATATCACTCCGTGAGTTCACGGAATATCACTGCGAAGCAATATCACTCGTTTCGCAAGAAACGAATATCACTATTTTTTCATATTCCCGATATGAAAAAATTTTGCCTCTGTCACACGGCGTGCAGGCGGACTGTGTCGCACGGGCTGACCGCTTAATGCTGCTCGGTTCCCCGCCTGACATGGTTCGCGGCGCTCCGTCGCACAGGACCAACACGCCGCATGACAGAAGCAAAATCCAAAAATTATTATACCAAATTAACACCGATTTATCATCAGCTTGATTATTATATAATAAAATATTTCATTTGGCAAGACCTTTTTAAATAATTAATGCCTGTATGCGTTTATGATACTTTATTTTTCTTAAAAAATAGAGTACAATTGGTATCGGTGATAGTATGAATTACAAAAATGTTGTCAGCGGAGAATTTATTTCCCGTCCCAACCGCTTTATTGCAAAAGTGCTGATTAACAACAGGGAAGAAACCGTCCACGTAAAAAACACGGGCAGATGCAAGGAGCTTCTTGTACCCGGCTGTACCGTATATCTTGAAAAATCGGACAACCCCGACAGAAAGACAAAATATGACCTTATTGCCGTGGAAAAGACAACCCCAAACGGGACAATACTAATAAATATGGATTCGCAGATACCGAATTTCTGTGCAGAAGAATTCTTACCCGATTCGGGACTGTTTCCCGAAAATGTAAAAATCATAAGAGAGGTAAGATACGACAATTCCCGTTTTGATCTATATGCGGAATATGAGAAAAAAAAGGCGTTTATTGAGGTCAAGGGTGTCACGCTTGAAAGAAACGGACTCGCACTCTTCCCCGATGCTCCCACAGAAAGAGGAGTAAAGCATATAAAAGAGCTTATAAAGGCAAAAAAAGAGGGCTTTGATGCGTACATAATGTTCGTAATACAAATAAAAGAGGTGCATACATTTTCCCCGAACACAGAGATGCACCCCGAATTCTCTGAAGCCTTGAAAGAAGCCGAAAAAGCAGGCGTAAAAATACTTGCCTACAGCAGTGAAGTTACCCCCGACAGCATTAAAATCTCTGCACCTGTAAAGGTAAAACTATAATTATATCCTTCATTTTTGCATTTTGACAAAATTCAGTTGCTTTTTTTGTGTAAATATGATAATATATTGTGACTATTTATATTTTGGAGTAAAAAATGGCGGAAGAAAGATTACTGAAGATCAAGGATGTGTCCTCCGACGGCATTGATACAGATACCGTCGAAACGGAGACCACCTGTATATACTACGGGGACACAGATAATTACACCATTGAATTTGACGAGATGTTCGCAGAAGATATGAAAAGCCATACGGTGCTTCGTGTAAAAGACGGAAGCTGTGCTCACCTTTTAAGAAGAGGCTCAATCAATACAGAGCTTATCATTGAAAAGGGAGTAAGACACAACTGTGCATATGCTACCCCCTACGGTGAGCTTATGGTCGGCATCACGGCATCAGATTTTATAAGCGAAAAAAGAGGAAATCTTTTAAGACTCAAAATGAATTATACCGTAGATTTTTACGGTGAAATAAATCAGACTAAAGAAATGACGGTAGTTGTGGGAAAACCCGTCGCCGAAAGGAAAGATTGATATGAGCAAACTTGTAAATATTGCAGAAAAACAGCTTCAGGATGCAATTGCCTCGGCAATAAAGAAAGCCATTGAAAAAGGACAGCTCCCCGAAGCCGAGCTTCTTCCCATAAAAACAGAAATTCCCGCAGACAGAAAAAACGGTGACTATTCAACAAATGCCGCTATGGCTCACGCAAGAGCATTCCGTCTGCCTCCCATAAAAATTGCAGGGGCAATAATGGATAATCTTGAGCTTGACGGCACATACTTCAACAAGTGTGAGATTGCAGGTGCAGGCTTTATGAATTTCACACTTTCAGGTAAATATTACTGCGATATCCTGAATGATGTGCTTACAAAAGGCGAAAAGTACGGTCATTCCGATAAGTTCAGCGGCAAAAGAGCTCTTGTTGAATTCGTATCGGCAAACCCCACAGGCCCTATGCATGTAGGTAACGCAAGAGGCGGAGCTATGGGCGACTGTCTTGCAGAGGTGCTTTCATGGGCAGGCTATGAAACAGAAAGAGAATTTTATATAAATGACGGCGGAAATCAGATTGAAAAGTTCGGTCTTTCACTTGATATACGCTACCGTCAGCACTTCGGCGACCCCGTTGAAATGCCCGAGGATTCATATCACGGACAGGATATCATCGACCATGTGGTAAATTTCTCCGAAATCCACGGCGACAAATATATCAATGCAACCGAAGAAGAGAGAAGAAAGGCACTTGTCGGCTACGCTCTTCCTCTTAATATTGAGGGGCTTGAAAGAGATCTTCTTAAGTACAAAATCAAGTACGACACATGGTTCAGAGAAAGCACACTTCACAATTCAGGTGCAGCTAAAAAGGTGGTTGAACTCCTTACCGAAAAGGGCTATACCTACGAAAACGAGGGTGCATTATGGTTCAAGGCTGAGCAGTTCGGCTGTGATAAGGACTTCGTTCTTAAGCGTTCAAACGGCTTCTACACCTATATCGTACCCGATATTGCATATCACTACAACAAGCTCTGCGAAAGAAGCTTCGACCTTGCAGTAGATATTTTAGGTGCAGACCACCACGGCTATGTGCCCCGTCTTAAGGCAGCATTACAGGCTTTAGGCTGTGATCCCGAAAGACTTCAGGTTGTTCTTATGCAGATGGTAAGACTTGTTAAGGACGGAGAAGTTATCAAGGCATCAAAGCGTTCAGGTAAGGCTATCACACTCGTTACACTTCTTGAAGAAGTACCCATTGACGCAGCAAGATTCTTCTTTAATATGAGAGAAGCAAACTCACACTGCGACTTTGACCTTGACCTTGCAGTTGAGGAGTCCTCACAGAATCCCGTTTACTACTGCCAGTATGCATATGCGAGAATCTGTTCCATTTTCAGAAAAATGGAAGAAAACGGCACAGCATTTGACGGGAATTGCGAATTAAAGGAAGACCTTCTCACTCACGAAACAGAAAAAGAACTTATCCGTTTTATAGCTTCTCTTACGGGAGAAACAGAAAATGCGGCAAAGCTTCTTGACCCCTCAAAGCTCACAAGATACGCAGTAGACCTTGCCACTCTTTTCCATAAGTTCTATAATGCCTGTCATTGTGATATTGAAGATAAAGACCTTAAAAACGCAAGACTTACTCTTTGCAAGGCAACATCCGTAACTCTTAAGAATGTCCTCGGACTCCTTAAGGTTGATGCTCCCGAAAAAATGTAAATCATAATTTGTAGAGCAGATGCCCTACAAATTAAATGCAAATTGCAAAATGAAGGAAGACACTTCGTGTCTTGCTCCGCTTCGCTCTATACAAGGGAGCGTGTGAAGCACTGTATGATGCCGACCGCAGATCCCGAAACATTTGCCGTCAGGCAAATATATCACTGATGCGAAGCATCAATATCACTGCCCGTAGGGCAATATCACTCATAGCGTAGCTATGAATATCATTATCATAATTTGTAGGACATCCGCCTTACAAATTATGATTTGCAGAGGTGATACAATTGGCAGATAACACAGAAAAAACAGTAGCACAGAATAAAAAGGCTTACCACGACTATTTTGTCGAAGAAACCTATGAAGCAGGGCTTGAGCTTTACGGCACGGAAGTAAAATCTATCCGTGAAGGTAAAGTGAACCTCAAGGACTCCTGGTGTCATATAAAGGACGGAGAGATTTTTGCCAACGGTATGCACATCTCTCCTTACGAAAAAGGCAATATATTTAACCGTGATCCCCTGCGTCCTAAAAGACTTCTCATGCATAAAAGGGAAATTAATAAGCTGTTCGGTCTTATGAAACAGCAGGGTTATGCAATAATTCCCTTAAGTGTATATTTTGTAAAGGGCAGGGCAAAGCTGAAAATCGGACTTTGTAAGGGTAAAAAGCTCTATGATAAGCGTGAGGATGCAGCAAAGAAAGCCGCAAGCCGTGACATAGAACGCTCCCTTCGTGCCGACAAAAACGCATAATCAACTGTCGGTTTAGTTCAGTTTTTACAAAAACAACCTTTCGTTGAGAAAATAAACTTCATTTCAACCTTTGCTCAATTCAATTTCTGCGGTTTTTCCCGTAAAATAGAACTGACAAACGGCAAAGCCGAAAGGAGAAAATGAAAAATGACATTATTCACAAAAAAAGAAAACGAAAACCCTGTTGAAGAAAGATCTGAAGAAAACAAAACTCTCGGTGAAAGATTATCATCAGCAAGAAAAAACAAAGGTCTTACACAAGATGATTTTGCAAAACAGCTTGATGTTACTGCGCAGGCTGTATCAAAATGGGAAAACGATCTATCCTGTCCCGATATCCTGCTTCTGCCGAAGATATCCGATATTCTCGAAGTGGAAATTGAAGAGTTGCTGACGGGTAGCACGAAAAAAGCAAAACATCAAAAATTTTCCGCTGCAGATAACAGTAAGCTGAAATTGAAGATCAATATAAGTCCTGTTAATAAAAAACCGACTAACATAACCGTTCCCGTGGCTCTTGTCAAAAAAATAGCAAAAATCGGCAACGGAATTTCCGGTATCATCGGAAATGCATCAATAAGCAGCTCACAGCTTGAAGAAATTCTTACCCTGACAGAAGAAGGTGTCGCAGGAGAAATTCTGAAAATAGAAGCCGACGACGGCACAATAATTACAATAGAAATAAAATAATAATGTATCATCTGTTTTCGGACCGACAAAAAACAATAAAATACACTTGATTCCGGCAACGGAATATTGTATAATAACATCCTTAAAGGTTTGATTCCTTCAACACCGACGAAGTCGGTATTTCATTCTGCTGGAAGCAGAATTTCATTCCGTAGGAATTTCATATTTTGCAAAGCAAAATATATCACTGCAAATTTGTCCCCGACAAATTTGCCCTATGGGGGCGAAAGGATTTCGACGGGGAATCCGAGTCTTGATAAGCGAGCAGAGGCGGGGCACCTCTATAAAAGCTTCATGTTATAAAAATAAATAACAACAATAATAAAGTTTTAGCTGCTGCTTAATCGCAGTTCAGCCGTCATTCCCGGGAGTACCGCGGCCCGGTGCGTGGCGTCATGTAGCGGTGAACGTGAATGAGAAATAGCCTTGTATTTCATCACGCATTAAAGGGCTGGTTTTCCTCGGAGTGTGTTGTTTCACGCCAAAGAGAACGAGATTAAATAAACAACTACGCTCGTAGAAAGTTGGGAGGAAGATTTTTCGGACAGGGGTTCGACTCCCCTCGCCTCCACCAAAAATCGACAGGTTTCGCGTGAGACTTGTCGATTTTACTTTGAAGTAAAGGTTAAACTGTAAAAGATGAAAATCAGATGGAGCGGGTACGACATATGCAAAATATTGAAGCAAGAGCAAGAGAGGTTATTACAACAGAACTAATTTATAAATAATACTGCTTTCAAAATATTGACTTTCTTGGTACAGAAGAGTATAATTATAGAAAATTACTGAAAGGCAGGTGGACAAAATGACAATGACTATTATTTTACGAAATCGAAGTGCCGTTTTGTCCGTTTGTGATTGATGTAATACAATCTTTCTGAATTAGCAAGGCATCTTCGATTTTCGGAGGTGCCTTAATATTTTTTCAGAAAGAGGATTTTTAATGTACGAAATTAAACCTTTAGAGCAAGATAACATCATTTTTATTTATAAACTTATGTCTGAGTCAAACAACATTTCTGCATTGCATACAGACACAGTTTCTATGGAAGAATGGCAACACATTTTTTCGGAATCTAAAAATGATAAAGATGAAGAAAACTTTATAGTTTATAGAAACAATACTCCGTGTGGTTGGTTAAAATTAAACGGTCTGCAAAATAAAGATGCGGCATGGATTTCTATGCTTGTGGTTTCTGATTCGTTCAAACATCAGGGCGTTGGCAAATATGCTATAAAGTTTACTATCGACTATTTATCAAAAAAAGACTATGGACAAATAAAAATACAAACAACAAAAGATAATTTACCTGCAATAAGCCTATATACAAAATTGGGATTTAAGCAAATTGAAACTAAAGAATCCAAAATCATTATAAGTAAAGAAATCAGACACTTCTCTTTTGAAAATATCAAAAGAGAGAATATAAGCAAATACAAGAAGCTTCGCAAAATCTTTGCTGAATATAAAATACAGACCTTGCGTAATCACGGTGAAGCTCCCGGTAGCAAGAAGATGTTTTATAACCTTTTTGACGGTATCATTGCAAGAGCTTCGAATAGCGATTCAGATTACTTTGCAGTTATGCAGTCGGATAAAGAGATAATTGGATTTGCTTCAATATCAACTGTAGCTTCTGATATTGTTTCTATCCCTTACAGTTACGGAACGGTCAATGATTTTTACATTTCACTGAAATACCGCAGAAAAGGTTATGGCAGAATTCTTAACGAGCATATTGAGCAAATTTTTATTGATAACAAAACTGATACTGTATTGCTATATCCTGACCCCGTTCACGGAATCCCGTTCTGGAAGGCAGTAGGCTACCGTGATACAGGCATTAATCAGGGATGGGGACATTATTTAGTTTACTGTAAGCATTTGACAGAGAATATGCATACTGCGGAAATTGATAAGGTGATTTCAGAGCTTGTAAAGCCTACTGATTTAATCAGCATAAATCCATATAACAAACCGCAGATAAAAGAGGTTTACGGTGTATGGAAAGAATATTGCAAAGAGGCAAACCGAAAACCTCACAAAAAAGATGTTAGAAATATGGCTTGGAACGCAAGAAAGAACAGAACAGTCAGCTTCAAAGCACTGTATTATCAAGGGGGAATTATAGGTTTTACATATAAAGCAGATAATGAAATAAATTATGTATTGCCTGAATACAGAGATTTTGATATATAAAGGAAGTTGAATAATGGCAAAAAAAGTTATTGTTATTCCGTATAGAGAGCAATGGAAAACGGATTTTGAGACAATTAAACAGTATCTTTTACCTGCGGTAGAAGATATAATAATCAGTATTGAGCATATCGGCAGCACATCTGTTGAAGGTCTTTCTGCGAAACCGATTATTGACATTGATATTGATATCAAAGACCATTCAATATTCGATACTGTGGTTGAA
>CAYTRD010000039.1:0-20265 GCA_964440255.1 uncultured Ruminococcus sp. | reverse complement strand
ATGCGTAGAGGTGAGCTGTGTGGGCTTACATGGGACGATATCGACCTCGATAATAAAATTATAGAGATAAATAAAACTCTTCTATATTTACCCTCAGAGGGTATATTTAACGATACTACAAAAACAAGAGCTTCACAGAGAGCCGTGTCAATTTCAGCAGATGATGTTGAATTACTTAAGCAACACAAAAAGGACCAGGATAACCGCCGTAAAATGTTAGAGCCATTATGGAAAAATAATAATTTAGTTTTCACTGATTCTCTTGGTGAACGGATTAACCCTGATACTGTTTCAGCTCGGTTCAAAAACTTTGCAAAAAAGCATGGGTACCCACATATATCATTAAAAGCCCTCAGACACACAAGTGCAACATTGCAAATTTTAAATGGTATCAATATCAGAACTGTCGCTGGCCGTCTTGGACATAGTAAGACCACTACAACAGTAAACACATACGCACATGCAATCAGAACAGCTGATGAACGAGCTGCAGAAAGCATTAACTACATAATAAAACGCAAAAAAGAGCATTAAAATCAGCATAATTGTTGATAAATCAGCATAAAAAAATGCTTCTGCCACCAAAATGACACCATTTTTAATATATTTCACAATAAAAATCAAACTATTTAAGAAGAAAACAAAAAAATAAAAGGTTACAAATGGCTTTATATAGCCATTATGCAACCTTTTTATTTTGGTGCCGGTGACCGGACTTGAACCGGTACGATGTTGCCACCGAGGGATTTTAAGTCCCTTGCGTCTGCCTATTCCGCCACACCGGCAGGTGCTTTTGCGTTTAATATTATAATCATATAAGATTAATTTGTCAAGGCTTATTTGCTGAAGAAATTAAAGAAGAAAGAAGAAAAAATATTTGATTGAAAGATGAGGTTTTTTTGTATGCGTTTTTGCATAAAAGGTAATAACAACATTTGTTAAAAGAATCAATTGAATAAGGACGATAAAAATGTTATAAATATAAAGATAAGGTAGAAGGAGGATATAATATGTCCGAAAATGTAAAGAAAAAATATATGAAAAAATCTGAAATAATAACTTTCGGTATCGGTCTTTTCGGTATTGCACTTTTGACGGGTTGGATGCCCGATTATACTGCAACATTTTTTGCCGATTTTGCCTTCAAGGGAAAGGGCTTTGACTCTGACACAATGTCGAGTATGATTTCAATGGTCTTTCTTGTTGCAGGTATCGTAGGTGCAGTATGTGAGCTTGTTATCGGCTATCTTGTTGATAATACCCGTACAAAATTCGGTAAGGTAAAGCCTTGGGTAGGCTTCGGTGTTATACCGCTCGCCCTCATTTCAATGTTTGTGTTTGTTTCCCCCGATACAGACAATCAGACACTTGCAATTGTGTGGATGTTTGTTATTTACTCGGCTTATACTATGATCTGCTGTGCTGTTGAAAGTCCGGCAAACTGTTTCGGAGCACTTTGCTCTCCCGACCCTTCGGAGCGGTCAAGTGCAATTTCAATTGCTTCATTTTTAAGAAGTGTCGGTCAATCCGGCGGTATGGTCGTTATTCTCGTCGTGGGACTTGTAATGAAAGCAGTAATGGGTCAGCAGCAGTTCAAGAATGCAGAAGGACAGGGGCTTGACCTTGTTATTTCAACGGGCATATGTGCTTTAGGTATTATTCTCTTTACAATGATTTTCTTTGTGAATAACAAGGAAAGAGTTCCTTTTACACAGGAGAAGGTAAGCCTTAAGGATGCTGTTAAGGTCGTATTCACAAACAAAAATCTTCTTATGGTTTCTCTTACAAAGCTTTGCGGCTTTGGCAGAGGTGTTTACGGAACCGTTTCTCTTTACATAGCAATTTATCTTCTCGGCTCAAAGGATCTGAAGCTCGGTCTGCTTCTTCCTATGGGAATTGGTACTGCGGTGGGTACTCTTCTTGTTAATCTTGTGCTTAAGAAATTCTCAACGAAGCAGACCTTTATTCTTTTCAGTCTTTACGGTGCATCCTCACTTTCAATACTGTTCCTTGTGTCCCGCGGTATTGGCTTTAATGACGGACTTATAATTCCGTTCCTTATTCTTAATTTCTTCTGCGGACTTCAGCACGGTAACACAAATGTTACTCCCAATATTATGATAGCAGACTGTGTTGATGAAATTGAATACAAGACGGGTAAGCGTCAGGAGGGACTTGCGTATGCAGGCTACGGACTTTTCTCAAAAATTGCCTCTGCCTTCACAAAGGCTCTCGGACCTTGGCTTCTTTATACATGGTCGGGATATCTTGTTTCTACCGATGTCAATGTAGCATATGCTGCACAGACAGACGGTACTCTTAACAAGCTTCTTATGATTTACACCATAATTCCCGCCGCATTTGTTGTTCTTCAGGCAGTTCCCATTTTCTTCTATGATATGGTAGGAGAAAAGAAAGATAATATTGTTAAGGCTCTTATTGAAAGAAGAGCAAATGCGACAGACGACAAATAAGAGGAAGGAGAGAGATTATGTCAAATAAGGAAAAAGGCTTTAACTTGAAGCTATATGCGATAATATCATTTATTGCGGTAGCTGTAATTCTTGCGACTGTATGTGTAACTACCTTTAAGTCAAAATACATTGCTTTTCATCCCGAAGAGCTTGCCCGTTCATATGTCGACACAATAGTGCAGACAGGTGACGGCTATAATGCTTATAAGAATACACTTGTCAGCAAAAATATGAAATACGGCGATTTTATCCGTAAAAATTATATCACTCCTGCCGTGAACAGAGATGGGTCAGATTATTCTTCCGATTCCTTTAAGGGTGAAAAAACGCTTTCCGACGACGGAACTCTTTCAGGTAAGCTGATATCCGAAATGTATCCGGTGTATGAATCACTTATTAACACTTACGGGTGGGATGATTATAACAGTATATTTACAAATTATATTGATACACTTATAACTGTCCGCGAGGAAATATTCGGCGATAAGTTTTTCAATGACGAGGTTTTCTTTACCGCATTTGAGGCGAATGTATCATCATACGGAAAAACTCTTACGGGCACTGAAGATGTTTTTGATGAAAATACAGGTGTACAGCTAAGCGAAAAAACAGAGGGTATCTATGAAAAGCTTTACGGTGAAGATTACAGAATAAGCTGTGAGGCTGTAAGCTTTGAAGAGGGCTATGTTGACGGATATAACATAAATGCCGACACTGAAATTCTTTCAACCTACGGGGTTGATGTTAAAGATGTTGAAAGTGTTGCAAAGGTTCTTGTAAAGGTAAGCGGTGCCGACGGAGATACACTCGCCGAATGTGAAGTTTCCCTTGTAAAAATCGGTATGTCATGGTATGTTGATAATCTTAATACCGATACAGCCGTGCTTTACACATTTTATCAGAACGACAAATAAACAGAAAAAATACATATGACAGCCGTCCTTGTTTTACGGCTGTCATTTTCTTTCTATAATGAGAAAATATTTCAAGCTTGTAACTTTTTTTGTGCAAAATAAAAAACAAAACAGGCTGAATTTGTTCGGAAAATAAGCGAAATGTTGATAAAGGTAACAAAAAAGAAATATTTTCTTGAAGATAATGGGCTTGTTTTGTTGACAATGCGTTTTTATTGTAGTAATATATAATCATTATAATATCTTGCTGTGTCTATAGGTACAGAAATTATAATGAAAGAAGTATGAACGAAATTTCCGTCAGGAATTACGTCTTTATCTAAGGTGTTGTATATGGTAAATAAACAGTACGATTATCTTATCGTCGGAAGCGGACTTTTCGGTTCCGTTTTTGCATATGAAGCTAAAAAAAGAGGAAAAAAATGCCTTGTTCTCGAAAAAAGAGAACATACAGGCGGAAATATACATTGTGAAAATATTGAAGGAGTGACAGTACATAAATACGGTGCTCATATTTTTCATACAAGCGATAAAAGGGTATGGGAATATGTAAATTCCTTATGTGAATTTAACCGTTATACAAATTCACCTGTTGCGAACTACAAGGGTGAAATTTATAATATGCCCTTTAATATGAATACATTTTCAAAGCTCTGGGGTGTTGTGACTCCCGAAGAAGCAAAGGCAAAAATAGAGGAGCAGAGCTCAAGAATCAAGGGTGAACCGAAAAATCTTGAAGAGCAGGCAATAAGCCTTGTCGGTGAAGATATTTATCTTAAGCTCGTTAAGGGGTATACAGAAAAACAGTGGGGAAGAGATTGCAAAGAGCTGCCCTCATTTATCATAAAAAGACTTCCTGTAAGGTATACTTACGATAATAACTATTTCAATGACCTTTATCAGGGAATTCCCATAGGCGGATATAATGTCATTATTGATAAGCTTCTTGACGGAACGGAAGTAATCACGGGCGTTGACTATAACAGCGACAGAGAAAAGTTCAATTCTCTTGCAGAAAAAATAGTGTATACGGGTACGATAGATTCCTTCTTTGATTATAAGCTCGGAAAGCTTGAATACAGAAGTCTCCGTTTTGAGACAGAAGTGCTTGATAAGGAAAATTTTCAGGGTGTTGCCGTAGTGAATTATACAGACAGGGAAACTCCCTATACAAGAATAATCGAGCATAAGCACTTTGAATTCGGAACACAGGAAAAAACCGTAATAACAAGGGAATATTCAGCAGCATGGCAAGAGGGGATGGAAGCTTACTATCCCGTTAATGATGAAAAAAATCAGGAGCTTTTTCTGGGTTATAAGGCTCTTGCTGAAAATGAAAAGAATGTTATATTCGGAGGAAGACTTGCCGAATATAAGTATTATGATATGGATAAGGTTATCGTTTCTGCACTTGATACGGTAGAATCGGTATTCGGATGATGTAAAGAGGAAAGACACAGGGGAAAAATGGAAGATATAAAAATTTCGATTATAATGCCTGTTTACGGCGTTGAAAAATTTGTAGGGAAAGCAATAGAGAGCATACAGGCACAGACACTTACGGAATGGGAGCTTTTTGCCGTTGATGACGGTACAAAGGACAACAGCGGTAAAATCTGTGACGAATATGCTGAAAAAGACCCGAGAATCAAGGTAATTCATAAAGAAAACGGCGGTGCCCCCTCTGCAAGAAATGCTGCCATACCGAAGGCTTCGGGTAAATATATGTACTTTATGGACTCCGACGACTGGGCAGAGCCCACGATGCTTGAGGATATGTATAATCTTGCGGAAAAGCACGATGCACAGTATGTTGTAACAGGTTATTATATTGATACATATTATTCCGATACGGAATATGTTACACAAGAGCAGTTCCAGCCCGATGAGGTGTTTGAAACACAGGAAGCTTTCAGAATGAATGCTTACCGTCTTTTTGACTCAAATCTTCTTTATACTCCATGGAACAAGCTCTTCCTTTCTTCCTATATTCACGAAAAGGAATTATTATTCCCTGATACCTTCTGGGATGATTTTCCCTTTAATTTAAGTGTTATAAGAGATGTTGAAAGGGTTGTTGTTTCCTCGAAAAAATATTACCACTTTATGAGGGCAAGAGCAGAGAGCGAAACTGCAAAATACCGCCCCGAAATGTACGATAAGCGTGAAGAAGAGCACGGCTGGATGCTTGATCTTTACAAGGAGTGGGGAATAGACGACGAAAACAGCAGGGAATTTACAGCAAGAAGATATATTGAGCGTTTTATCGGCTGTGTTGAAAATGTAGCAAATCCCGGTTGCACACTTTCCGTAGGTAAAAAGCTTAAGGAAATCAAAAGAATGCTTAAAAATCCCAACGTGAAAATTAGCCTTGAAAATGCGAAGCCCCGTTCAACTTATATGAAGATAATGCTTATTCCCGTAAAATGGGGTATTGCATTTCCTGTTTTCTTTGAAAGTATTGTTATTTCTTTTGTAAAGAGAAAATTCGTAAAGGTTTTTGCAAAGCTTAAGGCAGGACGATAATTTACAGTTATTTTGTATTTACAGATTTTTGGAGTGTTATATGTTGAAGCTTTTGAAAAATGAATCATTATATTCAAAAATCCGTATCGGATATATAATTACCGTAATCTTATATTCACTTGCAAGACAGAATGTGACGGCTCTTCAGCCGTATCTTATGAGTGATATATTGAATCTTGCCGTTATCGGTGTTGCAGGATTGCTTGTTGCCTGGGATGTATTTATTTTCCGAAACATTTGGAAAACGAAATATATATGGGTACTCGCAGGTTTTGCTGTTCTTACAGTAATTTCCTCCGTTGCGGGCTTTAAGTACGGTTATATAGAGAATGTCAAGGCACTTGCTAATTTGTTTATACAGTTCTGTCTTTTATTTGTGGTAAGTCTTAAAAAAGACCGTAAGGGTCTTGAAAAGGAAATGCGTGTTATCGGAAACGGCATATCTGCTGCCTGGTTTGTTGCGGCACTTATATCCGTATTTATGTATTTTGCCGATATTACTTATACTGCAAACAGATATCTCTGGGGGGACACCATAGAGATCGTTCAGGGCTTCGTCCGTGAACACGGCGGAGTTGTTGTTATGCGTCTTTGGGGTATTTTTGTTGATCCCAATTTTGCAGCAGCTACCAGTATTGCAATTATCTGCGTAAGCCTTTTTGTTCTGTTTACTTCAAAGAAAAAAGCAGAAAAAGCTTTTCATATTATAAATGTTTTTGTCCAGTATTTATACATCGTTCTTTCCAATTCCAGAATGGGGCTTCTGATCCTCTGTCTGGCAGTTTTAGTGGGTGCATGGTATTATGCAGCTTTGCTGTTCAGAAAGAAAGAAATTCATTTTATTCTGAAGGAAATTTTAGCTGTGGTTCTTGCAGTTGTCTGCACAGCTGCCTGCTACGGTTCTGTTCTTGTGACCAAGGCGGTTTTACCTTATGTCCGTTATGCTGTAACATTTGTAACAGAGGAAATGTTCAGTGAAGAAGAAACTACTGCCGAAGAAACGACAACCGAAGAGGTTATTGAAACAACTACAGAGGAAGAGGAAACAGGCGAACAAGAAACAACGGAAGAAATAACAACAGAAGAGGCAACAACAGAAGAGGCAACAACAGAAGAACCGACATCGAATGTTATTGAAAATCTCAACCGACAGGATGTTGTTGTGAAATCCGATGTATCCAACGGCAGATTCAGTCTGTGGATGGAAGGACTTAAATCTGTATTCAAGGAATATCCCATCCTTGGTGTAGGTCCCAGAAACTATCATTCCGCAGCAAATGAAATTGACCCCGAGCTTCGTATCGCAACAGGCTATTCTATTCATAACAGCTTCATTGAATTATTGATGGGCAACGGAATTACGGGAACTCTTGTTCTTCTTGTATTCTTGCTTCTTTGTGCGAAGGATGCTGTTGCCGTGCGTTATAAGAAGCCCGAAAAAGCAAAGGGTGTCGGTATCCTTATGACTGCCGTGCTGAGCCTTTTAGCCTGCGGTATGTTTATAGCTTGCCTGTTCTATACTCTTTCAGGTGCTACTGTTATTCTCTTTACGTGTCTCGGATATGCCGTAAGACTTACTGCTGACCTTGACGGTGATACGGAAGAATAATGCAAATGTTTTTTATTGTTTTAGGAGAATTAATATGAATCCTGTATTGTCGGTTATTATTCCCGTGTATAACGGTGAAAAGACATTGTCTGTTGCAATAGACAGTGTCCTTGCACAGACAAGAAAAGATATAGAAATCATTATTGTAAATGACGGAAGCTCCGATTCCACAAAACAAATAATAGAAGAATATATAGAAAAAGATTCCCGTATTGTTTTTATTGATAAAGAAAAAAATGAGGGGCTCAGTGCTGCAAGAAATTCCGGTATGGCTGTTGTAAAAGGTGAATATTTTACCTTTATTGATGCAGACGATTGGATAGAAGCCGAAGCATATGAAAAGCTTCTCGGAGCATCCTCAGGTGCAGATGTTATTGTTTTCGGTGCTTTTCACGATTCTCTTGATGAAAGCGGACGGCTTAGTGTGAGTGTGTGTGACAGTATCGGTGAAGCTATTACCGTTACGGACAAAAAAGATATTCTCGAAAAGATCGTAATGCTTGATCAAAAAAGACTTTTTGCTTATACATGGAACAAGCTTTATAAAAAAGAGTTTATTGATGAGATAAATGTAGCCTTTGAAAATCAGACGCTTATTGAGGACTATCAGTTTAACTGCACTGTTTTTGATAAGATCGATTCACTTGCACTTACGGAGGATTGTTTTTATCATTATATCAAGTTTTCCGAAGAAGCATTGACTCAGAGATATCTTCCCGAATATTTTGAAATAATGGACAAGCGATACTCTTTAATGAAAGACTTGCTGGAAAATTACGGAATGCTTGACGGAGAGTTCCGACAGATAATCTGCACCATGCATATAAAACACGTGATTTCGGGTATTGTCAAAAATTTCAACGAAAAATCAGGACTCAGCATAAAGCAGCAGAAAGCTGTAATAAAAAAGCTTTTCAAGGATAAAAACTGTCTTGAAGCAATAAAATATGCCAAGGGTCAAAGAAAACAGGAAATTATCTGCAATCTTGTATTTTCAACGAAGAGCGTTTTCCTCAATTTTATGCTTGCAAAGATGCTTTTTATGATGCAGAATTCAAAGAGCAATCTTTTTGATAAACTGAAATAAGCCTGTTTTGAATGGGGAGTTATACTTGGATAAGATAAAGAGAATTTTATTGAAAAATAAAATGCTGACAAGAGTGCTGATTCTTATCAAAAGAGTCTGTGTTCGTTTATGGATGAAGCTCTGTCAGAGAAAACCTCTTGAAAAGAATAAAGTAGTTTTTATCAACTTTTCGGGCAGAGGCTTCGGTGATAACGGAAAGCCGGTAGCCTTGAAGCTTCTTGAAAAGTGTCCCGATGCCGATATTGTGTGGGCAACAAAAAACGGTACTGAGAAAACTCTTCCCGAGGGAATACGCTCCGTTACATATCAGTCTTTGGCATTTTATAAGGAAATGGCAACGGCAAGCGTTTGGGTCAATAACTGCCGAATGAGTGCTGAAATAATAAAACGCAAAGGGCAGTTTTATATTCAGCTCTGGCACGGCGGTATTCCTTTAAAGAAAATTGAAAAGGATACCGAAAGAACTCTTGAAAAAACATATATTGAACATTCAAAATATGATTCTTCCATTGTTGATATTATTATTTCCGGATGTGATTATTTTACAGATATAGTAAAAAATTCCTTTTGGTATGACGGTGAGGTTCTTGAATGCGGAACGCCCCGTCTTGATTCCGTTTTTTCTGTTTCCGAGGAGGAAGCAGTGCGTATCAGAAAGGAAGCGGGCTTCCCGCGGGATAAAAAGGTCATTCTGTATGTTCCTACCTTCAGAGCAGACCTCAGCACCGACTGTTATAAGATAGATTTTGAAAAGGTGCTTGATGAGCTTGAATGTAAAACGGGGGATAAGTGGGTGTTTGCAGTCCGTCTTCATCCGAATTTAGCGGATAAGGCAGATTTTATTGAGTATAATGACAGAATAATCAACGTTACAAAATATCCCGACCTTTATGAACTGTTGCCCGTCAGCGATGCCGTTGTCAGCGACTATTCAAGCGTTATGTTTGAGGCCGGAATGCTCGGTAAAACAGTATTTCTTTATGCCACTGATATTGAGGAATATAAAAAAGACAGAGAGCTTTATTTTGATATGCGTGAGCTCCCGTTCGTTCTTGCCGAAACTAATGAAGAATTTGTTGAGGCTGTACGCAGATTCGATAAAGAAAAATATGATGCCGAACTGAAGAAATTCAATGAAAGAATGAATTACTTTGAAAAAGGCAACGCTTCCGATATTCTTGCAGAAAGGATAATTCAGCACATTAAAAATGGAAAATAAAAAATCTGTATTAATGAAAAATACGGTGATGCTTTATATCCTGACATTTTCCAACTATCTGTTCGGACTTATCACAGTTCCGTATCAGACAAGAATACTCTCTCCCGATGTTTACGGTATTGTCAGCTTTGCTCAGGCATTTTCTGTATATATTCAGCTTGTTCTTGATTTTGGTTTTATATTATCGGCAACCGAAGATGTGGCAAAAAATAAAGACAACAAAGAAAAGCAATCGCAGATTTTATCTGCAGTGCTGTGGTGCAAAATTATTCTCGGTTTGCTGTGCTTTGCCGTAGTGTCAGTTCTCTGCATAAGTGTCGACAGATTCAACGGGAATGTTCTTTTGTTCCAGCTTTTCTTTTTTGCTACAATGATAAATTCGCTGCTCCCTGATTTTTTATACCGCGGCAACGAAAAAATGTCGGCAATTACTTACAGAACCGTTGCAGTAAAGCTCTTCTTTACCGTTTGCATATTCGTTTTTCTTAAGGATAAAAGTCAGAGCTTCGTTATCCCGCTTCTTAATGCTCTGGGAGCGGTCGGCAGTTGTATCTGGACATATTTTGATGTTTACCGTAATCTCGGAGTGCGATTCGTTAAGGTATCGTGGTCTTTTGTGTGGGAAACTATGAAAAGGTCGGCAGGCTTCTTTGTTTCCCGTATCGCTTCAACCGTTTACGGTGCGGCGAACACACTTATTTTAGGCTTCTGGTTCCCTGAAGGAAGTGCTTTGCTCGGATATTATACGGGTGCCGAAAAGCTTATGACCACGGCAAAAAGTGCATTTTCTCCGATTGCCGATTCGCTCTATCCCTATATGGTAAAGAATAAGAATTACGGTCTTGTAAAGAAAATAATGCTGGTTCTTATGCCGGTTATTTTTATCGGATGTGTCATTCTCTGGATATTTGCAGAGCCTTTTTGCGTATTGTTCCTCGGCGAGGAGTACAGAGCATCCGCTGAAATATTCCGTGTTTTTATTCCCGTTATATTAATAACATTACCGAATTATATTCTGGGCTTCCCGATATTAAGTCCCATGGGGCTTGCAAGGTATGCAAATATCTCTGTTGTTGTCGGTGCCGTTATTCACGCAGCTCAGCTTATTGTTTTATTTATAAGCGGTACAATGGATGCAAAAACAGTAGGTATTGCAACCTGCATAACGGAAGCTGTAATTCTGATATTCCGCATATGCGTTATTCTGATCCATAAAAGAAAAAATAAAAAAATGGGGTATAAAAAATGAAAGCATTGATTCTTGCAGCAGGCTTCGGTTCCCGACTTGCTCCGATTACAGATAATTGTCCTAAATCTCTTGTTCCCGTTAACGGAAAGGCTATTCTTATCAAGCAGATAGAAAATCTTCTTGAAAACGGAATTAACGATATTACCGTGGTAAGCGGATATAAGGCTGAAATACTTGAAAAGGCTGTAAAAGAAAAATATTCCGAAATTAAAATAATCAATTCCGTTGATTATGCAACAACAAATAATATGTATTCCGCATATCTCGGCAAGGATACATTTTACGGAGAAGAATTTCTTATGATGAATGCAGATGTTTTCTTTGATGCATCTGTTATCAAGTCACTTCTTGCCTTTAAGGGCGAGAATGCAATCGTTACGGATATCGGTACATATATGGAAGAGTCTATGAAGGTCATTGAAAAAGACGGAAGACTTGTCGAAATTGCAAAGACTGTTACCGAAGAGGATGCACTCGGCTGTTCTATTGATGTATATAAGTTCTCGGCTACAGGCGGTAAAGCATTTTTTAATAAGTGTGCAGAATATATAGAGGATATGAAGGAGCTCAAAAAGTGGAGCGAGGTTGCTCTTAATGATATTCTTTCAGAAGTTAAATTTGAAGCCTGTCCTCTTGACGGCAGATGGCTTGAAATTGATAACCACGATGACCTTGCCGCTGCAGAAAAGCTTTTTGCTGAATAATACAAGAAAACGGATTCACCGAGACTCAGGCGACCGTTTTCGGATAGTCTGTCTCCGATTGCTTTCCGTTCGGAGGGATATATAATCTTTTTGCCTTGTAGGAAAGGAATTCCCAATAAGGTGAAAAAGCCGTTTTCTTGTTAGTGAAAACGGTTTTTTTTGTTCAGTAGCTTGCCTGAAATCTTTTTATGTGATATATTATAAGAATAAAGTCAGTATGGGGGATAAAATATGAAGCTTCCGTTTTTTTTGGCAAAATATGAAAAACAGTTCAGGGCTATGAATCCGAAATATGATGTAATTTACGAATTGTCAGAGGACGAGCCTATCATTTTAGAGGATAGCAAGAATGTAAGGCTTGCATTTGCTTCAATTGCAGATACACATCTTCCTGACAGGGAAAGTGCTGAAAAGAATCTTGAAAACGCCTTCCTTGATGTGCTTAATTCCAAGGATAAGATAGATGCTCTTCTGCTTGCAGGTGATATTGCCGATTACGGTCTGAAAAAAGAATATGAAAGATTTTTCCGTGTTTTTCTGAAGTATAAGGATAGACTTCGCCTTTTTGTTACCATGGGAAACCACGATGCAAGATTTTTCTTCCCCACCTCATCAAAAACAATTAATTCCAATATTGAAAAAATGCTGGGTATTCAGCTTCACGGGAAAACATATTATGCCTATGATGTGAACGGCTATAAGTTTATTATTATTTGTACCGAAAAAGCTGTTCTTGAAAAGGCTTATATTTCTACCGAGCAGATAAAGTTCCTTGATGATGAGCTTAAAAAGGCAACTGCCGAAGGTAAGCCTTGCTTTGTTATGTGTCATCAGCCGTTTGCTTTCACTCACGGACTTCCCGAAGTATGGAAAACAGGTGATATGGGTGAACAGAATGATGAGGTGAGAACCGTTATGGAAAAGTATAAGAATGTATTTTTCATAAACGGACATCTTCACGGCGGTGTTTGTGACTATGTTGAAGAGATTCTCAATAAAGAAAATAATGTAATTTCAATAAGTATTCCCGGCTACAGAAAAGAAAACAATTTCGGCATAACCGATGCAGGTGTGGGATATCTTTGCGAAGTATATGATAATAAGGTAGTTTTCAGAGCAAGAAATTTCCTTACCGGCAAGTTTGTTTTTGGTGATTATACAAGATTTGAATATCCTCTTATTTAAGAAAGGCTGATAATATGAATCTTCTTGTCATAGACGGGCAGGGCGGACAATTGGGAAGCAGTATAATAAAATCAGCAATAGAGCGTTTCCCTGAATCGGATATAACTGCTGTGGGTACAAATGCGACAGCTACTGCTTCTATGATGAAAGCGGGTGTAAAAAAAGCCGCTACAGGCGAAAATCCTGTTCTTGTTGCTGTGAAAAAGGCTGATGTCATAGTAGGCCCTATAGGAATTGTTATCGCAAATTCAATGCTCGGTGAGATAACCCCGAGGATGGCAGAAACCGTAGGAAGTTCCGATGCCGTTAAAATTCTGATTCCTGTCAACAGGTGTGAAAATATTGTTGCGGGTGTGCCCGGACTTTCGGTTTCTCAGTTGATTGAGGATGCACTCAATAAAATCGGTGAAATTATTGAAGAAAATTCTTGAAAATTGTTATTATATATGATAAAATAACTCTGCCGTTCAAGAAGAACGGTATGGGAACAGAAGTTCTTTATGCGATTTGTAAGAAATTTTATTTTATGATACTATGAAGGTGTCGTTATCCCTGAAGGGTTAACTGCACCTTTTTTGTTTTTGCGGAAGGAAAATAAATATGAAAAGACATTCCAATATTATAAATCTTGCCTTATCTTCTGTTTTTTTAGCCCTCGCTTATGTGCTTCCTTTTCTTACGGGACAGATACAACAGATAGGAAATATGCTTTGTCCGATGCATATCCCTGTGCTTTTATGCGGTTTTGTATGCGGTGCTCCATGGGGTGCTGCAGTAGGCATTGCAGCACCGCTGCTTCGTTCTGTGACACTCGGTATGCCCGTGCTTTTCCCGAATGCCGTATCGATGGCTTTTGAGCTTTGTGTGTACGGCTCCGTGTCGGGACTGTTATATAACATACTTCCGAAGAAAAAAGGATATATATATTTATCCCTTGTAATTTCAATGATTTCGGGAAGAATAGTATGGGGGATTGTGCAATTTGTTCTTCTCGGATTCGATATGACAAAATTCCCTTTTTCAGCATTTATTGCCGGTGCTTTTACAAATGCCGTACCGGGAATTATATTGCAGATAGCTCTTGTTCCCGTGGTTGTTATGGTAATCGAAAAGGTTAATAAAGATGCAAAAAGGCATAAGAGATACCGCTGATTGAAAAATCAGCGGTATCTGTATTATCAGTTTATTCCGTTTTCGTCAAAATCAAAAACTGCTTCAAGAGTAATGTTCAATATTTTTTCAATACATTCGGGAATAATAATCTCAGGAGTATCAAATCTTGTATGATAATATTTTGCAGGTGCGGGGTCCATAGCAACAATGGATGCTGCGGGAATACCTTTCTGTGATGCGGCAGCGGCATCCGTTGACCCTATAGGAATGGCACCTATCGGAATATTCATTCCGCATTTTTCACCTGCACGCTTCAAAAGTTCACATACACGCCTGTCATTTTTTACCATTCCGGTCATATCTTTTTCGTATATCATCGTATACTCTTCATCACGGATGGTATCAATGCTTATAAAAACAGTCTCTACTCCGTCATTCTGATATTCGGGATGAGCGTCAAAGAATGCTTTTGAGCCTCTGATGCCGGCTTCTTCACCGCCTGCAAGCATAGCAATAATTTCTGTATTTTCAAAGGAAATGCTGTTATCTGAAAGATATTTTAATACAGCAGAGGCTATATAACAGCCTGAGAGATTATCAATAGCACCCTCAACATATTTTTTGTGGTTTGTAAATTTATAAAGTGCAGCGTAAGCGGGAAGGAAAGCAGCCTGACCGAGTGCCATCTTTTTCGCAACGGGGCTTTTTTTCTTTGTAAGTGTCACTGCTGCCGTCGCACCGGTATAAAGAAGTCCTGCAATTGCGGGACCTGCTACAATGAATGAGCCGTGAGAACCTAATAAACGGGTATAAGTCCATTCAGGTGCAGAATCTGTATGTCCCGAAAGAATTATTCTTCTTTTTGTTTCTCCCGTTGCTTTTTTTACTGCAATTACATTGCCGGACTCTTTTTCTTTGAAAAACGGGTCATAGACTTTTTTGTATAAAAGAAATTCCCCGACAAGTCCCGCAACACCTGCACCTAAAAGAGCAACAGAGCCGAGAGCTGCCTTGGGCTTCTTGTGAGAGGCAAGAAGATTGATGGCAGAAGCTCCGATACAGCAGGAGCCTGCTATGGGCACAAATGACATAAATGCCTCGGGATTTACCTTAAAGGTCTCTCTTTTTACTTCATCTGAATATGCCTTTAATTCTTCGAGCATATCTTCCTGTGCCTTTTTTTCACTTTCTTCTCCGCAGGGACGGGGACCGTATAGCTTGCATATGTTTGTTATGCCGTTAACTGCGAAAGAGGTACAGTCCTTTAATGTTGTTTTTGCATTCGCTAAAGTGTCTTGAAATTTCATAATAAAATACCTTTTTGTTAAAGATTTGTTATTATTTTATATGAATCTCAGACAATAATCAATATATAAACTGTTAAAAATTTTTTCAATTTGTTGTAATTACTTTGTTGATATGATAAAATAAATCCGTTGGAGGCTGATAATATGTTTGATGCAGTTAAAGTTAAGGACGCTTGCGTTTTATGGATAAGAGATTTTTTTGAAAAGAACGGAAAAGGCTGTAATGCAGTTCTTGGTATTTCGGGCGGAAAGGACAGCTCCGTTGCCGCCGCTTTGTGTGTTGAGGCTCTCGGAAAGGACAGGGTAATAGGTGTTCTTATGCCCTGCGGTGAACAGCCGGATATTGAAGCCGCATATAAGCTCGTAAACCATCTCGGAATAAAGCATTATGAAATCAATATCAAGGATGCCGTTGACGGAATAAAGAACAGTATTTCATCCGTGCTTGACCTTTCCGTGCAGAGTAATACCAATCTTCCGCCCCGTATCAGAATGTCAACTCTTTATGCAGTTTCGCAGAGCGTAAACGGCAGAGTTGTAAATACCTGCAATCTTTCCGAGGACTGGGTCGGATATTCCACACGCTACGGTGATGCGGCAGGGGACTTTTCTCCTATGAGCTTACTTACGGTACAGGAAGTTAAGGAGATAGGCAAAGTGCTCGGACTTCCTGCGGATTTGGTTGAAAAAGTGCCTATTGACGGACTTCAGGGCAAGACTGATGAAGATAATCTCGGCTTTACCTATGCCGTTCTTGACAGATATATAAGAACAGGTAAAATCGATGACGAAAAAACAAAAGAAAGAATTGATTATCTGCACAGAATAAATCAGTTCAAGCTTCAGCTTATGCCGGTTTTTGACCCACAAATATAATCAATATTTTTTGTACATTTTTGACATTGATTGTAATTTTTTTATTTGATATAATGGAAGCACTAAACAGGGGAGGCAAGTTATGAAAAAGTTTTCAGTAAAAAGCAAAAAAGTACTTTCGGTTATTCTTTCAGTTCTTCTCATTATGCTCACAATGGCTCCCGTTCTTGTAACGGCAAATGAAAAGAATTATATCATTGACAATCCTTATGAGGAAATTGATTGGGACAGCTGGGGTGAGTATAAAACACAGCTTCACTGTCAAACAAATGCCTCTGACGGATTCCTTACAATTGATGAGTTTGTAAGAATTCACTATGCGGCAAACTTTGATATTGTGGCACTTACGGATCACGGCACCATCAATCAGGGCTGGAATAATGAGCCTGAGCTTATTCCTCTTGTGAGATTTATCAAGAAGGACAGAACAAATATGGCTGATATCATTCCCATTCCTCAGGATGAATATGAG
Organism: uncultured Ruminococcus sp.; assembly: GCA_964440255.1. Taxonomy (GTDB): domain Bacteria; phylum Bacillota; class Clostridia; order Oscillospirales; family Acutalibacteraceae; genus RUG806. The sequence goes on along the minus strand of CAYTRD010000039.1, from coordinate 3,530 downwards.
GCATATCTTGACGGAACAAATGAAAACAGAACATATGTGACTGCGGATGGCTACACGCTTACGAGAACCCATGAAAACGGTATGCTTGATGTTCCCAAGGGAATTGAGCTTAATATGGCTACTCCCATTGCCGACTGCCACTTAACAGGATATTTCTCCGATTACGGTCAGGGGCTTGCAGGTGTTTTCGGGGACTATGAAACTCCCTCAAAAGGAGTCATGGAGGCCGGCGGTATATCATATCTTTCCCATGTAGGAGAATATGTTTATACAGATAAGGATTCCGAAAATTATGTAGGTCAGCTTGTTGATGATTATTATCCCACAAAATTTGCAAGACTTTTCATTGATTATCAGGGCTCTTCCCTTGGTATGGGGATAAACTCAGCAACAGATGCACACACCCGCTGTGACAGAATCCTTTATGATCAGATCCTTCAGAAGACCATTCCCAACGGTGTTGTTCCGTGGGGTAATACTTTTGCCGATTCCCATGATGAAAATTCGGTAAATGATGCATACACTATGACATGGATGCCTGAATTTACTCTTGAAGCATTCAGAGAGAGTCAGGAAAAAGGACACTATTTCTCTATATCCCACTATTCAAACGGTGTTGAACTCAACGGTATGGAAGAAATGCCCGGTTTTGTTGAACAGGATGTATATGACACAAAGGCGTATTGGCTTGATAATACACCCGGTGTTACAAGGATTACAGTTGATCAGGACGCAGATACTATTACTGTTGAAGGTAAGGATGCAAATATTATCACCTGGGTTTCAAACGGTAATGTTATCAAGCGTGAGGAGCTTAAAGACGGTAAGGCTACTCTTGATCTTCACAATGATGAGCTTCTCAGTGAACCCTATCTTTATGTAAGATTTTATCTTTCGGGTGACAACGGAATCTGCTATGCTCAGCCTATGGTTCTTAATGTTGAGGGCGAAGAATTTACTTCTGTTGAAGTGCCCGAAACGCATGATATTTCAACATTTTTAAGAGGTCTTGTAACAGTAGTTGACGCAATATTCTTTAAGTTCAGTCCCATTATATGGGCATTCAAGTATTTCGCTCTCGGCTACAATCCCATTGAAAGACTTTTTCAGTAAGTAATAAAATCCGTGAGAGCAAAGTTTGAGCTTTGCTCTCATTTTTTTGTTGACATAATCTTTTGCTGTGGTATAATTCAACTGTGTTAGTTTATGCTAACTAATAATACGGAAGGAGTATTATATGAAACAGTTTGATGTAACGGGAATGACCTGTGCCGCCTGCAGTGCGAGAGTTGAAAAAGCAGTAAACGGTGTTGCGGGTGTTACATCTTGTGCCGTGAGTCTTCTTACAAATTCAATGTCTGTTGAGGGAGATGCTTCTTCAAAGGATATTATAAAGGCTGTTGAAAAAGCGGGCTACAAGGCTTCGGTTAAAGGTGAGAAACAGACCGAAGAAAAGAGCGAAAAGAGTGAAAACGGGGAAGAAAAGGAGCTTAAAATAAGGCTTATTCTTTCTGTAGTCTTGCTTGTTGTCTTAATGTATTTTTCAATGGGGCATATGATGCTCGGTTTTCCCGTGCCGTCATTTCTTTCGGGGAATCACACGGGACAGGGTATACTGCAAATGCTTCTTACTCTTGCCGTTATGATGCTCAACAAAAGATTTTTTATAAGCGGAATAAAGGGTGTTATAAATAAAGCTCCTAATATGGACACATTGGTTGCCATGGGCTCGGGAATATCATTTTTGTATTCTCTTGTAATGCTTTTCAGAATGACATATCTTGATTCTGCAGGGCTTCATACAGAAGCATACGAATGTATGCACGAATTCTATTTTGAATCTGCTGCAATGATACTGACTCTGATAACCGTGGGTAAAATGCTTGAGGCACATTCAAAAGGAAAGACCACCAATGCCTTGAAGAGTCTTATGAAGCTTGCTCCCAATACGGCAGTTATATTAAGAAACGGGGAGGAAGTAAGCGTTGAGGTATCCGAGGTTATAGTAGGTGATACTTTTATCGTGCGTCCCGGGGAAAGCATACCCGTGGACGGTGTTGTTACAAAGGGAACGAGTGCCGTTGATGAATCAGCACTTACGGGGGAAAGTGTTCCCGTTGAAAAGACACAGGGAGATAAGGTTAATGCCGGCACCATAAACAGCTCGGGGCTTCTCGAATGTCGGGCAACAGGTGTGGGCAGTAATACAATGCTTTCGGGGATAATTAAAATGGTAAGCGATGCCGCCTCAACAAAAGCTCCCGTTGCAAAGGTTGCAGATAAGGTGGCGGGAGTATTTGTGCCCGCTGTAATTATTATTGCCGTGAGCACGGTTATTATCTGGCTGTTGCTCGGTGAAAGCATAGGCTTTGCACTTGCAAGAGGGATTTCTGTGCTTGTAATAAGCTGTCCGTGTGCACTTGGACTTGCAACTCCCGTTGCCGTTATGGTAGGCAACGGTGTGGGGGCGAAAAACGGAATACTTTTCAAAACAGCAGCAAGCCTTGAAAATATCGGAAAAATAAAAATTATAGCTCTTGATAAAACAGGAACGGTAACAAAGGGTGAGCCCTCGGTCACTGATATTATTCCGTCTGTTGATACTGATAAAGAAACACTTATGAAGCTTGCATATTCACTTGAATACGGCAGTGAGCATCCTCTCGGAAAAGCAGTTTGCGAAAAGGCACGGGAAATGGGCAGTGAGAGGGAAGCTGTGACAGATTTTGAGGTGCTTCCCGGTAACGGTCTTAGGGCATTATCATCATACGGCAATTTGGAGGGTGGCAGCTTTTCATATATATCAAAGCATTGTGCATTGTCGGAGGAGGCAAAGAAAACTGTCGAAAGGTTAGCCTCGGAGGGTAAAACCCCGCTGTTGTTTATTGCTGACGGTATGTATAAGGGAATAATTGCAGTTGCAGATACCATAAGAGAGGATTCCCGAAAAGCCATAGAGGAAATGAAAAATATGGGGCTTTATGTTGTAATGCTTACGGGAGATAACAGGATAACTGCCGAGGCGATAGGAAAGCAGGCAGGTGTTGACAAGGTCATAGCAGGTGTGCTTCCCGACGGAAAGCAGACTGTCATTTCATCATTACAGAAAAACGGACTTACTGCTATGGTTGGTGACGGCATAAACGATGCTCCCGCACTTACAAAGGCTGACGTGGGAATAGCAATAGGAGCAGGCACGGATGTTGCAATAGATGCTGCCGATGTGGTTCTTATAAAAAGCTCTCTTTCTGATGCCGTAAGAGCCGTAAGACTCGGAAGAACGGTGCTCACCAATATATATGAAAATCTTTTCTGGGCATTCGGATATAACATTATAGGAATACCTCTTGCGGCAGGTGCTTTTATCGGTGTTCTCGGCTGGAGTATGAATCCTATGTTCGGTGCTGCCGCTATGAGTGTTTCAAGCTTTCTTGTGGTGTCAAATGCATTAAGAATTAATCTTAAAAATATCAATTCGTCAAAGCACGACCGAAAGATAAAAAAAGCTGTTATTAAGGAGGAAAAAGCTA
>CAYTRD010000038.1:0-20307 GCA_964440255.1 uncultured Ruminococcus sp. | reverse complement strand
GAGAAGCTTTCTGGGGTCGAAGCCCTTACCCTGAAGATCCTTGCCCTCTTCAACATACTTTCTTGTTGCTGCTGCGAAGGTAAGCTGACATTCTGTGTTAACATTAATTTTGGAAACGCCGAGAGAAATAGCCTTCTTGATCATTTCCTCGGGGATACCTGTACCGCCGTGAAGAACGAGGGGCATTGTGCCTGTCTGTTCCTGAATCTTTGCAAGTACATCAAAGTTAAGACCTGCCCAGTTTTCGGGATACTTGCCGTGAATGTTACCGATACCTGCTGCAAGCATTGTAACACCGAGGTCTGCAATCATCTTGCACTCCATAGGATCTGCAACCTCACCGCTGCCTACAACGCCGTCTTCTTCACCGCCGATAGCACCTACTTCTGCTTCTACGGATACACCCTTTGCTTCAGCGTCAGCGATGATCTGCTTTGTCTTTGCGATATTTTCGTCGATAGCATAATGAGAGCCGTCGAACATTACGGATGAGAAGCCTGCATTCATAGCTGCATATGCACCGTCGTATGAGCCGTGGTCAAGATGAAGAGCAACGGGAACTGTGATGCCGAGAGTTTCGATCATACCGTTAACCATACCAACGATGGTGTTATAACCGCACATATATTTGCCTGCCCCTTCGGAAACACCGAGGATAACAGGGGAGTTACATTCCTGTGCTGTAAGGAGAACTGCTTTTGTCCATTCAAGATTGTTGATGTTGAACTGGCCTACTGCATACTTGCCTGCTTTTGCTTTATTGAGCATTTCTTTTGCTGATACTAACATTATTTTTCAACCTCCGTTATTTTTTTAACATTATAATTATACAGTAAAATACGAAAAAAGCAAGGTTTTTTTGCATATATTAAAAGTATTGCATATTATTGGTGAAATATGGTAAAATTAAAGATAATTTTAAGTGACACAAATATAATTGATTGTAGTGCGGGGTGAAAAGGTATGTTCGGTTTTATTGTGGCTAATCCTGAAAAGCTGACTGAAGAGCAAAGAAAACGCTATAAGGCAGTTTACTGCGGAGTGTGTGAAAATCTCGGAAGAGAAAGAGGCTTTCGCTACCGTATGTGTCTTACTTATGACCTTGCATTTCTTGCAATCGTACTTTCTGCCGTAAGCGGGGAAGAATATAAGGAATATAACGGAAGATGCCCCGTGCATCCCTCAAAGAAGAGAATGTATCTTGTAAACCGTTATACAGAATATGCCGCCGATATGAATATTGCCCTTGCATACTACAAATATCTTGACGATAAAAAGGATGACGGCTCGGTATCAGCATCTCTTAAGGCAAAGCTTTTCGGTGAAGAAACAGAAAAGATCAGAAATAAATATCCCGAAAAATGTGAAGTGATAGTAAGCTGTCTTGATGAGCTTGAAAAAATCGAAAAAGCTGATGTGCTGATTCCGGATATTCCCGCTGATGTTTTCGGACGGCTTCTCGGAAATGTATTTTCTTTTGAGGATACTGCATACAAATCATATCTTTACGATTTCGGATACGCTCTCGGTAAGTATATTTTTGTTTTAGATGCTGCAGTTGACTTGAAGAATGATATCAAAAGAAAAAAGTATAATCCTCTTATCCGATATTCTTTTAAGGATACCGATGCAATATTGGAAATGATAATGGCTGAATGTGTGGAGAAATATAAAGCCTTACCCGTAAAACAGGATAATGATATAATTGAAAATATACTTTTTTCGGGAGTGTGGACAAGATACAATTCCCAAATGAAAGGAAAAAATAAGTGAGTAACGACCCTTATAAAATTCTCGGGGTTTCTCCCGGAGCTTCAGATGATGAGGTTACAAAAGCCTACAGGAGGCTTGCAAAAAAATATCATCCCGATTTGAATCCGGGAGATGCTGCCGCCGCTGAAAAAATGAGCGAGATAAATGCCGCTTACGATAAAATCAAAAACGGTTATAAGCCCGAACGGGGAGGCACCTCTTCTTCATACGGCAGAGCTTATAGCTACGGCGGTGCCTATTCGTCAGGAAATGCATATTCATCGGATGATGCGTCAAAAATGGAATCGGTAAGAGTGCTTCTCAATAACGGAAGATATTATGAGGCGTTGTCTCTTCTGTCTTTTATCGGAACAAGAAATGCCCGTTGGTATTATTTTAATGCAATTGCAAACTACGGTGTCGGTCAGCGTATGGCAGCTCTTGAAAGTGCTAAGATCGCATATGAAAAAGAGCCGTATAATGCTGATTATGAAGAGCTCTATAATAAGCTTTCGGGGGCAGGAAAGACTTATTATGAAGCAAGTGAATCTTACGGCAGACCGAGATTCCGTTTTTCGAGTATGTGTCTTTGGTGTTGTATTGCAGATTTTCTTTGTATGCTGTGCGGCGGAGGAAGCGGATATTTGCCGTATTTCTTCTGCTGTTAAAGAAAGGATAAGCTATGGATAATTTCAGAAATAAAATAATGCGTTTTATGTACGGGCGTTACGGCTTCGATCAGTTGGGACACTTTCTTATGACTGCAGGTCTTGTTTTTGCCGTGCTTTGTATGTTTTTGCGTTTTCTCCCCACTTATATACCTTATTATGTATGCTCTTTTCTTAATACCTTTTTCTACGTTTTTGCTTTTTTCAGAATTTTATCAAGAAATACCTATAAAAGAACTCTTGAAAATGAAAAGTATTTGAGAATAAGGAACAAGGTCATTCCGTTTTTTGATGAAAAAACCAAAAGCATAAGGGATAAAAATTATATCTATAAAAAATGTCCCAAATGCTCGGCTAAATTAAGACTTAAGAGAATCAAGGGCAAGCATATTACAAAGTGTCCCAAATGCGGGCAGAAATTCAATGTGCGTGTTTTTATTGAATATAAACAGCAGCCCCCGTATTCCGGTATGCATTAAAAATAAAGTTTTGTTTTCGCACAAAAATGTTTGATTTACCTATTGTGCGAAAACATTTTTTGTGGTAATATGTAGCGTGCGACATATTTCTGAAGAAGGAGGATAGCTGTGGCTGAAATACATCATATCGGACCGCTTATAAAACTTCTCAATAAAGAATTTGAACAGCTTCATACGGAAAAGGCAAACAGTATGGGACTTACTCCTGCACAGCTTTTTGTGCTTCACTATATAGCAAAGCATCAGGGGGAAAATATCTGCCACAGGGATATTGAAAAGCAGTTCGAGCTGACTCATGCGACGGTTTCGGGAATTATATCCCGTCTTGAAGCTAAGGGCTTTATAAACTGTTATGCCGACGAAAATGACAGGCGATACCGCAATATCGTTATAACGGATAAAGCAAAATGTGTTGAGGATGAAATGAAGAGACATATTGAGCTTTATGAAGCTCAGTTGGTTGAAGGCTTCTCCGATGAAGAAAAAAGGCTTCTCATAAGCTTCATTGTCCGTTTGCTTCAAAATGTAAATATTAAACTCAGATAACTTTCAAGGAGGAAAGAAAATGCTTAAAAGGTTAATAAGCTGTATCAGGGAATATAAAAAGCAGACAATTCTCACACCTGTTCTGATGATAGGTGAAGTAGTCTGTGAATGCATAATTCCCGTTATTACGGCAAAACTTATCAACTCCATAAATGCAGGCTGTGAAATGACCGATATTATAAAGTACGGTCTTCTGCTTGTTCTTATGGCATTTACTTCACTGGCTTTCGGTGCACTTGCGGGTAAAACTGCGGCTACGGCATCTGCAGGCTTTGCAAAAAATCTCAGGCACGATATTTTTTACAAGATACAGGATTTTTCCTTTTCAAATATCGACCGTTTCAGCACATCTTCTCTTGTAACTCGACTTACTACTGATATAAGTAATGTGCAGATGGCGTTTATGATGATAATAAGAACTGCCGTAAGAGCTCCTCTTATGCTCATTTTTGCCACCGTTATGTCAGCAGTTGTGGGTAAGAAGCTCAGTCTTATATTTGTTTTTATTGCTCCTGCCCTTGCAATAGGTCTTCTTGCTATCGGTCTTAAGGCACTTCCTCTTTTCAGAGCCGTCTTCAAAAAGTATGACAAGCTCAATAACTCCGTACAGGAAAACATCAAGGGTATGCGTGTTGTAAAAAGCTTCGTAAGAGAGGAGTATGAAAAGAAAAAGTTTGCCGCCGCATCAGAGGATATAAGAAACGATTTTACTTTTGTTGAAAGAATCATTGTTATGAACGGCCCTCTTATGCAGTTTGCAATGTATGTTTCAATGATTCTTATATCCTTCTTTACCGCAAAGCTCGTTGTATCCTCAGGCGGAACATATCTTGATGTGGGAACTCTTTCAAGTATGCTGACATACTCAATGCAGGTACTTATGTCTCTTATGATGCTTTCTATGATATTTGTTATGATAACCATGGCTGTGGCATCAACAAAGAGAATCACAGAGGTTCTTACCGAGATGCCCGATATCACGGAAAAGGATAATGCTCTCACAGAAGTTAAAGACGGAAGCATTGATTTTGAGAATGTCAGCTTCAAATATTCGGCATCTGCAGGTAACTTCGCACTTTCCGATATAGATCTTCATATAGAAGCAGGTGAAACAGTCGGAATCATCGGTTCTACCGGTTCATCGAAAACCACTCTTATTCAGCTTATATCCCGTCTTTACGATGTGACGGAAGGCTGTGTTAAGGTGGGCGGTGCTGATGTCAGAGACTATAATCTTAAAGCACTTCGTGATGAGGTATCCGTCGTTTTACAGAAAAATGTGCTTTTCTCGGGAACAATAAAAGAGAATCTCCGTTGGGGTGATCCGGATGCCACGGATGAGGAAATAGAGAGAATCTGTGAACTTGCACAGGCAAAGGAATTTATAGAAAGCTTCCCCGATAAATACGATACATTTATCGAGCAGGGAGGTGCCAATGTTTCGGGCGGTCAGAAGCAGCGTCTTTGTATTGCAAGAGCACTTTTGAAAAAACCGAAAATACTTATTCTCGATGACTCCACATCGGCAGTTGATACAAAGACCGATGCACTTATAAGAAAAGCATTCCGTGAAGAAATTCCCGGTACTACAAAAATAATTATCGCACAGAGAATATCCTCTGTGCAGGATGCCGACAAGATAATCGTTATGAATAACGGTGTCATTGACGGTATGGGAACTCACGATGAGCTTGTGAAAAACAACGAAATATATAAAGAGGCATATGAAATTCAGTGTAAGGCAGGTGATGACAGTGAATAAGATGGGAAAAATGCCCCCTAAGGGTGCAGGCGGGCCTCCGGCTAAGGGTGTGGATCCGAAAGTAATGGGAAGACTTTTAAAGCTTCTTATACACGACTACCCCGTGCATATAATTCTGATTGCGGTATGTATCATTGTCAGTGCAGTTGTCGGTGTTATGCCTGCTATATATATAGAAAATATTACTTCCATTATAATAGAGGGACTTGATATCGCAAAAAGCGTTTCTTTTGAAGAAGCATGGAAGAGTGTTGCTCCCGATGTTTTTGCGGCACTGGGAACGATGGTATGTATTTATCTTGTGGGACTTGCCGCATCAACTCTTCAGCAACAGCTTGTTGCTATCGCAACACAGGGCTTTCTCGATAAGATGCGTAAGAGAATGTTTGAAAAGATGCAGGATCTGCCCGTTAAATTTTTCGATGCAAACAATCACGGCGATATAATGAGCTATTATACAAACGATATTGATACTCTGCGTCAGCTTATATCTCAGGGTATACCAAGTATCATTTCTTCTGTCATAACTCTTATTTTCCTTATCTGCGTTATGCTGTATTTCAGTGTTTCACTTATGGTTGTCGTTATAGTCGGCGTTTTCGCTATGTTCAGGGTAACGAAATTCGTGGGCGGAAACTCTGCAAAGTACTTTATGCAGCAGCAAAAGGCTGTGGGTAAAATGGAAGGCTTTGCTGAAGAAATGATGAACGGACAGAAGGTCGTTAAGGTGTTCTGTCACGAGGAAGCTTCAAAGGAAGATTTTGATAAGGTAAACGAAGAGCTTTTCAGAAATGTAGAAAGAGCAAATATCTTCGGCAATGTATTCGGCCCCATAATGAATAATATCGGTAATATTCTTTATGTTGTTACTGCTTTTGTGGGCGGAGTATTGATTGTTTCTGACGGAAAGATACCGAATATCTCAATTCAGAATATCGTGACTGTCGGAAGCATTGCGGCACCCCTTGCAATTTCCGTTGTGGCTTCATATCTCGGTATGACAAAGCAGTTTACGGGAAGTGTCAATCAGGCATCTCAGCAGATAAATTCAATCGCTATGGCTATGGCGGGTGCCGGAAGAATATTTTCCCTGATAGACAGTGAAAAGGAAACCGATGACGGTTATGTGACTTTAGTAAATGCAAAAATTGAAAACGGTGTTATAACGGAATGTGAAGAGCATACAGGACATTGGGCTTGGAAGCATCCTCATTCAGCCGACGGCAGTGTTACCTATACCGAGCTTAAGGGCGATGTTGTGCTTGACGGTGTTGATTTTGAATATGAAGAGGGCAAGCCTGTTTTACGCGATGTATCTCTTTATGCAAAGCCGGGGCAGAAGGTTGCCTTTGTAGGTGCTACGGGTGCAGGTAAAACCACTATTACCAATCTTATCAACCGTTTTTATGACATTGCAGACGGAAAGATAAGATATGACGGAATAAATATCAATAAAATTAAGAAAGCCGATTTAAGACGAAGTCTCGGTATAGTTTTACAGGATACCAATCTTTTCACGGGAACGGTTATGGATAATATCCGTTACGGAAAGCTTGATGCTACTGATGAAGAATGTATCAATGCCGCAAAGCTTGCAAACGCCCATGACTTCATAACAAGACTTCCCGACGGTTACAATACGAAGCTTTCCTCCAACGGTGCAAATCTTTCACAGGGACAGCGTCAGCTTCTTTCAATTGCCCGTGCTGCCGTTGCCGACCCTCCTGTTATGATAATGGATGAAGCCACATCCTCAATAGATACAAGAACAGAGCTGCTTGTTCAGCGCGGTATGGATGCTCTTATGAAAGACAGAACGGTATTTGTTATCGCTCACCGCCTTTCAACGGTAAGAAATTCCGATGCAATTATGGTGCTTGACCACGGAAGAATTATTGAACGCGGTGACCACGATGAGCTTATCGCACAGAGGGGAACCTACTATAAACTCTACACAGGTGCATTTGAACTGGAATAACCTTAAAATACGCTAAAAACAAAACTACCCAAAGAGAAATCATATTCTCTTTGGGTAGAATTTCTATATTTTGATAGAATATTTCGTAAGAATCGCACAATAAAATTTACGAAATGAAAAATACAAAAGCTGCAGTTTTGTTGATTAAATATAAAACTGACTGTAATCGTTCACATCAAACACATAAACCTTGAAGCTTTTCTCATTCATAGCCTCCTTGAAATCAGCACCGACCTTAAGCATTTTCATCGAGGTTTTAAGCTCAAAATCAATATGCTCATAGTGAAGAGCTTCACATACATCTCTCGTCCTTATTTCAAGGCGGGGTGAGCCGTCCTCATTTTTTGTAAGTGAAAAATTTATTGCTTCTACAGGCACATCATTAGCTTTCAGTGAAAGAAAGCGTTCAGTAGGTATTTTTTTCTTCTTGTCTTTTTTCTTTTTTCCGAACAGCATAAGCTTCCCCCAACGGTTTTGTTCAGTTAATTATACTCCTCTTTTTTGTTCCTGTCAATTATTTCGCTTTTACTTTCTCCTTCAGATACTTTTCTTTTGTTGCGAGTCCTCCTCTGATATGACGCTGTGCTTTATTGATTTCAAGAACTTCCCGTACACGGTTGTATAAATGCGGGTCCACATGCCTCAGCCTTCCCGTGACATCCATATGGACGGTTGATTTTGAAACTCCGAAAATCTCTGCGGCGGCACGAACCGTAGCTTTGTTCTTTACGATATATTCGCCGAGCTCTACGGCTCTTTCTTCAGAATATGTATTCAAGAAGCTATTCCTCCCATAAAAGTGTGTCACTTAAGTTATATGAAAACGGGGGAGGGAAAATGCAGACAGAAAAACTAAATCAGACGATATAATATTTATTTTTTGAAAAATTATAAAATAATCGCACACAATTTAAAATTCTCTATTGACATTGGAAAACTTTTGATGTAATATACTAAAATGCATTATTATGGATGTGAATATCCTTTTGTACGCTCTCTTAATATTATATTAAGCGTGTACTTATAAGGACAGACACATTCTTCATTTTGTTGTTTTGAAATAAGTTACAAAGAACGGAGTTGGATTGCATGCCTAATGTGAAACCTGTTAAGCTTGGTAAGAATACCAGAATGAGCTTCGCTAAGATCAACGAGGTTATGGAGATGCCTAATTTGATCGAGGTACAGAAGAATTCATACAAGTGGTTTCTCGATGTCGGTCTTAAAGAGGTGTTCAATGATATCGGCGGTATAACAGAGTTTTCGAGTGATCTTGTGCTTGAATTCATCGATGCCCATCTTGAGCCCAAGGACCCCCTTAATCCCGAACGTAATTATACGGTCAAGGACTGTAAGGAAAGAGATGCAACATATGCGGACAGTCTTAAAGTAAGAGTCCGTCTTTCCAAGAAAGCCGCAAACGGCGAGGAAGAGGAATTTATCGAAGATGAAATCTATATGGGTGATCTTCCCAAGATGACCGAAAGCGGTACTTTTGTTATTAACGGTGCCGAGCGTGTTATTATTTCTCAGCTTGTTCGTTCCCCCGGTATATATTTCGATAAAGCAAGCAAAACAGCTTTTGATATCACTTCAACCATTATCCCCAACCGCGGTGCATGGCTTGAATATGAAACTGATGCAAACGATGTTTTCAGTGTAAGAATCGACAAGAACAGAAAGCTTCCCATTACGACCTTTATCAGAGCCTTGGGACTTGACTCAAATTCTGAAATCATTGATTTCTTCGGTGAAGATGCAAGAATTATGGCAACTCTTGCAAAGGATACCACAAAGAACTCGGCAGAAGCTCTTATCGAGGTTTATAAAAAGCTTCGTCCCGGTGAACCTCCCACGATAGATTCTGCAAAGTCACACCTTGAAGGTCTTTTCTTTGACGACAGGCGTTATGACCTTTCAAGAGTCGGCAGATATAAATATAACAAGAAGCTTGCTATTTCCGACAGAATCACCGATCAGGTTCTTGCAAAGACAGTTATGACCGATGACGGTGAAGTGTTTGAAGAGGGCACTCTTGTTACAAAGGAGATCGCTCTTCAGATCGAACAGGCAGGTGTCAGCATCGTTGAAGTTTATGCCGACGGTCAGCCTGTAAAGGTTATCTCCAACGGTATGGTAGAGCCTTACGAATTCTTCCCCCAGTTTACTGCAGAAGAGCTCGACGAGCTCGGCATCAACGAAAAGGTATGCTACAGCGTGCTTAAGGATATCCTCGATAAGGATATTACAGACAAGGAAGAACTTGCAAAAGAGCTTTCTGACAGATGTGATGAGCTTATTCCCAAGCACATCACCGTTGATGATATTTTCGCTTCCATCAACTATCTCAACTGTCTTGCAAGCGGCATAGGCTATGTTGATGATATCGACCATCTCGGAAACCGCCGTATTCGTTCTGTAGGTGAGCTTCTCCAGAACCAGTTCAGAATCGGTTTCTCAAGACTTGAAAGAGTAGTCCGTGAGAAGATGTCCTTAAGAAAAGAGCCTGCAACGATCGCATCTCTTATCAACATCAAATCCGTTACTTCCGTTATCAAGGAATTTTTCGGTTCATCACCTCTTTCACAGTTTATGGATCAGGTAAACCCCCTTGCAGAGCTTACTCATAAACGCCGTCTTTCAGCTCTCGGTCCCGGCGGTCTTTCAAGAGACCGTGCAGGCTTCGAAGTTCGAGACGTTCACTATACACACTACGGCCGTATGTGTCCTATCGAATCTCCCGAAGGACCCAATATCGGTCTTATCTCCTCACTTGCTACATTCGCAAGAATCAACAAGTACGGCTTCATTGAAGCACCCTTCCGCAGAGTTGATAAGGAAACAGGTAAGGTGCTTGACGAAGTTCACTATATGACTGCCGATGTTGAAGACAGCTTCAAGGTAGCACAGGCAAATGAGCCTCTTACAGAGGACGGCTTCTTTGCAAACAAGAGAGTTATTGTACGTTACAGAGACGAATTCCTTGAGGTTGATGCATCCGAAGTTGATTTTATGGATATCTCTCCCAAGATGGTCGTTTCCGTTGCTACAGCAATGATTCCTTTCCTTGAAAACGACGACGCAAACCGTGCACTTATGGGTGCAAACATGCAGCGTCAGGCAGTTCCGCTTCTCAAAACAGAATCTCCCATCGTCGGAACAGGTATGGAATATAAGTCAGCCTGCGATTCAGGTGTATGTGTTCTTTGCGAACGCACCGGTACCGTAACAAAGGTAAGCTCCGATTCCGTTGAGGTTACCACAGATGAAGGCTATGTTGATGTATATTCTCTTATCAAGTTTATGCGTTCCAATCAGGGTACGTGTATCAATCAGAGACCTATCGTAAGCGTAGGTGAAAGAATAGAAAAAGGCAATGTTATTGCTGACGGCCCCGCAACAAGCGACGGTGAGATATCGCTGGGTAAGAATGCCCTTGTCGGATTTATGACATGGGAAGGCTATAACTACGAAGACGCCGTTCTTATCAACGAAAAAATCGTTCGTGATGATGTTTATACATCTATCCATATTGAAAAGTATGAAATAGAAGCCCGTGAAACAAAGCTCGGACCGGAGCAGATCACAAGAGATATTCCCAACGTTTCGGAGGACGCTCTTAAAGACCTCGACGAACAGGGTATCATTCGTGTAGGTGCAGAGGTGCGTGCAGGTGATATACTTGTAGGTAAGATCACACCCAAGGGTGAAACGGAGCTTAATGCAGAACACAGACTTCTCCGTGCGATCTTCGGTGAAAAGTCCGGAGAATGTAAGGATACTTCTCTTAAATTACCTCACGGTGCATACGGTATTGTTGTAAATGTTGAAGTTTACACAAGAGCAAACAGCAGTGAGCTTAACCCCGGCGTAAACAAGATAGTACGTTGCTATGTTGCACAGAAGAGAAAACTCTCTGTCGGTGATAAGATGGCAGGTCGTCACGGTAATAAGGGTGTTGTTTCAAGAATTCTTCCTCAGGAAGATATGCCCTTCCTTGAAGACGGTACTCCTCTTGATATCGTTCTTAACCCCCTCGGCGTTCCTTCCCGAATGAATATCGGACAGGTACTTGAGGTTCACCTCGGCCGTGCCTGCAGAGAGCTCGGATGGAAGATTATGACTCCCGTATTTGACGGTGCACACGAAAGCGATATTCAGGAATGTCTTAAGCTTGCAGGTCTCCGTGAAGACGGTAAGGCAACACTTTATGACGGAAGAACAGGTCAGAAGTTTGATAACCCCGTTACAGTAGGTATAATGTATTACCTGAAGCTGCATCATCTCGTTGATGATAAGATTCATGCCCGTTCAACAGGTCCTTATGCTCTTGTTACTCAGCAGCCTCTCGGCGGTAAGGCACAGTTCGGCGGACAGCGTTTCGGTGAAATGGAAGTATGGGCACTTGAAGCATACGGTGCAGCATATACTCTTCAGGAAATTCTTACAATCAAGTCCGACGATATCGTAGGACGTGTCAAGGCATACGAAGCTATTGTCAAGGGCGAAGCCGTTCCGAGACCCGGTATTCCCGAAAGCTTCAAGGTTCTCGTAAGAGAATTACAGTCTCTTGCACTTGATATCACCGTATTTGACGAAGACGGTATTGAAATAGATCTTCAGCAGGATTACTGTGATGACGATGCTCCCGTAGCGGACAGCATTCCCGAAACTCCCGTTGAGGATATTGCCGATGAGGGCGGTTTCGGCGAAGATGATGATTTCGCTGATGCTTCCGAACTTGATGATGATATATTTGACAAGTCCGAATTTATGTCCTATGACATAGATGCAGAAGACGAGTTCGAAAGAAACGGCTTTAATATCGTAAGCGGTGCAGATAACGATATAGACTAAGACAAAATAGCAAGATTTCCGATAAATATAAGAAGGAGTGGCTGTTTAGATGAGCGAAAGTGCAGTAACTGTTAAAAAGTATACAGAAGACAATTACAATAAATTAAATTTTGAATCTATTCAGATCGGTCTTGCTTCACCCGAAAAAATCAGATCATGGTCTTTCGGTGAAGTAAAGAAAGCCGAAACAATAAATTACAGAACTCTCAAGCCCGAAAAGGACGGTCTTTTCTGCGAGGTTATTTTCGGACCTGTAAAGGACTGGGAATGTCATTGCGGTAAATATAAGAGACAGCATTATAAAGGAACTGTCTGTGACAGATGCGGCGTTAAGGTAACAAAATCAAAGGTACGCCGTGAGAGAATGGGACGTATAGAGCTTGCTTGTCCCGTATCTCACATCTGGTATTTCAAGGGAATTCCTTCAAGAATCGGTCTTATGCTCGGCATTGCTCCCCGTCAGCTTGAAAGAGTTATATACTTTGACAATTATATAGTATTACGTCCCGGTGACTGTAATCTTAACAAGGGCGACATTATTGATGAAAACACATATCAGGAATGTCTTACCCGTGATGTTACAGGTGAATTCGAGGCTATGATGGGTGCAGAGGCTATCAAGATTCTTCTCTCCGAGATAGATGTTGAAAAGCTTGCAGAAGAGCTCAAGGAAGAAATCAAGGATCTTGACGGTCAGCAGAAGCTCCGTGTTCTCAAGCGTCTTGAGGTCGTTGAGGCTTTCCGTCAGTCAGGTAACCGTCCCGAATGGATGATTCTTGATGTTATCCCCGTTATTCCCCCCGACCTTCGTCCTATGGTTCAGCTTGACGGCGGAAGATTCGCAACAAGCGACCTTAATGACCTTTACAGAAGAGTTATCAACAGAAATGAAAGACTTAAGACTCTTCTTAAATTAGGTTCTCCCGAATCTATCGTTAAGAACGAAAAGAGAATGCTTCAGGAGGCTGTTGACGCACTTATTGATAACGGCAGAAGAGGCAGACCCGTAACAGGCCCCAACAACAGACCTCTTAAGTCCCTTTCCGATATGCTTAAGGGTAAGCAGGGTCGTTTCCGTCAGAACCTTCTCGGTAAGCGAGTTGACTTCTCCGGACGTTCCGTTATCGTTGTAGGTCCCACACTTAAGATATATCAGTGCGGTCTTCCTAAGGAAATGGCTCTTGAACTCTTCAAGCCCTTTGTAATGAAGCGTCTTTGCGATATCGGTGTTGCAAAGAACATTAAAGCGGCAAAGAAGCTTATTGAAAGAGTTGACCATGTTGTATGGGATGCTCTTGAAACAGTTATCAAGGACCATCCTGTTATGCTTAACCGTGCTCCTACTCTTCACCGCCTTGGTATTCAGGCGTTCGAGCCGGTGCTTGTTGAAGGCAGAGCTATCAAGCTTCATCCTCTTGTATGTACCGCTTTCAACGCTGACTTCGACGGTGACCAGATGGCTGTTCACGTACCCCTCTCAGTTGAAGCACAGGCAGAAGCAAGATTCCTTATGCTTGCATCAAATAACCTTCTCAAGCCGTCTGACGGTAAGCCTGTAACCGTTCCCTCACAGGATATGGTTCTCGGTTCTTATTATCTCACTCTTGTAAGAGAAGACGAGCCCGGTGCACATAATGTATATAAAGATGAAAATGAGGCAATAATGGCTTATGATGCCGGAGTTCTCGGACTTCACGCTCCCATTAAGCTTCGTGTTACAACAGAAGTTGACGGCAAGCAGTACACAGGCTTCTGTAACACCACCCTCGGCAGAGTTATCTTCAACAGACCCGTTCCTCAGAACCTCGGCTTCGTAAAGAGAGATCCCTCAGATCCCGACAGTATGGTTCAGCAGGAGGTTGAATTTGTTGTTGATAAGAAACAGCTCGGTAAGATAATCGACAAGTGTATCGAGGTTTACGGAACAAATGTATCTGCCGATGTTCTTGATAAGATAAAGAATCAGGGTTATAAGTATTCAACACAGTCAGGTATCACGGTTTCTGTTTTCGATGCTGTTATTCCCGAAAAGAAAGCACAGTATCTCGAAGAAGCTCAGAAGCAGGTTGACGAGATCATGCAGTACTTTAACCGTGGTTATATCACGGAAGACAGACGTTATAAGTCCGTTATCAACATCTGGGAAAAGTGCACAAACAAGATTTCAGAAGAAATCAGCACAAACCTTGACAATACAAACCCCATCCATATGATGCTCGGCTCCGGTGCCCGTGGTAATGCCTCTCAGCTTAACCAGCTTGCAGGTATGCGAGGACCTATTTCAAATACATCAGGTCAGACCATCGAAATCCCCATCAAGGCTAACTACCGTGAAGGTCTTAATGTGCTTGAATACTTCATTTCCTCCCGTGGTGCCCGTAAAGGTCTTGCCGATACAGCTCTTCGTACCGCTGACTCAGGTTACCTTACTCGTCGTCTTGTTGATATTTCTCAGGAAATCATCGTTCTTGAGGATGACTGCGGATGCACAGAGGGCTTTGAGGTGTTTGATATCTACGGTGAAAAGGACAGCCTTCTTGAAAGCCTTACTGAAAGACTTGAAGGCAGATACCTCTTTGAGCCTCTTTATAACACAGACGGCACACTTCTTATGGATAATGAGCATATTCTTACAAATGCCGATGCAAAGAAGATCGTTGCTGCAGGCTTTACACATGTAAAGATCCGTTCACTTCTCACTTGTGAAGCAACTCACGGTGTATGTAAGAAGTGCTACGGTAAAAACCTTGCAACAGGCCGTCCCGTATCCACAGGTGAAGCAGTCGGTGTCGTTGCTGCTCAGTCTATCGGTGAGCCCGGTACTCAGCTTACAATGAGAACGTTCCACACCGGCGGTGTTGCTACTACAGCCGATATTACACGAGGTCTTCCCCGAGTTGAAGAACTCTTTGAAGCAAGAAAGCCCAAGACAGTTGCATTCATCGCAAGAGCAACAGGTACTGTTTCCTTTAAGACAGTAACAAAGGGTAAGAAGGTGACAGAAAGCATCGTTATCACAACTGATGACAATCTTTCCGTTGAAGAAAAGATTCCCTTCGGTTGCACAAAGCTTGTTCAGGAAGGTCAGCAGATTGAAAAGGGTGCACTGCTTACAGAAGGCTCTGCAAATCCCCATGATGTTCTTGATATCCTTGGTGTTAACGAGCTTTATAATTACCTTATAAAGGAAGTACAGGCTCCTTACCGCGCACAGGGCGTTGAACTTAACGATAAGCATATCGAAGTTATCGTTCGTCAGATGATGCGTAAGGTAAAGGTAGAGGATATAGGTTCTACAAATCTTCTTTCAGGTGCTACCATCGAAAAGAGCGAATTTAAGAAAGCAAACAAGGCTGCCAAGGCAGCATGTGAAGCAGCCGGAACAGAGTTTATCCCTGCTTCCTACACACCCGTTCTTCTCGGTATCACAAAGGCATCTCTTGCTACAGAATCCTTCCTTGCTGCAGCATCCTTCCAGGAAACAACAAGAGTTCTTACAGATGCGGCTATTAAGGGCAAGGTAGATCCTCTTGTAGGTCTTAAGGAGAATGTTATTATCGGTAAACTTCTTCCCTCAGGTACAGGTATGAAGCGTTATTCAGGTGTAACAATTTCCAAAAATGGCTTCGAAGCTGAAGAATAATAGTATAGTTTGTAACTTTTAACGAATTTTTGCCAAAATCTTTGTAAAAGGTGTTGACAAAGAGGTACTTTTAGTGTTAAAATTACCAACTGTGCGATGATATTTTTGATATCAAGGGAAAAGTCGCAAGATTTTTCCCTTTTGATATATAAAATCTATAAAGGAGGAACAAAAGATTGCCAACCTTTAATCAGCTTGTTCGCAACAGCAGAAAGTCTCTTGAGAAGAAGTCAAAGGCTCCCGCTCTCGGAAAAGGTCTCAACTCTCATAAGAATGTTATGACAGACCACAATTCTCCGCAGAAGAGAGGCGTATGTACAGTTGTTAAGACTGATACACCTAAGAAGCCTAACTCCGCTCTCAGAAAGCTTGCCAGAGTTCGTCTTACAAACGGTATTGAAGTATCCGCTTACATTCCCGGTGTCGGCCACAATCTTCAGGAACACTCAGTTGTTCTTATAAGAGGCGGAAGAGTTAAAGACCTTCCCGGTGTACGTTACCATATCGTCCGCGGAACACTTGATGCTCAGGGCGTTAACGGCAGAATGCAGAGCCGTTCAAAATACGGCACAAAGAAAGCAAAGGCTAAGAAATAAGCCGCTTTCAAATCGATCAGGACAAAATCTTCTTGCAGGTTGAATTATTTCACCAATGTAAGTTTAATATATATAGCGTGAGGCTGTGATTAAACCTTTCATTGGCGCAACGGGAATTTGTCACTCGAGTACCTATGATATCATTACTATGAAGGAGGGAAGCGAAGTGCCAAGAAGAGGCAATATAGCAAAACGTGATGTTTTGCCCGATCCGCTTTACAACTCAAAACTCGTAACACGTCTCATTAACAGTGTTATGTATGATGGAAAAAAGGGTGTTGCACAGAAAATTGTATACGACGCTTTTGACATCATCAGAGAAAAAACAGGAAAAGAACCCCTCGAAGTTTTCGAGGCAGCTATGGAAAATGTAATGCCCTTACTCGAAGTAAAGGCTCGCCGTGTAGGTGGTTCAACCTACCAGGTACCCATGGAGGTTCGCCCCGAGAGAAGACAGACTCTCGGTCTCAGATGGATCACTCTCTATGCACGTAACCGTGGAGAGAGAACCATGAAGGAAAGACTTGCCAACGAAATCATGGATGCAGTTAACGAAACAGGTTCCGCATTCAAGAAGCGTGAAGACACTCACAAGATGGCTGAAGCTAACAAGGCTTTCTCCCATTTCCGTTGGTAATAAGACCCGGATTAAACTATATCTTGTAGAATTTTTATGGAGGACATTATGCCTAGACAGGTATCACTTGAATTAACAAGAAATATCGGTATCATGGCTCATATCGACGCCGGTAAGACCACTACCACAGAAAGAATCCTTTTCTACACCGGTATTAACCACAAGCTTGGTGAAACACATGACGGTGCAGCAACAATGGACTGGATGGCACAGGAGCAGGAAAGAGGTATTACAATTACTTCTGCTGCTACAACATGCTTCTGGAAGGGTCACCGCGTTAATATTATCGACACTCCCGGTCACGTTGACTTCACAGTTGAAGTTGAGCGTTCACTCAGAGTTCTTGACGGTTCCGTTACGGTTCTCTGTGCAAAGGGTGGTGTTGAGCCTCAGTCTGAAACAGTTTGGCGTCAGGCTGATAAGTACCGTGTTCCCAGAATGGTATATGTCAACAAGATGGACATTATGGGTGCAAACTTCTACAATGTTGTTGATATGATGAAGGACAGACTTAAGTGTAATGCTGTTCCGATTCAGCTCCCCATTGGTGCAGAAGCTGATTTCAAGGGCATTATTGACCTCGTAGAAATGAATGCAACCATTTATGACGACAAAGAAGGTCTCAAGACTGAAGTTGTTGACATTCCCGAAGATATGATGGAGCTCGCAGAACAGTATCGTCTCGAACTCCTCGAACATGTAGCTGAACAGGACGAAGCTCTTATGGAGAAGTATTTCGAAACAGGAGACCTCGATGTTCAGGAAATCAAGGATTGCATCAGAAAAGCAACACTTGCAAACGAAATGGTTCCCGTTGTATGCGGTACATCATATCGTAACCGTGGTGTTCAGAAGCTTCTCGACGCAGTTGTTGATTATATGCCTTCACCCCTTGATGTCGGTTCCGTAAAGGGTATTGACCCCGACACAGGTGATGAAATTGAACGTGAAGTATCAGATGATGCACCTCTTGCAGCTCTTGCTTTCAAGATTGCTACCGACCCCTTCGTTGGTAAGCTCTGCTTCACAAGAGTTTATTCAGGTATTGCAGTATCCGGTACCTCCGCTTATAACTCCACAAAGGGTAAGAACGAAAGACTCGGCCGTATTCTTCAGATGCATGCTAACCACAGAGCTGACCTTGAACAGTGCTACTGCGGTGATATCTGTGCTATCGTTGGTGTTAAGAATACAACCACAGGTGACACCCTTTGCGATGAAAAGCATCCTATTATACTTGAACAGATGGAATTCCCCGAGCCCGTTATCAGAGTAGCCGTTGAACCCAAGACCAAAGCAGGTCAGGAAAAGATGGGTATTGCTCTTATGAAGCTTGCTGAAGAAGATCCTACCTTCAAGTTCTATACCGATGAGGAAACAGGCCAGACCATTATCGCAGGTATGGGTGAGCTTCATCTTGAAATTATCGTTGACAGAATGCTCCGTGAATTCAAGGTAGAAGCTAATGTTGGTGCTCCTCAGGTTGCATACAGAGAAACAATTACAAAGAATGCTGAATCCGATACAAAGTTCGCTCGTCAGTCCGGCGGTCACGGTCAGTACGGTCACGTTAAGATCAGAATTGAACCCAACCCCGAAAAAGGCTTTGAATTCTGCAACGAAGTTGTCGGCGGTGCTGTTCCCAAGGAATACATCCCCGCAGTTGAAGCAGGTATCAAGGGTGCACTTTCAAACGGTGTTCTCGCAGGCTATGCAGTTGTTGACGTAAAGGTTACACTTTATGATGGATCCTACCACGAAGTTGACTCCTCTGAAATGGCTTTCAAGCTTGCAGGCTCAATGGCTTTCAAGGATGCTATGCAGAAGGCAGCTCCCGTTCTTATGGAGCCCATTATGAAGATCGCTGTTACAGTTCCCGATGATTATCTCGGAACAGTTATCGGTGATATCAACTCCCGCCGCGGTATGATCCGTGATCAGGAAGTTCGTAACGGTGCAACTCAGGTTAATGCAGATGTACCCCTTTCATCAATGTTCGGTTATGCTACAGACCTTCGTTCCAAGACACAGGGTAGAGGTCAGTATGTAATGGAACCCAGCCACTATGCTCAGGTTCCCAAGAATATTGCAGAAGGCATTTGCAAGAAATAAGATAATTTTTATTAATTCACAGTAAACACTTGCTTTTTTGCAAGAAGTTTGCTACAATACAAAAGCAATTGATTTATATCAAATTATATCAGGAGGTTAATTTCTCATGGCAAAAGCTAAATTTGAAAGAACCAAGCCCCATGTAAACATTGGTACTATCGGTCACGTTGACCACGGTAAGACAACTCTTACAGCTGCTATCACAAAGACCCTCGCTATGCAGGGTGGTGCAGAGTTCACAGACTATGCAAACATCGACAAGGCTCCCGAAGAGAGAGCTCGTGGTATCACGATCAATACTGCTCACGTTGAATACGAGACAGCAACTCGTCACTATGCACACGTTGACTGCCCCGGCCACGCTGACTATATCAAGAACATGATCACAGGTGCTGCACAGATGGACGGTGCTATCCTTGTTATCGCTGCAACAGACGGCCCCATGGCACAGACAAAGGAACATCTCCTTCTTGCTCGTCAGGTTGGCGTTCCCTACATCGTTGTTTTCATGAACAAGTGCGATCAGGTTGACGACGAAGAGCTTCTTGAACTCGTTGAAATGGAAATCAGAGAAACTCTTTCCGAGTATGAATTCCCCGGCGACGACACACCCATCATCAAGGGTTCTGCTCTTAAGGCTCTTGAATATGCAGGTGCTGATGCAAACGCTCCCGAAGTAGCTTGCATCAACGAGCTTATGGCTGCTGTTGACAGCTACATTCCCACTCCCGAAAGAACTGCAGACCTTGCATTCCTTATGCCTGTTGAAGACGTTTTCACAATCACAGGTCGTGGTACTGTTGCTACAGGTAGAGTTGAAAGAGGTCAGCTCAACACAGGTGCAGAAGTTGAAATCGTTGGTCTTACTGACGAAAAGAGAAAAGTTGTTTGCACAGGTATCGAAATGTTCAGAAAGATTCTTGACTATGCAGAAGCAGGCGATAACATCGGTTGTCTTCTTCGTGGTGTTCAGAGAACAGAAATCGAAAGAGGTCAGGTTCTTGCTAAGCCCGGTTCAATCCAGCCCCACACAAAGTTCAAGGGTCAGGTTTACGTTCTTAACAAGGATGAAGGTGGTAGACATACTCCTTTCTTCAACAACTACCGTCCTCAGTTCTACTTCAGAACAACTGACGTTACAGGCGTTATCTCTCTTCCCGAAGGAACAGAAATGTGTATGCCCGGTGACAACGTTGATATGGACGTTGAACTTATCACTCCTATCGCTATCGAAGAAGGTCTTCGTTTCGCTATCCGTGAAGGTGGCCGTACAGTTG
>CAYTRD010000037.1:0-21390 GCA_964440255.1 uncultured Ruminococcus sp. | reverse complement strand
GATGGACTATTCGAAAACGGTCGCCTGAGTCTCGGCGAAGCCGTTTTCTTGTTCTGTTATAATCTTACAAGCTGTTTCTTCCGTAAGAATAAGCTCACCGTAAGAGGGGACTTTTATGAAGCCTTTTTTCGGATTTTTAATGCTGATAACAGGTGTGGTGATTTCAGCTTCAACCTCACTCTTTTCAAATGAAAGGTCGGCTTCATCCATAGTGCAGTTTATCATACGAAGTCCTTCGCAGTAGCAAAGGGGCTGAGTGCCCGAAATCTTACAGTCAATGAAGGTGACATTCTTACTGTACCACGCAAGATATTCACCCTTGACTACACTGTTTTTTACCGTAATGTTTTCTGCGTGCCAGAATGCGTCCTTTGTGTCAAAATTACAGTTCGTGAATGTGCAGTTTTTTATGTACTGAAAAGAATATTTTCCATTAAGGCTGACATTGTCGAATGTGAGATTTTCTGCTCTCAGCATAAAATATTCGCCCTCTGCAGACGACTCGGTAGTATTGATATTTTTTGAAAACCAACCGAATTCGGGGGATGTGATACTGCAGTCATTGATTTTTATGTTTTCACATTCACGAAGTGCCTTGATGCCGTGAAGCTTTGAGCCTTCAATATTTATATTATCGCTGTACCATAAAGCTGCTCTGCAAAGGGAGGTCATCTCACAGCTTTTAATTTGAAGTGTATGGGTGTGCCAGAAAGGATATCTTAAATTGAAAAAGCAGCCTTCGACTGCGATATTTCTGCTTTCTTTAAACGCACTTTCCCCGTCTGCGGGCCCGTCAAAACGGCAATTTACGGCTTTTATGCTATCTGAACCGTATAAAGCTCTTTCTTCATCAAAGGTTTTATTCTCTATGAGTTTCATTTACTTTCTCTCTCTTTGAAAAAATCTGCTGATAGTATAACACAGTAAAAAATGAAAATCTATATATTTTCTGATAAAAAAACAAGCCGTCTGCAAAAAATGCGGACAGCTTTATATTTATGTTCCCGGCTTTCGGCAGGGGGTATTATTTATTGTTATTTCAGGGGACATTCTGTCTTCAATATACACTTTCATAACACCTAAGCACGCAACAAAGCTTTTTTCTCTTGTAATTATAAGATTTCTCATAAATATCACCTCGCTTTTATGTTATCACGTCTTTTTATGTTTTTCAACAAAAAAAGAAGCCTCGCTAAAGGCTTCTCAGATAAGATATGTGATTATGAGCTCTGCAACAAATACGGTTACACAGCAGGAAACTGCAACCTTGAAGAGGTTGAAGCCTACGGCGGCGGTGATGATACCGACGATGAGAGCCAGAATACCTGCTATCGGGTACTGTGTGGCATTTATGATTGCAGGGAAAGTCATAACCGCAAGGGTGACATAGGGGACATAGTATAAAAAAGATTTTATAAAACGGTTTTTGATGGGCTTACGAAGCAGTGTCATGGGAAGTGCTCTTATAAGATAGGAAACAGCACCCATTATAAGTATATATATATAAATATTTTTATCCATTATAATCTTCCCCCTCGTTTTCATCTTTTCTCGGGAAAAGGACAGCCGCCGCACCTGCGATTATAACGGTGAGAATAATCGTTCTCGTACCCTCTGCAATATCGGAAATTACGGGAAGCTTGCTTGCAATAAAGCTCAGTGTAAAGCTTATTATAACAAGAGCTGCAATAATCTTGTCTTTCTTTGCAGGGGGAATGAAAACTGCCATAAACATTCCGTAAAGTGCAACGCTCAATGCACTTACAACGGAAACGGGAAGAATATTACCTGCAATAACACCCAATGCAGTGCCTATCGACCATAAGGGCACGGCTGTAAGCGAGCCGCCGTAATGGTAATAGGGGTTAAAGCTGCCTTTTCTTGCTATTGAAATACCGAAAAGCTCGTCCGTTATATACATTGAAGAGAGGGGTCGGTGAATGAAGGGCATATCGGGAGCTGCTTTCTGGCTCAAAGCACAGGACATAAGAAGATATCTTGCGTTTGCAACAAAGGTGGCAATTGCCATTTCAATATATGAAGCATTGGCGGCAATAAGTGTGAACGCAACATATTCACCTGCAGATGCCGAACACAGAGCACTTGCGAGAAAACCCTGAAAAGCGGTAAGACCTGCTTCCTTTGCAAGCACCCCCAAAGAAAAAGCAACTGCAAAGTAGCCAAGGCCTATAGGAAGTCCGTCCTTGAGTCCCTGCAGGAACTCCTTTTTATTTGATTTAAATGAATAATCCGTACTCATCACAACTGACCTTCTGAAAAAATAATTACAACAGGGAATTGTAACACTCTTTCATTTCTTTTGCAACTGTTTTGATATGATAAATATTAATAAGTCCTCCCGAAAAAATAAATAACGGGAGGACTCTGAATTAAAATCTGGGAATTTCTATGGGGATTCCGCCTTTTTCTGCGGATTCGTGGGCAAGAATACCGGGGATTGACATTTGGATCGCAAAATCAACATCAAGCTCAGGCTTTCTGTTTTCAGCAATACAGCTTATGAAATCCTTGACCATCTTTCCGTCTGCACCGCCGTGACCGCTGTTGTCTTCACCCTCATAGGCTGTTGTTACGGGGATATCAATTTTTGAGTTAGCTGAGAATGTTCCGGGAACACTGTAAAGACTCGCAAGAGAATGTGCGTTGTCAACAACACATCTGCGGTCTGTTTCGATTGTACCTCTTGTGCCGCAGATACGGTAATTGTGGTCGTAGCTTGTGTATGCACCGAATGAAACAAGAAGCCTGATGACTGCACCCTTTGCAGTTTTGAAGAGGGCTACACCTGTTTCTTTTCTGAGTGGTGTATAGGGGTCATAATTGACATCTGCCTCAAGACAGGTTACGCTGGTGCAATAATCGTCCATAACATAAAGGAGAGGTCCCAGCTCGTGAGTAAGGTATCTTATAGCAGGCTGATAGGTTCTCCAATGTCCCTCGGGATAGTAGTCGGGTGCAAAATCGTTGGGGTCAAGAGCGTGGAGATATTCAGCCTCCGCATAAGCGATTTCACCGAAAAGACCGTCCCTGTGCATCTTTTTCCATGTCTGGATAAATGCCCAGTAGCAGCAGTTTTCTGCCGCCATATATGTAAGCTCAGGATGAGAATTTACAAGCTCTTTCAGTTGTTTAGCTTCTTCGAGGGAATTTACTGCAGGAATTTCACTGAGCACATGCTTGCCCGCGTTCATAGCCTTTGTAACGATGGGCACATGGTATACAGCCTCTGTGGCAACAATTACGGCATCAATATCAGTTTTGAGCATTTCATCGTAATCGCTGAACTGAATAATGCTCGTATCCTCAAGAACCTCGGAAAGCTCATCATAGCCTTTTTTAAGTGTTTTCGGATTATGGTCACAGCAGGCAATAAGCTTTGCATTTTTTACACCCTTAAGGCATCTTGCAATTGCAGTTCCTCTGCCAAGACCTACAACACCGACTTTTATAATATTATCACTCATATTGCTTCTCCTTTTGAGTTTTTTACCATTATATCAAAAAGGTTTTTATCTTTCAATGATATCTGTGCTTTCAATTATTTTTTTGTGTTCTTTATTCTTAACGGGGATGCATTTTTCAGTAAGGGCAGAGTTAAAAATACTATGCCTGAAATTATCTGTGATACTGTCGCGATTATCAGAAGAATCGGAATCGGGAGTAACGCGGCAAGGGATGTTGCAAGTAAAGAACCGCCGTTGTGAAGTATCATTCTGTATGCATTATACTGGCCTGCGATTTCCACGGGAACGGCATATAAAAGAAGTGATGGGACTGCGTAATCAATAAGAGTCCGTCCGAACATTATAATTCCCGTAATAACAAGAAAAAGAACGGGACTTTCGGGGACAAGAATAAGGGGCATCAGTAAAAAAGTAATGCTTCCTAAAAACACGGATATTCTCGGGGATACATATTTTGAAAGCACTCCGAACAAGGTACATCCGAGAAGAGAAGCTACCGATTGAACAGATACGGAAAAAGATGTGAGCTGCTCGCTGTAGCCGAGATTTTCGGCGGCAATAACCGCAAAAACAAGGGTGATACCCGAGGAAAAGCCTCTTATCAGATTTGCAGGAAGCAATTTATAGAATACGGGTGTTTTTATAACTGCTTTTATGCTGTTTTTTTGCTTTACCGCTTCACTTTTTAATGTGACCGTTTCTTCAATATCGGAAATATTCCGAAGCTTTGCCGTCAGTACAGCAGCAACTGTCATAAAAAGGAACGCGGTTATGAATGCAAAAAGCATCAGCTTTATATAATCGGTTTTTAATGAAAGTCCAGACATCAATGCACCCACACCGAAGGAAATTCCCGAATACAGTATTCCGCAGAATGCCATAATGCTTCCGTATTCGTCTTTTTTTATGATGTAGTAGGGAAGCTTATAATCACACACCGTATGAAGTGCCGTTGTCACCGATTGCAGAACGCTTACGGCGATAAGAAGTAAAAATTCAAAAAGCTCTGCTTTTCTTGTGATACATAAGGGAAGATAGCAAAGAAACAGAGCTGCTCCCGTAAGCTGCACTACGGCACAGCGTTTTATTAAGCTTTCTTTATCGGCAAAACGGGCAAAAAGCAGAATTATAATAACATTTACCGCACCCACGGCAGAGGTGTGCATATATATTCTGTCGGCACTGAAGCCTATCACCGTAAGAAAGGTCTGCATAAGTGTACCCGTTGCAGTAAGAAGTGCTGCCGCACGAAGAGCATATGCCGAGATGTATAAAAGGTTGTTTTTTCTTGAAATATCCATTTAATTTACCGCCAAAGGTATAATAAGTGTTACCGCAAGGTATATCAAGCCGGAAAGAAGCATTACGGGAATGGGGGGAAGCTTTGCTTTTCTTAAAAGAATGAAAGCAATAATAAAAACAGCAAGGTTAATGATATCAAGGGAAGAAAGGTCGGTTATTTTTTCCGTAAAAACGGCATTTTGTAAAAGGGATATTCCTGCAGAAAGGATTATTCCTATTGTTACGGGACGAATACTCTTAAGAATACTCTGAAGTGTTTTTGCACCCTTATATTTGTAATATACGAATGCAAGCACCGAACATATTATACAAGAGGGCAGAATACAGCCTGCCGTAGCAATAAGAGCTCCCGCAAAGCCTGCAACTTTTATTCCGACAAAGGTTGCGGCATTTATTGCAATAGGCCCCGGTGTCATTTCGGCAATGGTTGTAAGGTCGGAAAACTCTGTTACTGTAAGCCAATTGTTTAGCTCAACGACCTGCTCTTTTATCAGAGCTATAGCTGCATAGCCTCCGCCGACAGAGAAAAGACCAACCTGCAAAAAAGACAGAAAAAGCTTAAAATATATCATTTGTCAGCCGCCTTTCTGCTTTTTATAACAGCTTTTATTATACCGAAGCATACGGCGGCAAGAATGATTATTATTACATTTACCTTAAGGAAGAAAACAAGAATGAAGGAAACCGCAATAAGAATTATTTCAAACAGCTTTTTGTTTTTGAAATAATCGGAAGAAAGTGAGCAGACAACATCAAGTATTACGGCGGCAACACCTGCACTCATACCGCGAAGCACAAGGGTCACATATGTGTTTTCGGAAAATGCATTGTAAAAAAATGATATAACCGTGATTATTACAACAGGGGGAATTACAGTGCCCGTAACAGCAGATATTATTCCCGCAATGCCTCCGAGCTTTTTTCCCGTTATAACAGCCGCATTAACGGCTATTGCTCCGGGGGAGGATTGTGCCATTGAAGTAATATCAAGCATTTCCTGTTCATCTATCCATTTATACTCATCAACAAATCTTTTCTTCATAAGTGTTACGATAACAAAGCCGCCGCCGAAGGTGAAGGAGCTTATATAAAGCATCGAAAAAAACAGTTTTATGAGTATTTTATTTTTTGATATTTTATCATCCGTCAATTTTTTCACCCGTTTTTTTGTGATAACGAAACAATTATTGCACCGTCAAAAAATGTTGTCAACAGATATGCAATTTTTTCTTTGTTTTCTGTCAGAATTACTTATAAGTTGTTTTCAGCCTAAAAGAAAATCGGTTATAAGCATTACGGCAAAGCCTGCAAGAAGTGCATAGGTCGCCCCTCTCTGACTTCCGTGAGCATGGGTTTCAGGTATCATTTCATCACTTACCACATAAAGCATAGTTCCGCCTGCAAAAGCGAGGGCAACAGGGAGAATTGCCGTTGAAATGCTTACTGTAAAATAACCTATAAGTGTGCCTAATACTTCAACCACACCTGTGAGCATTGCAATAACGAAGGTCTTGGAGGGTTTCACACCTGCCGAGAGCATAGGTGCAATAATTACCATACCTTCGGGGATATTCTGCAAAGCAATACCGCCTGCGATTATAAGAGCTCCGGAGGTATCACCCGAGCCGAATCCTACACCTGCTGCAATTCCTTCGGGAAGATTGTGAATTGCAATAGCAAGAACAAATAAAAGAACCTTGCTTAAATTTGCGTTATTATGTGTTTCCGTATCGTCAGTCCCCACGATTTTGTGAAGGTGCGGAACGAGCTTATCAATAATATTAAGGCAAAATGCACCGAGAAAAATTCCGCCGACGGTTTTGACTATCGCAAAGTTTCCTCCGTATTCCAGCGACGGGATAATAAGTCCTATAACCGCAGCGGAAAGCATTACCCCTGCAGCGAACGCAAGAACGATATCGGAAAATCTGTGCGACATTTTCTTAAAAGCAAATCCGAGTACGGCACCGATAACGGTAGCACCGCCCACGCCTAAAGCTGTTAATAAAACAAGTTCCATGCTCTCACTCCCATGTTGATTTCTAATTATTATACTAACCTATTATACAAAAAAAATCAATCGCTGCAAAACATTTGACGGATTTGTTTTTTTGATGATACAGTTTATTTTAGGAGTTGATTATGTGTTTATAAAAGTTATAATGGATATCCGATCCGCGCTCCGGCAGGAAGGTACAGGGGTGGATGATCTTGTAATAACTGCTAATACTTTTACTATGTGTAATTACAGCGACCGGGGAACGGTTATTGAGATAGGTTCAAATATTGCAGATGAAGAAGCATCTTCCTATATATTTACAGATATTGAAATATCTTCCGACACCTTTGAAAATATGCTTTCAAGAGTGCTTAATACAAATAATGTCAACGGTCTTGTTTTCAGCAATAATACTATTGATACAGGAGATACTTTCGAAAAATCCAAAAATCAGGGTAAACTTTATCTTAAAAAGTATTGTGCCAATATCATTTATGAAATAACGCCTGTAAAAATATAAACTGCTTCTCTTTGAAGCCGATAGTTCAAACAGAAAGCAGTAATTTGTGGGCAGAAATAAATTCGCAATTATAACGGTAAAAGAGCGGCGCTCTTCATAAAGAAGTGTGCCGCTTTCATATTCGTGCCATATCGGAAAATATTGAATTCTCTGTTATTTGTTCAGTTCATCAGTGAAATATGCATTTGTATCGGCAGGGAGTCCTTTTTCATCCTTTGCCGAAACTCTTACATAGATTGAGTTTTCGGGGACATCACATTCGGCTTCGGTGATATAACCGTCTTTTTCGGATATAACGGTTTTTGCTCTTCTTGAGCCGAAAACAAAGTCTATTTTTTTGACGGGTGAGGTCTTGATATGAATAATTCCGTCCTCATACCAAAGCTCTTTTATTTCGGGACCCTGTGAAGCATAGAAATGTCCGTTTTCCAGTGCCTTTGTTATGGTTGTGTAATCAAGCTTTTCGGCCTTTATCATAGTCCATCCGCCAAAGGAATCACAGTACAGCGAAGCTTCGTCATAACGGTTATGATTATCGTCTGTTGCGATACAGAAAATTCTTTTGCCGTAACGAAGCATCTCGTCATATACCATTGGCGCATAGTCCTGATAGCCTACGGCAATACAGCCGAAGTTGCATATCTCCATAGCGTTCATTCCGTGGTAGTTTATATAATCGGAAAAGTCTTCAAGTGACCAGTTTGGATGATTGTAGGTGACAAAAAAGCCCTTTTCTCCGGCTTCCTTCATAATTCTTGAAATGTTTTCGGGAGTATAGGTATCCTCATCGCCGAAATCAACGTGGGGCATATTTTCATTTAGTGCTATAAGGCAGAAATGACAGGTCTTTTTATAGCCTTTGCCTGTGTCTTCTGTCTGACAAACATCAATTTCCCATCCGTCAAGAGCAAGGAAGCTTTCGTCTGTTAAATGGCTTTGCGAGTGAAGAGTACGGTGGTCGGTAAAAGCAATTATGCTGTAACCGTGACGCATATATCTCTCCTTCAATTCCTCGGGAGTCCACTTTCCGTCAGAAAATGTGCTGTGACAGTGAAGATTTGCCTTATAAAAATTCCCGTTTTCCGGTAAAAGATATTTTTTCATATGCTCCCCTTTTCTCTTTTTTTTGTCAGGATAAATGATAGCACAAATAAGAAGCCTCTGCAATAAAAAACGATTACTTTCACCCAATTTTCGGGAAATGTCCTCAAAGCTATTTACAAAAGCACTTTTTTCGTGTAGAATTAACTGAGAATTTGTCAGGAAAGGATTGACATAAAAATGAATAGCCGTACAATCTTTGACAGACAGACATTAAAACATTTTCATAATACTTTTTAACTTGTGTTGCTTTCATTGCTTTTGCAGTTATTGTTGAAGAAAGCAGTACAGGTTTATTTTTATTTAAAAGGAGAAAGAAAAAATGATAAAATTATCTTTAATTGTTCCTTGTTTTAATGAAGAAGAAAATGTGGCAGCTTTTTATGATGCTGTTGATAAAGCTTTTGTGAATTTACCGGAAAATGTTTCCGATTATGAAATTGTTTTTGTAAATGACGGCAGCCGTGACGGTACGGCAGAACGGCTGAAAAAATTGTATGAGCTACATTCTGATAAAATAGCAGTTGTTGATTTTTCAAGAAATTTCGGTAAAGAGGCTGCTGTTTATGCCGGTCTCAACAGAGTTACGGGAGATTATATAGCAATAATAGATGCCGATTTGCAGCAAAGACCCGAATTTGTTGTCGATATGGTAAATATTCTTGAAGAAAATAAAAACTATGATGTTGTTGCCGCATATCAAGAGCAAAGAATTGAGGGAAAAGGTATATCTTTATTAAAAGATATGTTTTACAAGCTGATAAATAAAGTATGCGAAACGGATTTTTATAATGGTGCAAGTGATTTTCGAACCTTCCGCCGAAGTGTATGTGATGCAATTCTGTCAGTAAAAGAATACTACCGTTTTTCCAAGGGTATTTTTTCATGGGTTGGGTTTAATACATATTATATGCCCTATGATGTGCAGGAGAGAAATGCAGGAGTTTCAAAATGGTCTTTGAATAAGCTGATAAAATATGCAACAGAGGGATTTGCGGCTTTTACCACATTCCCGCTGAGATTACCGTTATGGCTTGGTATCGGCTTGTCTGCACTGTCTGTAATTGGTTTTATTTTAAGCTTTGTTTTCGCGATAACAGATTTGTTCAATCCTGTTTATATGTTTTTTGGTTCGCTTATTGTTATGCTAAGTGCAATACAGCTCATAATGCTGGGCTTTTTTGGCGAGTATCTGGCTAAAACCTATATACAGGGTAAGGAACGGCCGGTTTATATCGAAAGAGAGTTTTTGCCGGTATTCAGTTCATTGACAGAAAGTAATGAGCAGAGTAGGTGAATATATGAAACAAATAAATATTAAATGTAAATACGGAATAAATGCAATTAAATATATGTTTGCTTTTTTTCTCCCTGTTGGATTCTTTTTGAGTTTTTTAGCTTTATCGGATATTTATCCGTTTGGTGACATTTCGATTACACGCGATGATATGTTCTATCAGTATATTGATTTTTTTGCTTATTTAAAGAATGTTCTTTCAGGAACAATCGGGTACGAACAGACTTTTTCCCAATCGCTCGGTACTTCACCTGTGGCTCTTATAGGATACTATCTGTTTTCTCCTTTGAATTTCCTTGTGGTATTTTTTGAAAAATCACAGTTGGAGCTGTTTATAGTATTGATAACCGCCATTAAAATCGGTTTGTGCGGATCGTTTTTTGCTCTTTTTATTTCCAATAGATTCAAGCTTTCCTTTGTTCAGATACAGATTCTTGCATTGGCTTATGCATTTACGCAGTACATGGTAGGACAGATGTCCAATATAATGTGGCTTGACGGTGTATATATGCTGCCACTTCTGTTATTTGCCGTTTTTCGTTTTATCAAAACAGGTAAAAAGGGTATGTTGTTGTGTACGGTGACAATGACAGTAATATTCAATTGGTATACAGGATACATGAACTGCATTTTCATTGTAATATACTATATTTATGAAGTTGTAATCGGAGATAAATTAAAACCTGATTGGACTATCTTAAAAAAAGAGGCCTTCAATGCTGTATCATTTGTCTTTACGGAGGGTGCAGGAGTATTGCTTAGCTGTGCTGTTTTTCTTCCTATTGTACTCGGACAGGCTCAAGGGCGTACATTTGATGATAATGTGCTTACTTTTGGAACAAACGGAAAATTCGGTGATATATTCCGCGGATTTCTTATCGGGAGCGAAGTTCCCGGTTGGAGTATAACGCTGTATTGCAGTATACTTGTTCTTCTTGCATTTTTTGCGTATTGGTTCTGCAAAAGTATTGATATAAAACACAAAATTGCTTCAGGCGTTCTTGTTGCTTTTATGGTATTCTCTATGTTTTTTAAGCCCCTTGAAGCAGTTTGGGTGGGCTTTAAGTATGAAGCATCATATGTTTACAGATTTGCATATATAGCAATTTTTACCGTTATATTTGTTGCCGCTTCTATGATGGCAAAAATGAAAGAAACAGACAGAAAAGAACGAAACAGATGTGTTATATGTTCAGGAATTTTCTTTATTATAATGTTGTTGATGTGCGATACCCTTAAAGAGTTTGATAAAAAAAGATTATGGCTGCAGATTGCTATTATTATCGGATACATTGTTTTGTATCTGTTAATTGATGCTGTCAGAAATGATGATAAGCTTTTTACCTGCAATCGAATAAAAAAAGCTATAAGTGTGGTTTTATCAGGATTTATCGTTATTGTTTTTGCATTTGAAATTGTACTTAATTCCCGTGCTGTTGCAGGAGATGATTATAAATTCTCTCAATCGTCATATGAGAATTATGTCGTTGAACAGGAGCAATTGGTTGAAAGAATATCTGAATATGATACTTCATTTTACAGAATGGAACAGACATCAAACAGAAATAACAGCATCGTTGTTTCAAATGAAAGTCTTGTGTATGGATATCGTGGCATACAAACATATACCTCATCATACGATGAGGATGCCGCCCTTCTTTTAAGGGATATGGGATATCATATCAGGGTATATCCTTCGGTATATCTTGATTCGGTTTTACCTGCCGACAGCTTTCTCGGTATAAAATACCTTATGAGCCCGACAGCTTGTGTTGGATATGAAAAAACGGAAATTGAAAGCGGTAACAATAAATCTGTTTATTATAATCCGTTTGCTTTGCCATTTATGTTCCGTGTAAGCGGTTTTGTTGAAGATTCGGAAATGTTCGAAAATTCATTTGACTATCTGAATGCATTATATTCAGCTGTTTTAGGCAGAGACGTTAATGTTTTTGAAAAGGCAGAAGTTGCTGATACTGTTTATCTTGAAGACGGGGGTATTGACTACACCTTTACCGAGGGAATACAAAACAAGCTGCTTTATTGCTCTTTTGCAAACAAAACAATGAAAAATTCAGGAATTTATCTTAACGGAGAAAAATGCATTGATTATTCAAACGGTGCCTGGGGAATGTGGGAAAATATTCGATTTGTATCGGAAATCGACAGTATGGAAAATATTCTTACAGTAAAGAATGTCGGAACCGAGCAGGAAAAGGTTTGTGCATTTTTCTATAGCTTTGATATCGAAAAATTTGCTGAAATTACAGATGAGATAAAAGCTGCAGCTGCTGAAATGTTGGTTTTTGAAGACGGCTATGTTGAAGCTGTTTATGAAGCAGAAGCTGATGAAAGGATTCTTTTTACGGTGCCGTATGATGATTCATGGACAATAACTGTCAACGGTGAAAAGGTAAATGCTGAAAAATGGGCTGATTCGCTACTTTGCATTCCTGTCACAAGAGGTGAAAATGTAATATCTATGACATATTCAGCGGCAGGTAAAGTGCCGGGAATGATTATTTCTACAGTAACTTTTGTTGGTATTTTGACAGTTTACATATTTAATAAGAAAAAATCAAAGTTTACAAATAAACTTCTGACTAAAAATATCAGCAATTAAGTTTATAGATACAAATAAGACTTTTATCAATGAATATCGCCGCAGAAAAAACTGTATAATTAACAGGTGCTCCCGTTTCGGGGGTGCCTGTTTTCTGTGTGTGGGTTGGTATATTTTACAGGAAAAGCCATTTTTCTCTGTGTAAGTTTTACAAAAATTTTTTATTCGGAAAAAATGCTTTATTCCTGTAAAGTAAAAATATATAATAAATGAAAAGGGGATGATAATTTTGAATATCTCGGAAATTATAGGCAAAGTCAAGTCAGCTCCATCTTATGTGAAAGAGCATTGGAATACTCCTGCTGAGGGGGAATATCTTACACTGAAGGAGATGGCGGCTTATACCATATCTCAGGCAGGTACGTACATTTATGCAACGGCAGGCGGACTTATGACATTTTCCGCTTCGTATTTCTGCGGCTCGATTATGGGTATTGCCGCTATGGACTTTTATTTTATCAATCTTGTATCCACCATTATCGGCTATGTGCTGATGTTTACGAATCCTGTAAGTATGCTTATTTATGAGAACCACGGACGGCTTTCAAGGGGAATGAAAAGATTTGCACATATTTCATATATGGGTCAGATTTTAATCGGTATTGCCTGTTATTTTATTCCTGCGAATGCATTTGAATCAATAATGTCCGGACTTCCTCAGATAGTAGGTAACATTCTGCTTATCGGCGGTGTAACAAGCTATATAACATGGTTTATCAGAAGAAAATTCTGTGCAAAATACGGAAGAGTCAAGCCCTTTATCGTGATATGTGCAATCCCCTCTGCAGTAATCGTTTCAATAATTCCGTATATTCCGCTTGAAGGACTTTCATATTCATATAAGCTGATAATTCTTCACGGTGCTTTTACTCTTATGAACTATTTCTACAATAACTTCATAGGTGTTAACGGAATGGTAACCTTTATGACACCAAACTCACAGGAGCGACAGAAGCTTCATTCAATAGTTCCTATTATCACGGGACTTTTTCCCTCGATTATCAGTATGTTTTTCCCGTTTCTCATTTCCATTACGGGAGGATATCTCAATATCACCACATATAAAGTGTTTATCCCCATATTTGCAGGAATAGGTGCCGTTATATCCCTTGCCGCAATATTCTGCAAAGAGAGAGTATTTGAGGAAAACATCGAAAAAAGAAAAAAGGTAAAGTTTTTTGAGGGTGCAAAGCACGCACTTAAAAACAAATACCTGTGGATAGTCAATATTTCCAACGCAGTAGGTCAATGGCAGTGGCTTGTGTCAACTCTTCTCGACTGGTGGTTTATATATCTTCTGCGTATGGAATCATTTTCCGGTCTTGCAAAAAATATCGTTGTTGTGGGTATGACGGCAGGAAACATTCTCTGTCCCATTCTTACGGCAAAATTCCAGAAGCGTGATATTCTTCTTGTGTCAAAGGGCATAAGTCTTGCTATTGTGTTTATTGCTCTGTTTGCCGTAAAATCAGAGAATATAATTATTTACCTCATTGTTATGTTCTTAAGAAACACCATTCAGCCTGTTGAAACGGGTATCGCATTGGGCTTGGGTGCAGATATACAAAACTATCATCATTGGAAATACGGTGAACGCTCCGACTCCCTTGCGGGTGTTTTCAGTTGGTTTCTCAATCCCGTAACTATGGGTATCGGCTACATACTTCCGTGGATACTCGAACAGGTGGGCTTTACCTCTGACTGGGATGTTTTTTATGATACCGCCATACTCAATAATGTATTCAATATTTATATATGGTGTACCGCAATAGGTATAGTTCTTTTTACAATTCCGTATTTCTTCTATGACCTTACAAAGGAAAAGCACGATATGTGTGTAAGAGAACTAAAAGAACGGCTGGAAAATGCCGAAAGCGAAGAAAACAGGGAGGAAACGGCAGTATGAAAAGGATAACAGCATTGATTCTTGTAGCGGTTTTTGCCGTAAGCCTTTGCTCCTGTGATATAAGCGATGTTTTCGGCGGAAGCTTAAATATCAAGTATAAAATCGAAGACGGAAATGCAATCGTAAAAAGCGTGCCTGACAATTCAACGCTCCCCGAAATTGTGATACCCGATGAATATGAAGGTTATCCCGTTACGGAAATTGCTGATTTTGCGGCGGTAAATCTTGAGAATGTGACTAAAATCACAATAGGAAAAAATGTAAAAACCATATCTCTGTGGGCATTTGAAAACAATAAAAAAGTGACCGCCTTTGAGGTGGATGAAGAAAATCCCTATTTCTGCGACCTTGACGGTGTGCTTTACTCGAAGGATATGAAAACTCTTCTTTTCTATCCCCTTGGAAGAGGTATTGAGGAAATGACAGATGCCGACGGAAATACCGTAAAAGGCATAAGCTATGAAATTCCCGAGGGTGTAGAAACTGTACGCACCAAGGCATTTTATAAATGCTCGGAGCTCAGAAGCATCATTCTTCCCTCAACTGTAAAATTTATCGAAGAAAAGGCATTCTTCCGCTGCAGTATCTCTGAAGTGACATTGCCCGAGGGACTTGAATTTATCGGAAAGGATGCATTTTCCTACTGCACGGCACTTAAAGAAATCGTAATTCCGTCAACAATAGCATCAATCGGCGATTACGCTTTTTATAACTGCACATCACTTCTGAGTATAACAGTAGAAAATAAAGAAAACAGTATTGTTCTCGGAGAAAAATGGTACCCCACCTCCAACGGACTTCAGATCCCCGAGCTTGAAATTTCGTTTGCAGCATAAAGAAACGGCTTAAGGAAAATCACCTTAAGCCGTTGATTTTTTGATATAAAGGAAAATCATTCCTGAAAGTAGTAAAGATTTATGTTCTGCCGAAGGGTAAGCTGTGCTGACCTCGGCGTGTGACTATCCGAAAACGGTCGCCTGTGTCTCGGCAAGCTGTTTTCTTGTCTTTCCGATTTTAGAAATCTACTTCTGTGTCATAGTAGCAGCACTTGAGGAGAGCTTCCATCTGTGCGGGGTCAATGCTTCTGGGGTTGGAGCCTGTGCAAGCGTCACCTACTGCGTTCTTTGCGATTTCGGGAAGTCTTTCAAGGAAAACTTCCTCGGGTACGAAGCCCTGTTCGCAGAAGTAGCTGTCTGCACCGTAGTTCTTGATGCACTGGGGAATATTAAGAGCATCGTTGAGTTCTCTCACGAATGCGATAAGGTTTGCAGTCTTTTCTGAATTGGTGTTACCGCCGAGTGCGATGTGGTCTGCAATTTCAGCATAGCGAGCTTCGGCAACCTCGTTCTTTGCATTGTATGCGATAACCTTGGGAAGATACATAGCGTTAGCTGCACCGTGGATGATGTGTGCACCGAAATCGTCGAATGCAGCACCTGTCTTATGTGCCATTGAGTGAACGATACCGAGCAGAGCGTTTGAGAATGCTTCACCTGCAAGGCACTGTGCGTTGTGCATAACTGCACGGGAGTTCATATCGCCGTTATAGGATTTTACAAGGTGTTCTTTAATAAGCTTGATTGCGTGAAGAGCAAGAGGATCAGTAAAATCGCTGTTTGCTGTGGAAACATATGCTTCAACTGCGTGTGTAAGAGCGTCCATACCTGTGTGAGCAACAAGCTTTTTAGGCATTGTTTCAGCAAGCTCGGGATCAACGATTGCTACATCGGGAGTGATCTGGAAGTCTGCAAGAGGATATTTGATGCCCTTTTCATAGTCTGTGATAACAGAAAAAGCGGTAACTTCTGTTGCAGTACCTGAAGTTGAGGAAACTGCACAGAAATGTGCCTTCTGACGAAGCTCGGGAATACCGAAGACCTTGCACATTTCGGGGAATGTTATCTCGGGATATTCATACTTTATCCACATAGCCTTTGCTGCGTCAATGGGGGAGCCGCCGCCGATAGCAACGATCCAATCAGGCTGAAATTCAGCCATAACCTGAGCACCCTTCATAACTGTTGTTACAGAGGGATCGGGCTCGATGCCTTCAAAAAGCTTAACCTCCATACCTGCTTCTTCAAGGTAGGCTATTGCCTTATCAAGGAAGCCGAATTTCTTCATTGAGCCACCGCCTACACAAACGATAGCCTTTTTGCCTTTAAGGGACTTTAATACTTCAAGTGCGCCCTTGCCGTGATAAATGTCTCTGGGTAAAGTGAATCTTTGCATTGTAAATCTCCTTTAATATTATGTACTATACGGTTATACCGTATTGTTTGAGGGAAATAATGTTAAAAAATTAACAATCGTACATATGATATAATATATCGGTCTGTTTTTCAATAGGGCATAAGAAAAATTAACACTTTATTCACCGTTTTTACAGAAAACGGAAACTCATTTTTTACGCTTCTGCATTTAAATTTAACACTTTTGCATTCATACGGAAAAAGATTGACAAAATATTCTTATATTGCTACAATAAAGCAAATTACTGAAAGGCGGCGGACAAGATGACAATGGTGGTGAATATGTCAAGAAAAACCGAAGTGCCGTTTTGTCCCGTAACCGCAGAGTAGTTTTTTTATATACAGGACACGGCATCTTCGGTTTTTTTCGGAGATGTCTTATTTTTTTACAGAAAGAGGTTAGTTTTATGTATAATGTTATGTCTAAAAGATTATAAACAATTTGTTTATATTAGGTGAAATGAATGTTAAGATTAACAGAAAAAATAAAATCAGTCGTTGAAAAACAAATGAATACCAAAGTCAGGAAAATTCGTTCTGTGGGCAAAGGTGCAAGCGGAAGTGTTTATTTTGTAAAAATTACAGGTGAGCCGTATGAGCTTGCTGTCAAAACGAGTAAATTATATGACACGGTTCTCAAAGAGAAAAAAATGCTTGATTTTCTTGCTTCAAAAGTTACATACAGAGTTCCCCATACATATTTTTTATGTCAGGAAGCCGATACTGTATTTTTCGGAATGGAATACATCAGGGGGATGAGCGGTAAAAGTAAATTTATAAAATTTATACCGTCAAGAAAGCATTTGAAAGACAGTATTATCAATGCTTTTATGAATACCCAAAGTGTACATAATGATAAATTCGGTAAGTATGACAACCCCGTTTATGATACTTGGACAGATTATTACAGAGATTTCTTTTCGGATATCTATGATTTCACAAAAAAGAAGTCTGAAAGAAACGAAATTGAATCTGTTATTATGGAAGCGGTTGAACTGATAAACAAAAACTTTGATGAAATATTCAGCGTTACTGATAATACAGCCTGCTTGTGCCACGGGGATTTCTGGATGCCAAATCTTGTAATTGATTTTTTGAAATCCGAGCTTGCAGGAGCAGTTGACCCGTTTGATATGCTGTGGGCTGAACCTGAATATGAATTGTTTTGCTTAACTCTCGGATTCGGTGAAGAACTAAAACTCTATGAGGAATATAAAAAGAGAAAAGGAGCCTCAAAATACTGTGATTTAAAGGTTGAGCTTTATGCTCTCTGCAATGAGCTGAATTGGTATATTATTTTGGGTGAAATGGAACACGGTTATCTGCTGTTTCGTGCAAAAAGACTAATAAATATTATGAAAGAAATGAGACTGAATCAGAGTTATGACAAACGAAGAAATATTAAAAATTGCACTTCAGCAATCGGCTTATGATTGTAATTGTGAAGCAGAAGATTTTTTATCAACTGAAAACAAGGTAGTGTTATCACAGAAAAATGATAAGGCAAGGGTATATATACCCCTGCCCCTT
The DNA here is from genome assembly GCA_964440255.1 of uncultured Ruminococcus sp. Lineage (GTDB taxonomy): Bacteria > Bacillota > Clostridia > Oscillospirales > Acutalibacteraceae > RUG806. The sequence goes on along the minus strand of CAYTRD010000037.1, from coordinate 3,375 downwards.
GAATGTGACTTGGTATCATATGGCAACAATATCGTAGCTCAAGTCAGTCCAAGAATGAAAGAAACTGTTGAATGGTATATCGGAAAATTTCCCATTGAACACTGCTTTGAATCTCCCAATGTAATCGCTCTTAATGAAAAACTGGCTGAATTTAACTATAAAGTCTGTTTTATGGCAGAATATTTTTTACCCGATGTGAATATTCTGGGGGAATTACCCTGTGATTATGAAATAAAAGTTTTATATCCCGATGATTTTCAGCAGTATTATACTGAAGATTGGGGAAATGCTCTTTGTGAGAAAAGACGGCATCTTGATAAACTTGCTGTGGGTGCTTTTGATAATGGCAAACTTATTGGGCTTGCAGGATGTTCGGCAGATTGTGAAACAATGTATCAAATTGGTGTTGATGTAAATCCTCTTTACAGAAAACAAGGCATAGCTTCTGCCATTACAAGCAGACTTGCTATTGAAACATTGAAAATAGGGAAAGTCCCGTTTTACTGTGCTGCATGGTCGAATATAAAATCCGTACGAAATGCAATAAAATGCGGCTTCAGACCTGCATGGGTGGAGCTTACTGCAAGAGATAGCGAATTTGTTGATGCGATGAATAAGTAAAGATTTTTTTCGATTTTATTGATGGTGATGAGAATGATGTTTGATAGCTTTTTGAAAAATGCCAAATTGCTGAATGATAGATTCGGTATAACTCCTCTGCTTTACGGCTCGTTAGGGCTTGAAGTGTTGACGGGGACTTCATTAAATGCTGATGATATTGATATTCTTATCCCTGAAATGTTTGTTACAGGCGGCAGACGGACAGAATTTCAATTGTTTTTAGAAAATAGAGGGTATGTGTTGATTGATGAACATGAACACACATTTCTCAAAAGCGGAGTTAAATACTCATATGCATCTATTGAAGAATTGAAAGTTTTTGTTAATATTGCTGTTGGTGATATTAATATCCGAAATGTATCGGACACGAAGTTCAGTCTGTTATCTTTAGAGCAGTATTTGAAAGTCTATCAAAAATCCTCGCAAGACGGATACAGATTGAATGTTAAAGAGAAACAGGATAATCAGAAGATTGAATTTATAAAAAGGATGATAAACATCACAATATGAAATGAGAAAAACGGTGATAAGCTGAACTGAATAATTGTTTTATCGGAAAGGAGAATTATTATGGTATCTGAAGAAAAGGAAATCGTCTTAAAAAACGGTATGACCGCAATATTAAAAACCCCTGAAATTGAAGATGCGGGAAAGATGCTGAATCTCATAAGAACGGCAAGCGGTGAAACGGATTTTCTTGTAAGATACAGGGAAGACTGGGAAGAAACTACCGTAGAAAGTGAAGAAAAATGGATTAAAAGCAACCGTGATTCCGAAAACGATTTTGTTATTACCTGTTTCATAGCTGATAAAGCAGTGGGTTGCTGTGAAATTTCGTTTATGGACGGTTCAAAAACCTTTCACAGGGCAGGTATCGGCATTTCTGTATTAAAGGAATACTGGAATATCGGTATCGGTTCTGCGATGTTTAATGAAATAATCGCTCTTGCAAGGGAGCATAAAGGAACTGAAATAATTGAACTGGAATTTATTGAGGGAAATGAAAGGGCAAAAGCACTTTACGAAAAATTCGGCTTCACAGCAGTATCTGTAAAGCCGAATGCATATAAGCTCAAAGACGGAACATATCAGAATTCGGTTTATATGCAGAAATTTATATAAAAGGATATGATATTGAGGAATGTCATCGGATATTCTTATAAACATATTATGCTGTGATACGGCATTTTCGGAAAAAGTCAGAAAGGTATATAAGGCGGCAGAAAATTTTGCCCTTAAGGTAATTATGATAAAAACTAAAAAAATAAAGTGGAGCATGCTGGGGGTTATATTCACCCTTGCAGGGCCTACGATACTTGAACAGTTTATGCAGACTGCAGTTCAGTATATTGATACGGCAATGGTAGGCTCGTTGGGTACATCTGCCACTGCGGCGGTAGGTGCCACGACTACTGTTAACTGGCTTATCGGAAGTACGGTTTCTGCGATAGGTGTCGGTTTTCTTTCATATATTGCAAAACAGCACGGTTCCGGGAATTTATATAATGTAAGGCGTGCATCTGCTCAAAGTGTTCTTGCAGTATTGGTGTCGGGCATATTTTTTACTGTATTGACTCTGTCGCTCAGTCCCGTTGTTCCCGTTTTGATGCAGGTGGATGAACCCATAAGAGAGCTTGCGGCAAGGTATTTCTTTATTCTATATACACCTATGCTCCCGAGAGCTGCTACAATAATTTTCGGTACGGTGCTTCGTGCGGTCGGGGACACAAAAACACCTATGTATGCAGGGATTGCAGTAAATGTCGTGAATGTTGTTTTTAATTTTCTTCTCATTTACCCCACAAGAGAGATTTTCGGTATAACTGTTTGGGGTGCCGATATGGGAGTCACGGGTGCGGCAATTGCAAGTGCCATAGGCTTTACCGTAGGCGGTATAATAATCACAGCCGCTATATGGAACCATCCCTTATTATCTCCGAAAAAGGTCTCCATAAAGCCGGATAAGGAGATTCTTAAGCCCTGTCTTAAGGTTGCTTTCCCGAATATGCTGCAGCGTTTCGGTACCTGCCTTGGTTATGTTGCATTTGCCTCAATGATAAATTCCCTCGGTGAAGTGGCAACTGCAGCTCACACTATTGCTAACACCGTCGAATCTGCCTTTTATATCCCCGGCTACGGTATGCAGACGGCGGCAGCTACTCTTGCAGGAAACGCACTCGGTGCAAGGGATAATAAGAAAATGAAGGAATTTGCGGGGATGACCGTTTTTTCCGAAGTAGTTCTAATGATAATTTCAGGAGGTCTGCTCTTCATTTTTGCTCCGTTTATGATGGATATTTTCTCGGATTCTCCCGAAGTCATTAATCTCGGTTCAACGGTTCTTCGTATGGTTGCAGTGTCCGAACCCTTTTACGGTGTTTCAATTATCATTGAGGGTATGATGCAGGGTGTGGGAAGAACGGTAAAGCCGTTTGTCTACAACATCATCGGAATGTGGGGAATAAGAATACTCGGTTCGTTTATCTTTATTCGGTTTTTCTCAGGCGGTCTTGTGTCTGCCTGGGGCTGTATGATAGCTCATAATATGTTCCTGTTCGTGCTTTATTTTATTCATTGGATAAGCGGAAAATGGAACCCGCTGAACAAAACATAATAAATTATGTTGCAGGTAAAAAAGTAATGGGAAACTGCAAAGAAGTATTTATTATCAAAACAAAATATCACGCTGACTATAGTCTGCATATCACTTAACAGACAAAAAGAAAGAGAAGACTCGTAATTAAAACGAATCTT
>CAYTRD010000036.1:12578-21517 GCA_964440255.1 uncultured Ruminococcus sp. | reverse complement strand
TTTTCCGCAGGCTTATTTTTTTTACCTTTCTGCTTTCGAGAAATTTCCTATAAAGCAAGAAAACGGCTTCGCCGAGACTCAGGCGACCGTTTTCGGATAGTCCGTCGGCCGGGGAAGCACCGCTTCCCGTTGGTCGGGACATATAATCTTTTTTACTTTACGGGAAGCAATTTCCTATAAAGATAAATCCCACCTTACTGCAAGGTGGGATTTGCTTGTATTCATTATATTATCCTGATTACTGATCGTCGCCGAATTCTTCTGCGTATGCCTTTGCAAGCTTTTCGGGCCAATCGGAAACGGGCTCAAGTCTGCCTGTGAAGAAACGAAGTGTCTTGGGCTCGTGAACGAAGCGAAGACCGCCGATAAGCTCTCTGTGGTCATAAAGCCACTTAACTCTGTCTATTACATATTCTGTCTGTGAAAGGGTGAATACTCGTCTGGGGAAAGCAAGACGAAGCATTTCAACAGATGCAATTCTTTCACTTCCGTCGGGGTTGCGTTCCTCGGACATAGTACCTCTTTCCATACCTCTTATACCGCCGCAGAGATATAAAGCAGCAGTCAGAGCACCTGCAGGATACTGTTCGGACGGGATATGACTGAGCACTTCTTTTGCATTAATATGAGCACCGAGTCCTCCCCCGGGAGTAATCATAGGCACACCGTAGCTGTCAAGCACATCAACACAATGCTTTATAAACTGAGGGCCCTGTGAAATAACATCAATATCCATAGTTTCCTCAAAGCCTACAATCATAGCTTCCATTTCCTTAACGGACATACCGCCGTATGTAAGGAAGCCCTCATAGAGAGTTATGTAATCTTCCATTTCGCGGAAAAGCTTTTCATCACGAACAAGAATACCGCCGCCGCGTGAGAAACCGAACTTACGGGCAGAGAAATAAATGATATCATACAAATCCGCAATCATTTTTGTAATTTCCCTTACGGACTTGTCCTTCATTGATTCCTCGCGTGTTTTGATAAAATAGAGATTATCCTGTAAAAGCGAAGCATCAAGAATCGTAATAATACCGTGAGACTTTGCAAGCTCTGTAACAGACTTCATATTTTCATATGATACGGGCTGACCGCCGATAAGGTTTGTTCCTGCTTCAATTCTTATGAAAGGAATATTGTCAGCACCTTCTTTTTCAATGCAAGCCTTTACCTTATCAAGATCAATATTACCCTTAAACGGAAGAGTGCTTCTTGCTATAAGTCCCTCATCCTTCACAAGCTCCTCTACTCTGCCGCCGAGAGTGGTGATATGTGCCTTTGAGGTAGTGAAATGATAATTCATTATAACGCAGTTGCCGGGCTTTATAAAGTGACGGGCAAGTATGTGCTCACAAGCACGGCCCTGATGAGCAGGTAAAAGATTCTTTATACCGAAAATCTCTTCGAGCTTATCTCGCATACGGTAAAAGGTTTCACTTCCTGCATACGCATCATCAGCACGAAGCATGGCAGACTGCATCTCATCACTCATGGCATTAACACCGGAGTCTGTGAGCATATCCATAAAGATATCGCCGTTATGAAGCAAAAATGTATTAAAGCCTGCTTCCTTGATTTTATTAAGACGCTCATTGACAGGCAGAAGATTTAACTTTTGAACGATCTTTACCTTATGCATCTCCATAGGAAGCGGATCGTGTCTGTAAAACTTAATTTCAGGCATTTTATTTTCCTCCGAAATAATTAATATTATAAACAATATGCATATTATTTTATATTTCGACACAGCATTTGTCAAATTGATAGTAAAGATAATAACCATTGAAATTTTCAATACTGTGTGATATAATAGCAAAACAAAAATACAGAGGAGCACCGCCGTGGAAATCAGATGCCTTAATACGTTTATACAAGTAGCGGAAAGAAGCAGTTTTACAAAAGCTGCCGAAGCACTTAATTACAATCAATCAACGGTTTCTTCGCAAATAAAGCAGCTTGAAACTGAGCTTAATACACAGCTTTTTGAAAGAATCAACCATACGGTCACGCTTACGGAAGCAGGACGCACACTTCTCGGTCGTGCCCATCAGATAATAAATCTTATTGATGAAGTAAAGGCAAATTCCGATAATTACAAAACTGCCGTCGCACCTGTCCGCTTTGCTATGGCACCGTCAGTCTGCAGTGTTATGATGGGTTCAACCTTTTTGACATTTAATAAAATGCACCCTGATGTGCCCGTAAAAATAATTGAAGCAGACACCGACCGTATGCTGGAGCTTCTTAATCATAATGACCTTGATTTGGTTTTTCTTGTTGACCGACGGGCATTTAATAACGATTATGTTGTAGTCTCGGAGAAAAAAGAAGCGGTGCATTTTGCCGTAAGCAAAAATTCCGAGCTTTGCGAAAGAAAAAAAATAAGCATTGAGGAAGTACTGACCTATCCCCTGTTTCTGTCCGAAAAAGGACTGAGCTACAGAAGACTTTTTGATGAAAAGCTTGCTGAAAGAAATCTGACAGTAACGCCTGTGGTTGAAATGGGTAATGCACAGCTTCTTTTGGAGCTTGTGGAGCTGGGAGGCGGAATATCCTTCCTTCCGGAATATGTTACAAGAAAAAGCTTCAACGATGGAAAAATAGCTTATCTTGATGTGGAGGATTTTGAAATTGAGATATGGCGTCAGCTCATATACCATAAAAACAAATGGGTTTCCCCTGCGATGAAAAAAGTAATTGATTATTGCACCAAGGTTTCGGAAACAAAATTCTGATAAACCTATAAAATTTTCATAAAACCAATGTCGAATTTTGATGAAAAAAATACTTTAATTCATAAGTAAAGTATGCTACAATGTTAAAGTACTACACAAAGGAGATATTTTATGGAAAGATTTTTTAAGCTGAAAGAACGGGGCACAACTGTCAGAACAGAGTTTATTGCCGGTATGACCACCTTCTTTTCAATGGTTTATATTCTGATGGTCAATGCGAATATGTTCGCCGATCCGTTTGGCGACGGCTCAAACCCTCTCGGAGTAAGCTACGGAGCTATATATATCGCAACAGCTATTTCTGCAATTATAGGAACCGTTCTTGCAGGACTTCTTTCTAATCTTCCCCTTGTTCAAGCCAGCGGAATGGGACTTAATGCATTTTTCGTGTATACTGTATGTATAGGCTTCGGTCTTTCTTATGCTAATGCTCTGGTACTTGTTCTGATTGAAGGACTTGTTTTTATTTTTCTAACGGTAACGGGACTTCGTAAGAAAATTTTCGATGCACTTCCCGATGCAGTCAGAGTTGCTATTCCTTCAGGTATCGGACTTTTTATCGCTCTCTTAGGTCTGCAGAATGCAGGAATCGTTGTCCCCGACTCCTCCACCTGTGTTGACCTTGCTTCATTTAACATACTCAGCCACGGCTGGAGTGAAATAATGCCGATGCTTGTCACCATATGTACATTCCTTGCAATTGTTATTATGAGTCACAAAAAGATTAGAGGCTCCGTACTTATCGGTATTATCGGCGGTATGGGACTTTATTATTTATTGGGTCTCACAATTGACGGCTTTTATGAGCAGATCAACATAAATTTTATAAGTCCCGTGACTGCATTCAAGGAATTTACCGAACAGTCCCTGTTCAAGGTATTTACCGACGGCTTCGATTTCTCGGAATTCAAGGCGGAGCACGGCAGTGCAAACCTTATACTTACTATAGCTACAACAGCACTCGCATTTTGTATGGTTGATATGTTTGATACTCTGGGTACTCTTTATGCCGCCTGTGAAAGAGCAGGTCTTGTTGATGAAAAAGGCGAGCCTCTAAATATGAACGAGGGTATGCTGTCCGATGCAATTGCAACAACAGCAGGTGCGATCTGCGGTACTTCAACCGTTACAACCTTCAGTGAAGTAAATGCCGGTGTTGTGGCAGGCGGAAGAACGGGGCTTACCTCGGTATTCTCCGGAATTTTCTTCTTTATTGCAATGTTCCTGAGCCCCGTAGCCCAGTTTATACCCGGTTGTGCCACGGCGGCAGCCCTTATATATGTCGGTATTCTTATGATGGGCTCTGTTAAAAATATTGACTGGGACAATTTCAAGGTTTCCGTTCCCGCTTTTTTAACCCTTGCCGTAATGCCATTTACATATAACATCTCCTACGGTATTGCCTTCGGTCTGATTTCTTATATTATTATCAGTATTTTCTGCGGTGACATCAAGAAAATCAAAGCAAGCTCATGGATAATTGCATTCTTATTCGTAGCAATGCTTCTGCTCACACATTAAAATATACACAAAAAAAGAACAGCAGCAAGCCTTTTTCGGGGTTGCTGCTGTTTGTATTGTTACTTTGCATTTATTATATTATCATATTCATTTATTGCACCGCAGATTTTTTCATTTATCGAAAACGGTGCGTCAAAGCTGTTATTATATATCTCCGCTTCATTAAGATACTCTAAAGCAAATGTATGCTTACCCCAAAAAGCCTTTTGAAAACGGTTATTGTAAACTGAAAGCTTCCCGTGGACAAATTCCTCTGAATTTTCGTTCATTACCTTCGGTGTGTACTGAATCACGGGTGAGCCCTCCCGAGTCTTTCCGAAATTACAGGAAATAACCTCATTGTTTCTGAATGTAATATGCCTTGTATAACCCGATTCAAACCAGAAATTGCAATCGTCTTCAATTAACAATGCAGGCCCCCACAGCTTATAAAAGCGGTTATTTTCTATTATGACCTCTCCTCTTGTTGTTGCAAGAATTCCTCTTCCCGAGGTTCGCCCGAAATCGCAGCTTCTGATATAAAGGTCGGGAGTATATGTTGCATTTTCAACGGCATCCTTACCGAGTACAATATTTTCGGGAATACAATCAACAAAAAGCTTAATATCCGTTTTATTCAGCCTTTCATATGACTTAACCACAGTTTTTCCGTAAGGTATCATTGTATCCCAACGGATAAATTCAATATCATCGCCACATTCAAATGCCTGAAATCCCCAGCTTTCAGCGTGACGGAAGCTTACAACAAGACTTTTTTCTTTTTCGTTTATTTCAGTAATACTGAGGTGCGTGCCGTGGACATTCACATAGTCATCCTGTGCTCCGTATGCCTTGCAGTTTTCAATAATGAGCTTCTCCTTACAGCCGGAAAACTGAAAGAAATCTGCTGTGCTTGCAATGGTTCTTCCCTCTTTCGGTGTAAAATCACAATTTCTGAAGGTTACATTTTCACAAAACTGTGACACCATACCGAGCCCATGCATAAATTTCACACGAAGACTGTCAAAGGTGAGATTTTTTGAACGCTCAAACATACTTCCCACCTGATCTCTTATGATGCTTCTCGTCTGAAAAATATCCCCTTTATTAATCACGACATCTTTATCGCCAAGAGTACACTTAAGAACATTTTCCCCGATAATCTCAATATCCGAAAATGTCAGGTTCTCTCTTCTGAAATCTCTTGTGGTCTCACTTACGGGGTCAAGAACCTTTATGTATCTTTTCGGAGCATTACAGGCATTCTCCCAATAAGGCTTGCCGTCGCTTCCCGTTTCTCCTCTCCAATAAAGAGTGTTATTTTCAACTCTGAAAAGGCAATCGGGATTGATTTTAATTGTTATGACACCGTTTTCGTTTTCAAGAACGGTGAATTCCGTCATTGTGGGAACGGCATAGTCAATTATAAGATTCTTTACCGTAATGTTTTCACAGCCGTAAAAAAGCATCGGCGTCATTTTTCCGTGAACAAGTATAGTGGCACCGTTTCCGTCAATAACGATATTCTTTTTATTTTCAAGGTAAATTGCCGAATATCTTCTCCCGTCGGGATTCTCATCCTGTTTTGCGGTATTCGAGCAGAAATACCCTGTTTTTTCAAAGGAATCATCCTGCCTTACATCATAAGTCTTATCCTTTTCAAGAATAATACTATCTCCGTCACAGATATTCTCAAACAAAGCACTGAGTTCATTCAAAGCAATCACCCTTTAATTTTCTTATTTTCGATTGTTTTAGGGGTTCGCACAAGTATAAGACTTGCTCGAACCCCTCAGTATATCCTGTTTTATTCGATATTTGCTTTTTTACATCCCATTTAAATTTATCAGTTCTTTGGAGTATAGCTCATATAGAATACGAGGTCTCCGCCTTCCATTAACTGTTCGTGTGTGATATAGGGCCCTTCAAGCTCTACACCGTTGAGCGTTACGGAATATACATAAACATTTTCTGCACTCTGATTGAATGCTGTTATATTAAGAGTGTTTCCGTTACCGAGATTTACGACAGCAGAATCAATATTGGGTGAGCCTATCCAGTATTTATCTGTACCTGCAAGCGGATAGAAGCCCATTGCGGAGAATACATACCAGGAGCTGAGTGTTCCGCCGTCATCATTTCCGTCAAGACCGTTAATATCGGAACTGAAGCGTTCGGAAAGTGTCCAGCGTACCCACTTCTGTGTAAGATCAGCTCTGCCTGCATTACTGAAGAGATAGGGAGTATGAATATCGTGCTGATTACCTACCCAGAAGCCGTGACCCGGGTCTAAAGCGGCACGGGTAAGAGAAGCATCCTCCATAAAGTCCTCAAGCTCACTTACAAAATATTCTTCGCTCCCGAAAAGCTCTATCATTCCGTCAATATCCTGAAGTGCATTCCATCTCCACTGTCTTGCACTGCCCTCGCAGTAGCAATCGGCAAACTTTTCAATCATAACAGCATCATAAAAGCTTGTTATATACGGGCTGAAATTCCATACATAGCTTCCGTCGGAATTTCTTGCCTGAAAATACTTGGTTTCGGGATTGAAGGTATTTTTATAATACATTGATTTTTCGTAATATTTTAGAGCATCCTCTTCATAACCGAGTGCTTCGGCTAAGGCTGCAATTGCACCGTCTTCCCATGAATACTCAATGGTTCTTGCTACAGATTCATCAGCGGGAGCTAAATCATCGGGGACAAAGCCGTATTCATTATAAAGGTCAATATAATCTCTGCCCGACTTAAGTGTCTTCGTTTCGGAAGATAATTTCATATATTGGTAAGCAGTTTCAACATCAAAATCGGTAAAGCCCTTAAGATAGCTTTCTGTAATAACAATGTTTGCGGGGTCGCCGAGCATTGAAGAAGCATATCCTGCCCCCATAGGCCAACGGGGAAGCGAACCGCCGGTTTTAGCCATTTCAACAAGAGAATTAAGGCAGTCATACTGAATCTCTGGAGCAATAAGAGTATATAAGGAGTGAGTTGTTCTTGCGGTATCCCATAAAGACAAATCTGACCTGTAGGTATATCCGTCAGCAATATGAACCTCCTTATCAAAGCCGAGATATTCGCCGTTTACATCCGTAAAGTTTGTGGGCATTATCATACTGTGATAAAGTGCTGTATAGAAAACTGTCTTGATTTCCTCGTCGTCACTTTCCATATCAATAACAGAGAGTGCTTCCTCCCAATCGGAAAGTGCGTTCTCTCTTACATCGTCGAATGTAAGTCCGTCAGTCTCAGCTTTAAGATTTTCGAGTGCATTTTCACAGCTTATAAAGCTGATACCGACCTTCATTTCAAGAGGCTGTCCCGAAATATCACCAAAATTAAGGTCTATACCGAGATCGTTTTCATCGCCGACAATTTCATAGGACTTGATTTCCTTATCTGCTATTGCAACAAAATATACGGGAAGTCCGTCATATCTGTCAGAAAATGCCCCGTAAAGCTCGGCAGAGCCTGAAATCATTCCGTTTTCATCAATGCTTACACTGCCCTTTCCTGCTCCCCTGTTTCCCGCACAGCTTGTAATATCAATATAAAGCCTTGCATCCGATGAATTACCGAATGTATATCTGTGAACACCCGTATGAATATCGGCTGTCATTTCCGCAAGACAATCGAGAGAAGGCAGATATACCGAATAATAACCCGGTACTGCAGTTTCATACATATGCGAATAAGCAACTGTTTTTGCGTCATTTTTGCCGACGGCAGGCGTTACACGGAACATCTGATAATCTTCTGCACCCGTACCCGAAAGTCTCGAATGGCTGAAGCCCTTTATGTGACCGTGCTCATAATAGTAGCCCGAGGTATTGGTCTTGAATATATAAGCACCGCCGATAAATGATGTATCAGCACCGAGTCTTACCATACCGAAGGGAACGGTAGCAGCAGGACTTAACATTCCGCTTGTATAGAATGTTCCGCCCGTGCCTATAAACGGGTCAACATACTGTGTATATTCCCCTGTTTCAACCTCAGGCATTTCAATACTTTTAAGAATAATACTGTTAAAAAGTCCCGAGATCATCATTTCAAGCGACACAAACAACGAAACAAATATTCTTATTATCTGCCACATAATTAACTCTCCCTGTTATTTTTTGTTAGCTTTATTTTAATATATATTAATTCACGGAAAAAGTCAATCCGATTAAGTTCATGTGCACCGAATTTTACTTGTGTACATAAAACTATCACCTTGCCGTTTTATTCTAATTGCAATATAACAAGATGAGCTGATACGGGACGGGTTCCGCCTGCAAGCGGTGTTACTGTCAGGGCTGCCGCATTTCCTGAGGGATTCCTTACTGTTAAAACAGAGTTAACTGATGTTGTTTCAACAAGAGAAACACCTACAATTTGTGATGTACCCGTTGCACGACCTACAACCGTATATTCAAGGTCTGCACCGTTAAGAGTAAGAAGCAACTGTCCCGCTTCCGTTATGCTCACTTGAAAAAGAACCTGATAAGTGCCTATATCACCTAAATTAAATGTGCTGTCACTTAGTCTTGTAATCGTATTTGCACTGCTCGGCCCGTCCTGCGGAAAGCTGACATCAGTACCGGGAGCAACGGTTGCAGCATTATCAGGCGGCATTAATGCATAAAAATCTGCAAAGCTCAATGCAGTTCCTGCCGTTCCCTGCGGGCCTGTGGGGCCTGTTGCACCTGTTTC
>CAYTRD010000036.1:12397-12478 GCA_964440255.1 uncultured Ruminococcus sp. | reverse complement strand
TCAATGCAGTTCCTGCCGTTCCCTGCGGGCCTGTGGGGCCTGTTGCACCTGTTTCACCCTGCGGGCCTGTGGAACCTGTCG
>CAYTRD010000036.1:0-12297 GCA_964440255.1 uncultured Ruminococcus sp. | reverse complement strand
CACCTGTTTCGCCCTGCGGGCCTGTGGGGCCTGTTGCACCTGTTTCGCCCTGCGGTCCTGTGGGGCCTGTCGCACCTGTTTCGCCCTGCTGGCCTGTGGGGCCTGTGGGGCCTGTCGCACCTGTTTCGCCCTGCGGGCCTGTGGGGCCTGTTGCACCTGTTTCGCCCTGCGGGCCTGTGGGGCCTGTTGCACCTGTTTCGCCTGTTTCACCCTGCGGGCCTGTGGAACCTGTCGCACCTGTTTCGCCCTGTGGGCCTGTGGGGCCTGTTGCACCTGTTTCACCTAGCGGGCCTGTGGGGCCTGTCGCACCTGTTTCGCCCTGTGGGCCTGTGGGGCCTGTCGCACCTGTTTCGCCCTGCGGGCCTGCAGGGCCCATTGCCCCGGGAACGCCCTGTGGGCCTGTGAAACCTCTTTCTCCTTGGATTCCCTGAGGACCTGTGGGGCCTGCTTCACCGGGAGGACCTATCGGGCCTATCGGTCCCATCGGACCGGGCACACATCTGACATACACATTTGTTTTCCTATCGCAACAGCATTCATTCTTGTTTTTATCTATGGAAGATGAATCTTTATTGCATCCATCGCAAAAATTAAAATTATTCATAACACTCAACCTCGAATAAAACTTCACTACATAATATGCTCCGACAAAAATAATGCTACAAGAAAATGACAAGCATATAAAGGCAGAAGCGTTATTATCTAAAAATCAAAAATTTCAAAAATGCTTTAAATATTAACAAACAAACCGTTCGGCAATACCGAACGGTTTGATCATATATTTATCTGATTCCGAAGTTTTCAAGGACATAGTCCATATCCTTGTCACCTCTGCCTGAAAGGTTAATAAGAACGGAGCCGTGCTCCATAGTCTTTGCAAGCTTCATTCCGTACGCTACAGCGTGGGAGCTTTCAATAGCGGGAATAATACCCTCAAGACGGGAGAGCTTGAAGAATGCATCTATTGATTCTTCATCGTCAATAACATCGTATTTAACTCTGCCGATCTCCTGTAAAAATGCGTGCTCGGGGCCCGAGGAGGGATAGTCAAGACCGCTTGCAACGGAATAAACGGGAGCAGGCTCGCCGTTTTTATCCTTAAGCATAATACTGTTAAAGCCGTGCATAATTCCCTCTGTTCCGTACTTAAGAGACGCTGCATGGTCGCCGAGCTTTTCACCTCTGCCGAGGGGCTCAATACCGTAAATATCAACAGGGTCATTGAGGAAGCCCGAGAAAAGGCCTGCAGCATTAGAGCCGCCGCCGACACAGGCAACAATTGCAGAGGGAAGATGTCCGGTCATTTCAATAAACTGCTCTCTTGCTTCAATGCCTATAACACTCTGAAAATCTCTTACCATCATGGGGAACGGATGCGGGCCGAGAACTGAGCCTATACAGTAAATAGCGTTCTCATATTCCTTGCTGTATGCATCGAAAGCAGCATCAACGGCTTCCTTTAATGTCTGAAGACCGTGAGTTACTTCAACAACATTTGCACCGAGAATCTTCATTCTTGCAACATTGGGAGCCTGCTTCTTTATATCGACCGCACCCATATAGATGTCACATTCCAGACCGAAATAAGCGGCAGCAGTAGCAAGTGCGACACCGTGCTGACCTGCCCCCGTTTCTGCAATAACCTTTTTCTTTCCCATATATTTTGCAAGAAGAGCTTCACCCATACAGTGATTAAGCTTATGTGCACCTGAATGGTTAAGATCCTCACGCTTTGCATAAAGCTGAACCTTACCGCCGAGAGAATCGGAAAGTCTTTCAAGATGTGTCACGGGAGTGGGTCTGCCCTGAAATTCCTTTCTTATTCTTCTAAGCTCCGCTATAAACTTTCTTGACTGACAGATTGAAAAATAAGCCTGTGTTATCTCGTCCATAGCCTTCACGAGCTTTTCTTCAACAAAAACTCCGCCGTATTTTCCGAAATAACCGTCGTTATCGGGATAATTATTAAAATAAGTATCAAAATCTACATTGTTAAGTATCATAATTTTTTCCTCCGTTACCGAATATTAATTGATCATATTTGAAATTATACTGAATTTCGCCATCGTTTTGTAAGTAACATATATTTTCACTCCGTAAAACAAAAAATCCCTGACAGAAAAATACCTTCTGTCAAGGACGAATAAAACTATCCGCGGTGCCACCTTGATTCACGGAAAAACCGTGCACTTTAAGGATACTGACATATCCCCGAGAACTGACGCATCCCTTCGCGTTGCAGAATACTCTGTTTTCACATTTGACTGCACCCTCCGCGGCCCATTTGACAAACAGTGTCATACCCGACTTCCACCTTCACGGGCTCTCTGTAAAGTCTTGATTGCCTTTATTTCCGCATCAACGGTTTATATTTTACATTATTTTATCATTACGCCTTTTTATTGTCAATACTTTTTTACTTGAGAAGAGAATAATCTCTTCTGTATTCGCTGTGAAGAATCGATTGCATTTGCTCCGGAGTTTCCTTACAGCCGCCTGAAAGCCACTTTTTTATAATGGCATTAAGCCCGTGCTTGAAGAATTCTATATGATAGTCAATATATTTCATATCAAAAAACAATTCTGCGACATCTTCGTCAAAGCCAACAATTTCCAGATTCATATCACCAAGCTTAAAATATGTTTTATATAAAAGCTGATTTTCACTTATATGTATAAAAAGCTTTGTAAAATCCATTCTGCTTTTAACATCTTCACCTTTGTGCACCTCTTCCGCTTCATTTGCATAAAGAGAAAGGAACTCTTCCCACAGGCGTGCAATTATTTTTTCCGCAAGATCATATATATCAACAAAATTTGCATAAAAGGTGCTTCTGTTGATATCGGCTTTCTTACATATCTCAGATACGCTTATCTGTTCAAGCTCCTTTGTCTGCAGAAGCTCAACAAACACATTTTCAATTTTCATAACACTTTCTCTTCGTCTTTTATTATTTTTTACATTCATAAAAATCCCACCGAAAATTATTATTCCGACAAGTGTTTAATTATTGATGATTGAAAATTCACCTCTGCCGGATTATACTTAAATTACATTAATCATACAACTGTTGTGTTAATGAATTGTTAAAGAGGTGTAAAAAATGAAAAAAAGCAGTTTTGCAGCAATGATTCTCGGAACAGTAAGCGGAGTTTTATTTGCACTGGGTATGTGTATGGCTCTTCTTCCCGAATGGAATTCCTTCAAGCCCGGTATTATATTCGGAGTTATCGGTCTTGTGCTCGCTTTGATTACGGTTATCGTATGGCGTAAAATGGAGAACAAGACACCGATAAAAGTTACGCCCAAAGCAATCGGCATAAGTGTGCTTGCAATTATAGGCTCTCTTCTTCTCGGTGTGGGAATGTGCTTTGTTATGGTATGGGATAAGCTGCTCATCGGCATTATCGTCGGAATTATCGGAATCATAGCATTATTATCCCTTATTCCGATTTGTAAGGGGCTGAAATAAAATGTCGGGAACAGGGATATTATTCACAATAAAAAGGAAAAAAGGAAAATGGCAACATCAAAAATCGTTAAAGGTGTAGAAAAAATCGAAAAAAGTGTCACAGAAGGCTACAAAAAAGTTGAGGATACAGTAGTGGGCGGATACAAAAAAATCGAAAACACAGTAGTAGACGGCTACACAAAATTAGAAGATAAATTCGTTGATGCTTTCCTCACAAAAGACGGTGAGACCGTGGAAGAAGCAAAGGAAAGATTAAAAAAATAAACAGGAGTATAATTTTCATTTTTTTGTTGACAAACATCTCCATGTATGTTAGTATATGAACTGTTGTGAGGGAGTAGCATACACAATAGTGTAACAAGTCAACATACTGACCTTCGTGTCTGGCTTGTTTTAATTTGCGAGACTCATGTAAGCAGATAAGCCTACATGGGAATCTATGTCGAAAAATAGGATTTCGGGTTGGCTTACGAGCTTACCCGAATTTTTTTTGAGGTGAAAAAATATGGATTTAGGATTTTCTTTCTTTTTTAACAGTATTTTACTCGGCATCGGACTTGCGATGGATGCTTTTTCTGTGTCCCTTGCAAACGGACTTAATGAGCCGAAAATGAAAAGGGGTAAAATGACAGGAGTTGCGGGAATTTTTTCTCTTTTTCAGTTTTTAATGCCCATGATAGGCTGGATATGTGTATCCACCATTGCACAGAAATTTCAGGCATTCCAAATGCTCATACCCTGGATAGCTCTTATACTTCTGGGAATTATCGGCGGAAAAATGCTTTTTGAGGGCATAAAAAACAAAAATGATGATTCCGATGAAATACCGGCAGTCGGAATAACGGGGCTCCTTATTCAGGGTGTTGCAACTTCCATTGATGCCTTATCCGTCGGTTTTACCATTGCCGAATATAATTTAACTGAAGCTCTTCTTGCTTGTCTGCTTATTGGAATCGTAACTTTCTTTATCTGTTTTGCAGGTATTTATATCGGCAAAAAAGCAGGCACAAGGCTTTCCAACAAGGCCGGTATATTCGGAGGAGCAATTCTTATATTTATCGGTATTGAAATATTTATAACAAGCTTTTTTGATTAATGAACTGCGCACGGGAAAAATTTCCTGTGCGTTTTTTCTTTTACGGTATTGACAAATCGGTCTACATAATGTAAACTAACATCGTAGTCTACAAATTGTAAACCAATTTTCAAGGAGTGATAATTATGTCAGATATGCAATTAGGTGTTGTTGAAAGTAAATTTGCCGATATCATATGGGAAAATGAGCCCGTTTCTTCTTCTGCTGTAGTAAGGCTGTCTGAAGATCAGCTTGGTTGGAAAAAGTCAACCACCTTCACGGTGCTCAGAAGATTATGCGATAAGGGTATTTTTAAGAACGAAAAAGGCACTGTAACTTCCCTTATTTCAAGACAGGATTTTTATTCCATGCAAAGTGAAAGATTTGTTGATGATACTTTCGGAGGCTCGCTTCCCGCTTTTCTTGCTGCCTTTACAAAAAGAAAGAAGCTGACAGCAGAAGAAATTGAAGAGCTTCGGAAAATGGTAAATGAATTCGGAGGTGAATAATAATGGAAGATATTTTCATTAAGCTTCTCAATATGAGCATAACCGCATCATATTTTGCACTTGCGGTAATTTTAATAAGAATTATATTTAAGAAAATGCCCAAATGGATAACCTGTCTTCTCTGGGGACTTGTTGCTCTTCGTCTTGTTTTTCCCTTTTCATTTGAAAGCATTTTAAGTCTTATCCCGAGCAGCGAAACCGTGCCGAGTGACATTATGATGTCAAGCGAACCTCATATAACAAGCGGTATACCTGCACTTAATTCTGCTATCAATCCCGTAATTTCCGAATCCTTTACACCCGATCCGTATGCAAGTGCAAATCCTTTACAGATAATTATTTTTATCCTGTCTGCGGTATGGGTAATCGGTGTTATAGGAATGTTTATTTATGCCACGGTAAGCTATATTCTTATAAGACGCAAAACCTCCGAAAGCATAGAAACAGAAAAAGGGATTTTTATCTGTGATAACATTGACACACCCTTTATTTTAGGTGTAATAAAACCGAAAATTTTTATTCCCTCTTATATTGACGAGCAAAATAAAGCTCTTATTTTAGCACACGAAAGAGCACATATAAAAAGAAAAGACCACATATGGAAACCGCTGGCATATACCATTCTTTCCGTATATTGGTTCAATCCCGTTATGTGGGCGGTGTTCGTGCTTTTATGCCGTGATATTGAAGCTGCCTGTGATGAAAAAGTCATCAAGGAAATGGACACCGAAAGTAAGAAAATCTATTCCGAGGCACTTATCACCTGTTCATCTCCTAAAAAATACATTACCGCCTGTCCCCTTGCCTTCGGTGAAACAGGAGTAAAGCAGAGAATCAAAAATATTCTGAGCTACAAAAAGCCTACATTCTGGATTATTATTTCAGCTCTTATTGTAAGCATAATTCTCTCTGCCTGCTTTATGACAAATCCCGCAGGAATGAGAATTGATGAAGTTGAAGGATATAATAATATCTTTGACGATGTTGAAAAGATTCAGCTTTTTGTAGGCGAAGCCTATATCTACACCACCGAGGACACAAAACCTGAGCTTTCCGAAATAAAAAAAGTAAGGCTTGAAAAAAGCCCTGTTAAGGATAGCACCGATACATCATATAGAATTGAAATAAACGATGAAATAACAATAAATATTGATGAAAGCTTTTCCTCTCTTTATCTGAACAACTATCTTAACGGCAATCTCCGTAAATCAGAATCCTATTCAATAAGAAACCCCGAGGTACTGAAAAATTTATTCTCAATGAGCAATTACATCACGGGAATGGATGATATATATATAACCCTTAATGATGTGACAGAGGCTGAAAACGGAATCAGCTTTAATGTAACCTGGCACAACAAAGGAATTGAAGATGCAGAATACGGTGAGATGTTTTCCGTTGAACGGATTACGGATAATGGAGAGTATGAAGAAGTACCCTTCCCTGATAACTTTGTATTTTTACTGCCTGCCTACATACTAAAAGCGGATTCAACGGCTGAAAAAAACTATTATTGTCCTATGACGCTCCCGGACGGGCAGTACAGATTCGTAACAACCTTCCGTGCAAAAGACGGTAAAAGCTACTACACAAAGGCAAGCTTTGTCATAGGTGAAAGTACAAGTGATATAAGCGGCATCGGCGGTGTTGACGGGCCGACAGCGGTTATGACTACCAAAACACTCACCCTTGACGATGTAATAAGGCTTTCCAAAAAAGGCGATAAGCTCACCTGGAATGACTTTGAAGAATTTACATATTACGAAACAGGCTCGGGGCTTTATATCAGAGAATATGTAATTGATGAAAGATTTTCACTTTCCGTCGGCGGTACCTCGCCCGATACTGATGCCTGGTATTTTTATCTTCACGCACCGGGAACATATTCCGATGCCAAGATTGATATAAGGAGTGAAAACCCCGAAGAATTTATCAATTTGTATAAGGATGCTCCTGTCGTAAATTTCTTATCATATTCGCAAAGAAGCTTCCCCGTTGACGATACGGGAGAAAATTTCCAGACCTTTATAGATTATGGCTGCTTTGTTCCCACAAATCAGAGCAATATCCGTCATTTCCCCGTTGTTATGATAGAAAGCCGTAATGAGCTTGATGATTTCGTGGAATATTTCAATGAAAAGGTTGATCTTGACAGGGCTTTTCAGGATATGGGACTAACCTTCAGAGAGGTATCATATTTATATGACACGCAATATGAAAATTTCTTTGAAAGTAATGTTCTCTTTATCACTTATATGGTAGCTTCAAATGAAGATGCATATTTTGAAATGGACTATGCAGCAGTTACAAATAAAACATTAACATTATCGGTAAATGAAATAAATTGGAGTGACGCTGTCGATAATTCCCCCACAGGATGGTTTATCATATCGGAAATCAGTAAAGACCGGCTTGGTGAAATTGAAAAAGTCAGTGCATTTGTCAATCCCGAATCTACCGAATACAGCGACGATTTATATTCTGTAACCTACACCTTCAAGGCTTCTTCAAATGAAATTGTGAAGCCAAGCTTCACTCTTTACGAAAACGGAAAATTTGTATTTACATTCCATCCTTCGTCAAGCTACATCGGTCAGGGAACTTATGAAACAGACGGAGATACTCTGACACTTACTACCGATGAGGGCTTTATTTACTGCTTCAAGAAGAAAAACGGAGCATATTTTTTCAATGCGGAAAACTCCTGCGATGAATTTTTTATGTCTGACATAAAAGACGGCAGTGAGTTCCGTTATTAAGAAAACGGCTTCGCCGTACGCCTTCGGCGACCGTTTTTGAATAGTCCAACTCCGAGGAAAGCTTGCTTTCCGTTCGGAGGGACATATAATCTTTTTACATTATAGGAAAGAATTTCCTATAATGTAAAAAAAGCGTTCCGTGCACTTTAAAGTGCACGGAACGTAAAACTTCTTATACTTCAAAATCGAGACAGCTTCTTTGCTTTGTGAAAGGTCTCACCTTGGTGTTTGCTACCTCCTGATGAAGAGGATGGGAAGCGTAGAATTTCAGGGCTTCCTTGTTTTCAAAGGTTGAGTCCAGCATTAAATCTGCCGTTGAAGACGAAAGTCCGACAGTGTTAACTTTTATATCAACAAGTCCGTCGATCTTTCCCTGAAGTCCTTCAAGTCCTTCTTTTATTCCGAGCTTTATGCTTTCCTTTTCTTCGGGAGTGTATTCATCCTTAAGATTCCATAAAATAATGTGTTTTATCATTATTTACACCTCATTCATCAATTACATCTATTTTTTCTATGCCGTAATACTTAAAAATACTGACAGCTTCTTTTGTAAGCCGTTCTCCGCATACTGCAATAGGAACAGCAGGAGGACAGGTAACAGAGGGAGCGGCAAGTATTCTTCCTTCGGCATTTTCGGTATTCACCTGAGAAGAAGCCCTGAACAAAGCCTCTTTAACGCTGATTGCCCTTTCGCATTTTACCAAAGAGGGAATTTCAGCTTCTGCAGGCTCTCTTTTTTCTGCAGAAAGAAGCACTCTTTCAGTAATTTCAAGCTCCTTATCGCTGATATTCGGAGTGAACATCAAAACTATGAAATCGGGATCGGAAAATTCACATTCGATTCCGTTTTTTCTTAACATATCGGCAAATTCATATCCTGTGTAACCGTATTTTTTTGTCTGAACGGTTATTTTCAAGGGCTCATTTCCTATAAGAGAAAAGCCTGCATTTATAAGCTTATTTCTTAATACATCAAGCTTTTCGGTAAAGCCTTTCAATTCTTTTTTTATGCTGTCCGAAATATAACGGTTTGCATTATCAAGTGACGCTAAAATCAGATACGAGGGGCTTGTTGATGCAAAAAGAGCCATAGCCTTTTCAGCGTTATTCACGATAACATCGGGAGCATTCTCCGCAATATGAAGATATGCACCGCCTGTCAGCACGGGAAGTGTCTTATGAGCAGAATCACAGCACATATCGGCACCGAGAGAGATGGGATGACGGCTTTCTTCAAGAAAACGAAGATATGCACCGTGTGCATTGTCAACACATAGCAAAACACCATACTCACGGCAGACCTCCGAAAGTCCTTTTATATCTGCCGTATTTCCGAGATAATCGGGACTTGTGATATATACTGCCGCAGGCTTAATTTCTTCAACTTCTAAAATTCTGCGAAGATAACAGGGTGAAATTTCAGCACTTACAACACTACCGCCGTTTTCGGGATATATCCACCTTATATCTATGTCAAGAAGTGCAGAAGCCGTCATAAATACCTTATGTGCATTTCTTCCTGCCGCAATCACGGGCTTTTTGCCTGAGCTTCGGGCATACATCTTTATAAGCGACAGCATCGCTCTAATTGAAAGTGAAGAGCCTTCCGCAGAATATAAGGTCTTTTTTGTGCCGAAAAGTGAAGCGGCATTTTCCTGACTTGCTCTAAGTATACCTGTTTCGTGATAAAGAACATCTGCACCGTCAATTTCGGTAATATCAAGGTATTCCGAAAAACCGCTGTCTATTCCCTTATGTCCCGGCACATGAAGTCGTACCGTACCGTTTTCAGCATATTTTTTTATAAAATCAACAACAGGAGTATTCATAATTTATCCTTCAAGCAGCTTTGCGGCTTCAAGCATAATTGCACATTCCATTCTCTTTCTGAAAAGGTCGCAGCCATAGGAATAAACTCCCTTTACAGAGCCTGTAGCGTGGTATGCGTTTGCTGCACATCCGCCCGAACAGTAAAGCTTTGCCCAGCAGTCGGCACATTCGGGACGGGTGTAGACATTACAAGCCATAAATTCATCCTGAATATGGGTATTTGTAACACCCTCAAATACGCTTCCGAGACGGAACTTTTCTTCACCGACAAACTGATGACAGGGATAAAGGTCTCCCCAAGGAGTCACAGCCATATATTCTGTTCCCGAACCGCAGCCCGAAACCCTCTTATAAATACAAGGACCGCCCTTAAGGTCTATCATATAATGATAGAAGGTAAAGGGTCTTCCCTCTCTGTGTCTTTGAAGCATAAGCGAAGCCAAGTCTTCATACTGCTTCATAACGATTTCCTTATCCTCCTCGGTAAGTGCCGAGGGATCATCGGCGGCACATACAACAGGCTCCATACTAAGCTCCGTAAAGCCGAGGTCAAGCATAGCTTTTATATCCTCTAAAAAGTCGGGATTAGCGTGAGTAAATGTGCCTCTCATATAGTAGTTTTTGTTATCTCTTTCCTTAACAAACTTCTGAAATTTGGGAACTATCTGCTCCCAAGAGCCTCTTCCCTGATAGTCAACTCTGAAACGGTCGTGCACATCTTTTCTTCCGTCAAGACTTAAAACAACATTACTCATTTCACGGTTGGAAAACTCAATAACATCATCATCAACAAGCATACCGTTTGTTGTGAGAGTAAAACGGAAATTCTTTCCCTTTTCCTTTTCGATACTTCTTGCATATTCAACAAGCTGTTTTACAACGGTAAAATTCATTAAAGGCTCACCGCCGAAGAAGTCAACCTCAAGGTTTCTTCTTGTACCTGAATTTTCTACAAGAAAGTCAAGTGCACGCTTACCTACCTCAAAGCTCATAACCGCACGGTCACCGTGATATTTTCCCTGACTTGCAAAGCAATATGAACAGTTGAGATTACAGGTATGTGCGATATGAAGACACAAAGCCTTAACAACACCGGATGTTCTTTTTTTAAGCTCGCCTGCGATGGGCTTAAAGGTATCGGGAGTGAAAAGCTTACCGTTATTTTTAAGCTCCCCGAGCTGTCTTATACAATCCCCAATTTCCTCTTTTGTAACCTCGGGATTGTCGGGATACTTTTCAAGCATCGCTTTAACTATATCATCAGCCGAAGCCGTTTCATACATATTTATTATATCAAATGCAACCTCATCGACAATATGAACAGAGCCCGAACAGATATCAAGCACGATATTCATACCGCCGAGTTTATACGAATGTATCATAATTCTACTCCGATTCACAAAAAATGCCGCCTACTTGGGCGGCAAGATTTGTTTTAATAAAAATTAGTCCTGTGTTTTGTTTTCGCACTGCTGATTAGCAATACCGCAGCTTGTCTTGCAAGCAGACTGACAGGATGTCTGACATTCGCCGCAACCGCCGTTTACTGCACTTTCACAGAGATTCTTTGTTTCGATAGTCTGAATTTTCATAATTTATATCCTCCGCGTAATCATTTTCATATAGTTTATCACATACTTTTCAATAAGTCAATTAACATATTAAAATTTACATAAAATTACTTTCAAATTGACAAATCTTTTCTGTGCGTTTATAATGTATGAAAATACAATAAAAGAGGTAGTATTATGTCTTTTGTGCTCAATAAAATCATTTCACTTATTCTTGTTCCCCTTTATCTTTGTCCTTTTCTTCCCTTTATACATGTGGTGAAGATATTCAATCAGCCGCAGGAGCTTATTTCCTTAAGCGAAAACGGAATCGGCACGGCAGAAGACCCCGTATATCTTACAGCACACAGAGGTGTGTGGGCTGAAGCTCCCGAAAACTCTCTTCCCGCATACGAAAAAGCAGTTGAATACGGCTACTATACCGCTGAATGTGATATCCGTCTTACAAAGGATAACGAATGGGTGCTTAGCCACAACAGCGACACAGGCTCACTCTTCTGTGAAATCGGCGAAATTTCCGAATATACTCTTGAAGAGCTCAAGACCTTCTCCTATAAATGGGGTGCAAGCTTCTGGGAATATGAAAATCTTCGTATTGCAACACTTGATGAATATCTTGATGTTTTTGCAGGAAGTGAGACCCGTCCCCAGATAGAAATCAAGGGCGATAATCTTGATATGCTTTATAAGGTCGTTGATGCTGTAAAGGCAAGAGATATGGAAGAACAGGCAATTATCATAAGCTTCGACTATGAACAGCTTAAGGCGATTGATGCAATGAACACAGGCATTGAGCTTTGGTATCTCTGTGATACTATAACTCCCGACATTATAGCACAGGCAAAGGCTCTCAATTCGGAATGTTGGCTCTCTCCCGATTTTGAGGATAATACCGCTGAGACCATTCAGCTTGCAATTGATGCAGGTATCGGCTGCTCCTTCTGGACGGTAAATGAGCTCGAAGATGCAAAAATGCTTTACGATATGGGTATCAGATATATTGAAACAGATATTCTCTGCAACTGACAAGAAAACGGCTTCGCCGAGACTCAGGCGACCGTTTTCGAATAGTCCATCGAC
>CAYTRD010000035.1:0-21573 GCA_964440255.1 uncultured Ruminococcus sp. | reverse complement strand
TCCGCAGGCTTATTTTTTTTACCTTTCTGCTTTCGAGGAATTTCCTATAAAGCAAGAAAACGGCTTCGCCGTACGCCTTCGGCGACCGTTTTCGAATAGTCCATCTCCGAGGAAAGCTTGCTTTCCGTTCGGAGGGACATATAATCTTTTTACATTATAGGAAGGAATTTCCTATAATGTAAAATAACAAGCCGTCAGGCTTGTTTGCACGAAGGCATACAAACAGTTGGCGTTTTGTATCCCTTTTCTGTTTATTCGGAAAATTTCCAGTTTTGTTTCATAATGACACAAGGAGAATTTACATCTGCTTTTGCATAAAATACGGTAAGCACTGTACCGTCATCAAGCTCTACACTTGCAGGATACCCCAAATCACCGCTGACACCGTTTACATAAATGGTATTATCCTTATCCCAAGTTTTTCCTTTATCTTTAGAAAACATTGCTCTGATTTCATAAGGCTCTTGTCTGTAGCCGTACAAAGAAATAAGAACACCTGACGAATGTACAAACAAATGACACGGTGCACCGCCCATATCCGGCAGAATCTTTTCGGGCACAGACCATGTTTTACCGCTGTCAAAAGAAACAGTCTGATATGTAGTAAAATTCGGCTCAGTTCTTATATGGCAAACAAGTGTACCGTCCTGCAATTGAACGGCATATGGCTCACAGGATTTAAGAAGCTCTCCGTTTTCGTATATATCGGGCACTCTTCCCACAAACTCAGTACTGCCGTTATCAATGTTGATTTTATAGACTGCTATAAATTCATCAAAGTCTTCAACATTGTTATTTCTGAAATAGTTTGAGCCTATCCAGAGAATACTTCCGTCATTAAGCTCTATAGGACCATGCGGTGAAGTGACGGGACTTTTATAAATTTTCCCGTAAGTCACTCCCCCGTCACAGCTTATTCTGAAATTTGAGCCGATAGCTTCATCCTCTTCATCATCAGTTATCATATCAAGATATGAGTATGTGTAATTTTTTCTTAATTCATTATGCCCTCTTACATGATATCGCTGCATTTCACGGGTATTATTAAAGGAAGTTACGATAAGTCCGTTTTCACCGAAAGCACAAAGTCCCACATCTCTGTCATCAAGAACAGTATCAATAATCGGCACAGGCGACGAAAAGGTTTCTCCGTTATTTTCGGAAAATGCAACTACACCTTTTCCGAATGGACAGATATGACCGAGCCTGAATCCGGATGCACCGACTGCAAGCTTACCATCCTTAAGTTTTTCAACAGTAGGCCACCCGAAATAGTTGTGCATACTATCCGAATTACTGATAATAATTTCGGGATTGCCGATAAGCTTGATATCCATTTGCATCTTCCTCTGCTCTTTTTTATCATTATACAACAATTATTCAAAAGGTGCAATAATATTTTGACGAAAGAAAACAATCCGTTACATCAAAAAAAGAGGTAACGGATCAAAATAAAACAATTATTTAATTTCGCTGAGCTGAACAGGTCTGTGCTCTGCTACTGATTTCTTTGCAGCAAGACCGATTTTAACGGACTGCATACCTGCATGAATACCGACAGGAACCTCTGTGTTATTTTCGCAAGCATCAACGAACTGACGCATCTCTTCGGAGAATGAGCCCATATATCTTTCAAGGAAGAAGAAGAGGGGCTTTTCACCTGTTACACCGTTTTCATCAGCAATAACTGCAGTAGAAAGAGTGTCGTTGGAGGTTGCTACCATACCCTTTGAGCCGAAAAGCTCTGCTCTCTGGTCATAGCCGTATGCTGCACGGCGGGAGTTATCAATAACAGCGAGTGCACCGTTTGCCATCTTCATTGTGATGATAGCCGTATCAACATCTCCCTGTTCACCGATAGCGGGATCAACAAGAACTGCTGAATTTACATATACTTCTTCAACATCACTGTTGGTAAGGAAGCATGCCATATCAAAATCGTGAATAGTCATATCAAGGAAAATACCGCCCGAAACAGCTATATACTTGGGATTGGGAGGCTCGGGGTCACGGGAAGTGATTTTAAGGATATGAGCTTCACCTATCTTGCCCGCATCATATGCCTTGCGTATAGCTGCAAAATTATGGTCAAAACGGCGGTTAAAGCCGACCTGAAACTTAATTTCGGGGTGCTTTGCGAGTGCATCAGCAACAGCCTGAATCTTCTCGATTGAGTGATCAACGGGCTTTTCACAGAAAACATGCTTGCCGGCTTCTATAGCCTCAATGGAAATTGTTGAATGAGTATCTGTTGAAGAACAAACGAGAACAGCGTCAATTTCCTTATCTTCAAGAATCTTTTTATAATCTGTGTAGATATCCTTAACACCGAAGCTCTCACAAAAAGCCTTAGTTTCATCATTCATAAAGGGGTCTGCAATAGCCTTAACTGTTGCATTTTTTACATGATAAGAAATTGATTCAAGATGAACCTTACCGATTCTGCCTGCACCTATAATACCAATAGTAAGCATAATTTAATTCTCCTTATTTATCAGATAGTACCGTCCCATGTGGAAACAGCTTTATTTGTTTTTTCTTCTTCATCAAACCAACGCTGCGTTACGCACTTGCTTTCGGTGAAGAAACGGTATGCATCCTTACCGAGACAATGAAGATCACCGAAGAATGAATCCTTATGTCCCGAGAAGGGGAAGAATCCTATCGGCACGGGAATACCTACATTGACACCTACCATACCGCCGTGAGTATTGCGTACAAACTCTCTTGCAAAGTAACCGTTCTGTGTAAATATAACAGAGCCGTTTGCATAGGGATTATTGTTCATTATTGCAAGACCTTCCTTGAAGTCCTTGCATCTCTTGATTGAAAGCACGGGGCCAAAGACCTCGTCTCTGCCGATTGTCATTTCCTCTGTAACATTATCAAAAATTGTCGGACCGACATAATAGCCGTTTTCAAAGCCCTCAACTTTACAATTTCTGCCGTCAAGAACAAGTGTAGCACCTTCACGAACACCTTTATCAATGTCGGCAATAACTTCGTCATAATGCTTCTTATAAGTAATGGGGCCGAGCTTTGATGTCTTATCAACTGCGGGACCTACCTTAATCCCCGAAGCCTGCTTCTTAAGCTCTGCTACAAATTCATCGGCAATAGCTTCTTCAACTACACAGCAGGAAAGAGCCATACATCTCTGTCCTGCACATCCGTATGCGGAATTAATGATACCTGCAACAGTTCTTTCAATGGGAGCATCTGACATAACAAGTGCGTGATTCTTTGCCTGACAAAGAGCCTGAACACGCTTTCCGTTAGCGGCAGCCTTCTGATAAATAAGCTTACCGACGGGAGTAGAACCAACAAAAGTAATTCCCTTTACATCGGGATGCTCAAGAATAACATCAATTTCTTTTCTTGAGCAGGTAACAACATTAACAACACCGTCGGGGATACCTGCTTCTTTATAAAGCTCTGCAATACGAAGAGCAGTTCTGGGGGTAAGTGATGCAGCCTTAAGCACTATAGTGTTACCTGTGGCAACACAAACAGGAACCATCCAACCGAAAGGAATCATAGCAGGGAAATTTACGGGAACGATACCTGCAAAAACACCCATTGACTCACGATATAAAACTGTATCAAAGCCTTTTGATGCATCCATAAGGCTTTCACCCATCATCTGTGTGGGAACCTGAATAGCAAGCTCTGTTCCCTCTTTTGCCTTGAGAACATCACCCTCTGCCTCTGCCCATACCTTGCCGTTTTCTTCTGCAACAAGTCTCGTCAGCTCTTCCATATGCTCAATAAGAAGCTCTCTTACCTTAAAAAGAATCTGCGAACGCTTGATAGCGGGAGTGGCACTCCAGCCGGGATAAGCGGCCTTTGCAGCAGCAATAGCAGCATTTACCTCATCAGCGGTACAGCAGGGAGCGTGACCTGTTATTTCACCCGTTGAGGGATTGAAAACATCATAATAAATATCTGTTTTGCTCTCAACATACTGACCGTTACAAAAATACTTAAGTTTTTCAGCCATTATAATTCTCCTTATGTATTAAAGTCCTGCTTTTTCAGCAATATATTTTCTTGCTTTTAATGCATATTCAAAGGGATTTGCAATAGCAGGATCCTGTTCTGCTTCAACAAGAACATATCCTTCATAACCTGTTTCGGCAAGAACATCAAAAATAGGAGCAAAATCTATTGCACCGTCACCGGGAACTGTAAATGTACCGAGACGAACACCCTGTAAGAAGCTTAATTTTTCATCCTTTACCTTTGCGATAACCTCGGGACGGATATCCTTAAGATGCACATGCTTGATTCTCTTTGCATATTTTTTAAGAACAGCCATATAATCCTCACCGCAATATGCAAGATGACCCGAGTCAAAAAGAAGGCTGAAAAGCTCGGGATCTGTATTTTCCATCATTCTGTCAATTTCAGCAGCAGTCTGAACAACTGTACCCATATGATGATGGAAAGTAAGTGCTATACCCATATCCTTTGCTACCTTACCAAGCTTATTAAGACCGGTTGTGAGCATATCCCATTCTTCATCATTCATAACATATTTATCATCGAATATTGAAAGGTCAGTACCCTGAATTGAGTGTCCCTGTTCGGAAACACCTACAACCCTTGCACCCATTTCCTTTAAGAAGGTGATATGCTTGATGAATTCCTTTTCCGTTTCCTCATAGGGCTTTGTTGTAAGGAATGTTGAAAACCACGCATTACATATCTGCATTCCGCGAAGCTCAAGTGCCTTTTTGAGAACTGCAGTATCCTTAGGGTACTTATTTCCTACTTCACAGCCTGTGAAGCCTGCAAGTGCCATTTCGGAAACGCACTGCTGGAAGGTGTTTTCTGCACCGAGATCGGGCATATCATCATTTGTCCAACCAATGGGAGCAATACCGAGTTTAACTTTGTTTTTGTCGAGCATATTAATATCTCCTTGCCTTTTCAAGATTTTCTGATTTATTTTTATATGCATTCCTTACGGAATCCTTTGATGAGGTTGATGCTATTCCCACGTGCCACCATGCATCATAGCCGTCTGTCATAGACTTGGGAAGAACCTTTATATCAATGAGAGTTGAAACAGTTTGTTTCTTACTGTCTTCAAGTGCCTCTTTCAGTTCATCCATTGTTTTTACTTTATAAGCTTTTACGCCGTAACCTGCGGCGGACATTGCAAAATCAATAGGCATAAGCTCGCCTAAAAGCTGACCGTTTTCGTCACGCTTTCTGAATTCTGTTGCAAGATTTCCGATACCGTTTGACATCTGAAGATTATTTATACAGCCAAAGCCTGCATTATCGAAAAGAAGCACATTGATTTTCTTTCCTTCCTGAATGGAGGTAACAAGCTCGGAATGAAGCATAAGATAGCTTCCGTCTCCGCAAAATGCATATACTTCCCTTTCGGGCTCTGCCATCTTTGAACCGAGTGCACCTGCGATTTCATATCCCATACAGGAATATCCGTATTCCATATTATAAGTATCTCTCACATCGGAAGTCCACATTCTCTGCATACATCCGGGAAGTGAACCGGCTGCTGCTACAGCAATGGCATCAGGTGCAATATTGCTTCTTATATACGCAAGTGCTGCTGTCTGTGTAACGGCACCGTTATACATTTCAACAAATTCGGGAATTGACTTTTCATACCTTGCCTTTATAAGAGGCTCAAAGCTCTCATCATAAGCATAAGCTGAAAGGAATTCCATTTCTTTTGCCCATTCCGCTTTTGCCGAAGTAATTTCATCAGTATAAGCAGTTGCATATGCATTATCTGAAAGAAGCTTATCGAGCTTTTCAATTGCGAGCCTTGCATCGGCAACACATTTAACAGCATCAAGCTTATATGCGTCAAATCTGTCTGTGTTTATTGTAACAAACTTAACATCGGGGTTTTTGAAAAGCGATTTTGATGCCGTTGTAAAGTCGGAAAATCTTGTTCCGACACCGATTACAACATCAGCATCCTTTGCAATTTTATTAGCGGCAAGATTACCTGTTACCCCCACACCGCCGAGATTATGTGAATGAGAAGAAAGAACTGCACTCTTTCCGTTTTGAGTTTCGGCAAGGGCTATATTGAATTTTTCACAAAAATCTTCAACTGTCTTTCCGGCTTCCGAATATCTCACTCCGCCGCCGGCAATAAGAAGAGGCTTCTTAGCATTAAGAATTATTTCAGCAATATCCTGAATTTCATCATCAGCAGGATTTATTCTTGTAATTTTATGTACTCTCTTTTTAAAGAACATATCAGGAAAATCATAGCTTTCACCCTCAACATCCTGACAAAGAGAAATACATACTGCACCTGTGTTTGCTGTATCTGTAAGCACACGCATTGCATTAATCATGGCACTCATAAGATGCTCAGGACGTGCTACTCTGTCCCAATAACGGCAAACAGGCTTATATGCATCGTTTGTTGTTATTGCAAGAGAATGTCCCTGTTCAAACTGCTGAAGAACAGGGTCGGGTTGACGACAGGAAAATGTATCGGCGGGAAAAAGAAGAAGAGGAATATTATTAACCGTTGCCGTCGCGGCGGCAGTTATCATATTTGCGGCACCGGGGCCTATTGAAGAAGAACAGGCAATTATTTTTCTTCTGTTGTTCTGCTTTGCAAAGGAAGCAGCGGCATGTGCCATTCCCTGTTCATTTTTACCCTGATACACTTTAAGCGTACCGGGATCTTCATCAAGTGCCTGACCGAGACCGCATACGATTCCGTGACCGAATACGGTAAAAATACCATCTACAAATTTGGTTTCTTTTCCGTCAAAGGAAACATACTGATTGTTAAGAAATTTTACTAAAGCTTGTGCTGTTGTCATTATAGCCATAAAGAAATCTCCTTAAATTAACATTCGGTAAGCCAGATGTGTTCATCGGGCACAAATCTTGTGGTTTTGTACCAGGGATCGCCGTCAAGATGCCTTATCATCCATACATAATACATTTCATATCCGGGGGCTGCTGCCTGCTGATGAACCTTACCTGAGGGAATACAACAGAAGGAACCGTCCTTGCTCTTGAATACGTCCTCCCCGATATAACAAGCACCGAAGCCCTGAGGCTTATCAAACTGATAATAATATACTTCAGGCTGCGGATGATGATGAGGAGGATAGCTTGACCATTTACCCGGTTGTGTAAATACTTCACCGAGAACAAGATTTGAATAAGGAGCATTATCATAATCGAACATTGTTGACACGATTCTGTGCCCTGCACCGCCCCACTGTCCGAGTCCGAATTCCTGATAAAGACAGTTATCGGGATCATAAAAATGTGCTTCAAACTCTTTTTCATTATCTGTCTGTTCTACAATAAACTCACTGTCTTCGATTGCTTCTATTGTAAAAGCGGTATTTTTTGATACATGAAGTGCATAAGGCTTTTTCTCAAAGGGATTGGCTCTTTTACACTCTTTTTTTTCATTATACCAAGAAAATATAACATTTCCTGAAAGAAGAAGAACTGCAGTTTCATTATTTTCCTCACAAAGCGAAAACTTTTCGCCTTTAAGAAGACGCTTAACATATATTGTCATATTCATATCAGAATTTTTGCCGTTCATTTCGCAAAGAAGTCTGACATTGTTACTGTCAAAAACAGGATATTCAAACATCATATTTCCCCCAATCAGACACGGGCAACCATTTCACCGTATTCAGCTTTTTCAGCTGCTATAAATTCTTCAACCTGCTTTACCGTCGGCAT
This sequence comes from uncultured Ruminococcus sp., assembly GCA_964440255.1. Lineage (GTDB taxonomy): Bacteria > Bacillota > Clostridia > Oscillospirales > Acutalibacteraceae > RUG806. The sequence continues at coordinate 13,857 of CAYTRD010000035.1, read as the reverse complement.
ATCCTGAGAGCAAGCGTGACTTGCAACGAGCATTGCAGCGGATGCAGAACCGAATTCAAGGCAATCAATTATTTCCTTGCCCTCAAAGAGACTGTAAAGGAATGCTGAGGTATATCCGTCACCGCCGCCGAAGGATTTAAGAAGCTTCACGGGGAAAGGCTTAATGGAAAAGTCCTGTCCGTCATTTGTATATGCAGTTGAGCCCTGCTTTCCGTGAGTTACGATAACGATTTTTGCACCCTTGCTCTGCCAGTATGCGGCAGATGTTTTATCTGTACCGTCAAGGCCGAGCAGACCTTCACATAAATCATATTCTTCACGGGAACCGATTATCATATCGGCATTTGAAGCAACAATTGAATAGTATACAGCAATTTCATCCTTGTTCTTCCAGTTATATGCTCTGTAATCAAGAACAAAAATAACGGGAATATTATTCTTTTTTGCAAGGAGCATTGCTTTAAGAGCTGCTTCTCTTGAAGGGCTTTCGGCAAGTGCTACACCTGAAATTAAAACTGCTGCACCTTCTTTTATGTAGTCTTCATCAATATCCTCGCATTCAAGCTTTAAGTCAGCAGCTTCATTTCTGTACATAACGATACTGCTTTCGGTTTCACTCTTTATCTCAGTAAATGTAAGTCCGATTTTTTCACCGTTTTTACAACGAACAATATGAGAAGTATCAATACCCTCTTTGTCAAAAAAATCAGTCACAAAAGTACCGAACTGATCATCAGATACTCTTGCAAAGAAACCGCATTTTTTACCGAGTCTTGCAAGTCCTACAGCGATATTTGCAGGCGAACCGCCGAGATATCTTTTGAATGTAGTGCTTTCATTAAGAGGACAGTAATAATCAACAGGGTTGAAATCAACCGCAACTCTGCCTACAAGGATAAGGTCATATTTTTTCGATTTGTCAAATTCAATATATTTCATATCAATTCTCCTTATTGTTAAATATGTTAATATGTCTTTTTACATTCTCATAAACACCCTGAACCATTTTATCGGAAAGAGTAAAATAATCGCAGTTTTCAAAGTGAGACAAATAGCTCTTTGCATACTCCGTCAAGGAATCAAAGCTTGCTGTCGCAATATTGATTTTTCTTATACCGAAGGATATTGCCCTTCTGAACATATCATCGGTTATTCCCGTTCCTCCGTGAAGCACAAGAGGAATATCTGTTTTATTATAAATTTCCTCGAGCACATCAAAACGAAGCTCGGGAAGCACGGGGTAATTTCCGTGTGCATTTCCTATGGCAACAGCCAATGCATCAACACCCGTTTCATCACAGAAGCTCTTGGCGGTATCGGGATCTGTGCAACTGATAATATGCTCTTCGGAATCACCCTCATTTCCGCCGACAACTCCGAGCTCTGCTTCAACAGTTACATCGTACTGCGAGGCAAGACTGACAACTTCCTTTGTGAGCTTAATATTTTCATCATAAGGCTTTAATGAACAGTCAAGCATAACTGATGTAAAGCCGTAAGCAAGTGCTTTTTTTATACATTCAATCGTAAGACCGTGATCAAGGTGAACTGCTATATCGACCTTTGCATTTTTTGCGGCACTTATCATCATAGGAGCCATAAGCTCAAACGGAGAATTTCCGAGACGCTTTTCCGCAATCTGAAGAATTATAGGAGTATCGGTATCTTCAGCGGCTTTAACAGCACCCATAATCATTTCCATATTTCCGACACTGAACGCACCTACAGCACAGTTTACTTTTTCTGCTCTTTCAAGAAGAGCTTTCATTGAAACCAACATAACAATTACACCCCATTTACGCTTCTTAATTATATATTATATTTTTTAACTTTTCAACATTTTATACTGAATATTTGATAATTTAACACAAAAAAACTGCCTTCACGAAGGAAGACAGCTTAAAATTATGTAAATTATTTTCTTTTAGCCTTTATTGCACAAACAAGGTCAAAATCTGAAACTGCGTTTGCTTTCGGATTCTTTGATTCGGCAAGCTTTTTCATAACAAAACTTACAACGAAGTAAGAAACGAGACCTGCGATAAGACCTACAATTATACCGCCGAGAACATCAGAGGGATAATGAACCATTACATAGTTTCTTGAAGCACCCATTAAAACTGCAGCAACAAGTGCAAGCCAGCTCTTTTTCTTGTCACAGAACATAAATACGGGAACGAGTGCAGCAACTGCTGATGTTGTATGTCCCGAAGGGAATGAACGCATTGAAGATGCCTTGACGCTTCCGAGGTTTTCCCACCACTCTTTGAAAATTGCAATATTGGGGTCATTAGAATATTCAAATAGCTCAAAAGGACGGGGACGCTCGATAAGAGGCTTTATAGTAACATTTGTTATTATAGCTCCTACAGCGATACCGATAAGCATACCTGCTCCGACTTTTCTAGTCTTCTTGAACAGAAGAAAGATAAGACCGAGGATAATAAATAAAATGCCGTCATCACCAAGGTGTGTATAAACAAGGAAAAATGCATCAAAAATCTTTCCCAACGCACCCTCATGAAGATTTGCATAAAACTGAAGAATACTGTAATCAAAGGAACCGAAAACATCGGAAAACCATTGAACAACTGCCGTTGTATCCATAAAATCACTCCTATTATGTTTTTTTGAATTGTATCATAAAAATATGACAATTGCAATAAGTTTATGTTACAAATTATTCAAGTTAATATCCTGAACCCGTATCAATGCTTTTGACAATTTTAATAATTCTGCTCGTACCAAGCCTTTCTGCTCCGAGCATAATAAAATCCTCGGCATCTTTAAGTGATGAAATTCCGCCGGCGGCTTTTATTTTAAGAGTATCTCGGCAATACTTCTTAAAGAGTGCAATATCATCTTTTGTTGCACCGCCCGTCGAAAAGCCTGTTGAAGTCTTTATAAAATCAGCATCTGATAAAGATACAGTTTCGCACATCTTAATTTTTTCTTCCTCGCTCAGTAAACAGGTTTCAATAATTACTTTCAGAATTTTTCCGTTGCAGACTTTTTTAACAGAATTAATTTCTCTCAGAATATCATCGAATCTTTTTTCCTTTACAAGTCCGATGTTGATAACCATATCAATTTCATCAGCACCGTTTTTTACGGCATTTTCGGCTTCAAAGCATTTAACTTCCGTTGTGTTATAGCCGTTTGGAAAACCGATAACCGTACAGACAGCAATTTTTCCCTTTGTATATTCCTTTACCGTCTTTACGAATGACGGTGGTATACAAACACTTGCACAGCCGAAATTTACCGCATCATCACAAACTGACTTAATTTCTTCCCATACAGCAGACTGTGAAAGAAGAGTATGATCGACCATTGAAAGTATCTCTTTAATATCCATATAATCACTCCTGCCTTATACTTTAGCACAAAACAACAAAAATAACAATATAAAACTTACATCATCGCTAATTGACATTTAATTGAGGTCGTTTTATACTTTAATTGACAATTAAATTAATAATATAACTGAAAAGGAGAATATATATGGATTTCAGACAGTATTTATCCTCTAAAAGAGAAGCGGTTCCCACCCCCGAAAACATCTGCGATGAGCTCGGAAACTGTTATTTCGGAACTTTCGACAAGGAATTCCGAAGAATGGATTTTCTTAAAGTAAACCGTCCCTCATCGCTTCCCAATTTTTTCAATAAATACAGACTTACCCTGTGGGAAGCTACAGAAATCAATTTCGATAAAGTGATTCTTCTTACTGCAGTATGTGATATGGGTCTATTCGGAACTGCCCTTACGGTTCTTTACGATAAGAGAACCAAGAAATGCACCTCATGGCAAGAAATGCTTCCTTCATCAAAAGCAGTAATTTCAGATACTATAATCAATTCCGCAGAGACATATTCAAAGGGTAAACAAGTTAAAATAAGATATGTGAATAACTTTCAGCATGGTGAAGCTATTGTTTCGGGATATGCTTCCGACAAAAAAGCCGGTGTCATAGATTACAGAGTAAAGCTCACCCGCGTGTCAAAGCCAAGCATAGTAAATATACCCTTTGATGCAAACAGACCCCTTTATTCACAGAAGGATCTTTTTGCAGTTGAAGGTTATCTTGAGTTCAACGGTGAGAGATTTGTTGCCGATTCAAAAACCGTTGCGATAATTGACGATCACAGAGGATATTACCCGAGAAAAGCTCATTATGACTGGGTAACAACTATGGGTAAAAAAGAAATCGACGGAAGAGAACAGTATTTCGGTTTTAATCTCACAAGAAACCAGTCGATTAATCAGGATGATTTTAATGAAAATCTAATATGGTTTGAGGGTGATACCACACCTCTTACACCCGTTGTATTTAAGCACAAAACGGATAAATTGTGGAATATAGTTGACACTAAAGGTATGGTTGATATAATGTTTGAAATCTGTGATGAATTCCTGATGAAGGTAACAACAGGACTTATAAACATTGACTATCATATCACATTCGGTGAATTAAAGGGTTATGTATGCGACCCTGACGGAAACAAGTATATTCTTGACGGTATGGCAGGTATCGGCGAAGATAAATCACTTCTTTTCTGATATCGGACAATGAAATCTGCAAACTGAAGGATGGTTGATTATTTTGAAAAATGAACTGTTAAAAAACAAAGATTATTTCAGACGCAACAAATGGATTTATTCCCTCGGAGGCGTAGGGCGCGACCTTGCATATTCGCTTTATACCTATTTTCTTCTCACATTTATTCTTTACACAAAGGATGTATCACAGGGTGAATTTGCAACTATAAGTGTTATTATGATAATCTGCCGTATATGGGACGGCATAAATGATCCGATTATGGGCGGTATCATAGAAAACACACGCTCCAAGTTCGGCAAATTTAAGCCATGGATATTGATAGGTGCCGTAACAAATGCAATCGTGCTTATTCTTATTTACACTCTTCCGCTTAAGGGAACTGCTTTTGTAATAGCATTTGCTTTCCTTTATCTTCTCTGGGATATGACCTACACTATGAATGATATCGGTTATTGGTCAATGCTCCCGTCTCTTACCAGCGAACCGAGAGAAAGGGATGTAATTACATCTCTTGCAAATCTTTTTGCAGGTCTCGGTACAATCCTTGCTAACGGTCTTATTCCCGTTCTTACGGTCGGTTCCCTTGCTATAGGAAACAGTGCGGTTACAGGCTACAGAGTTTTAGCAATTGTCATAGGCCTTACCTTTATAGGATGTCAGGCTTTTGTATGTGTCGGCGTAAAGGAAAAGCCCTTGTCATCAGAAGCACAGGACAGTGAAAAAATCGGTTTTAAGAAAATGATACAGATCATTTTCAACAATAAACAGGTTCTGTGGACAGCACTCATTCTTTTATTCGCAAGCCTCAGCAGTGCACTTCTTACAGCGTTCGGCACTAATTACATTTATCTTTCCTACGGATATGAAGGGACAAATACTACATTATTTGTTATAGCCTACGGTGCAGCATCGGGACTTACATTTATAATTTATCCTATGCTCACAAAGAAATTTACAAGAAATCAGATAATCAGAATTTCCTTTATACTTGTAATTCTCGGATATATTGCATTAATGCTTTCCGAAACATTTATGGCAAATAAAACTGTTTCCTTCTATCTGCTTTGTGCAGAAGCCCTGTTTATCGGTATCGGTCACGCTCTTTTCTATCTTATTGCAGCAATATTCCTTGCAAACACCATAGAATACAATGAGCTTATAACAGGTGAAAGAAATGAAGCACTAATCTTCTCTGTCCGTCCTTTTATGTCAAAGCTTTCAAGCTCACTGCAGCAGGTTATTATTATGGTAGTATATCTTGCTGTAGGACTTACTGAGATTACAAATAAAATTTCGGAAGCAGAAAATGCTGCAATTTCTAATCCTGATTTATGGACAGTTGATTACAAGGCTGATTATATCAGCGGCGTGCTTGCAGGTGCATCTGACGGAATGACATTTGCTCTTCGGGCTGTTATGGTTGTTCTCCCTATAGTATTTATGGGAATCGGATATTATATTACCGTGAAAAAATATAAGATTGACGAAAAAGAATACAAAAGAATACTTTCTGAACTCGAAAAAAGAAAAACAACAGAATAAAGACTTACAGCCGCAGATAATCTCTGCGGCTGTAAAAATGTCATTTTTTTACCCTAATAAGTTTTATCAGAGCTTCTGCAGCATACATACAGGCAAGCTCTCTTACAACATTTCTTCCCATATCGGGAAATTTTCTTGTGGCAGTAAGAGTTCTGCCGTCAACATAAAATCCGAAGCAAACAGTTCCCGCCGTCGTATCATTTTCATCTGTGGCAGGTCCAGCATAGCCTGTTATTCCCACTCCCACATCTGCACCTGATTTTTTTGCCGCACCGACTGCCATCTCAATTGCAACATTTTCACTTACAACACCGAATGTATCAATTGTATCCTTCTTTACACCTACCGTATCAATCTTAGCTTCAACAGAATATGTGATATATGAAGCACCGAGAACATCCGATGCCCCTGATACGCTGACTAAATCAGAAATAAACATTCCTGCAGTACAGGATTCCGCAGCTGATATATGAAAATTATTATCTTTAAGAATACGCATCAGCTCTTCATAAACATTCATATAAATATCTCCCTTCGTTATGATATTAGTATACCACACAAAAAAATAAAATAAAAGAATAATATTAATATTGCGAAAAAAAGCGGACGGATATATAATGCAGAAAAGAAGGTGATGCAATTGAAGATTATCAACTGTCATACGCATACAGGTTTTTCACATGACGGAACCGGTACATTAGAAGAGCTTGTTGAATACAGCAAAGCAAAAGGACTGCGGGGATTTGCTGTTTCTGACCATCTCGATTGTGAATACAGCGAAGACAAGACTATGAATGAAAATATCAGAAGCTCCTTTTATGAGTCATATAAAGCAAAAGAAAAATACAATAACGAGCTGATAATAAGCTGCGGTGTTGAACTTGGTGAAGCGATAATCAATCCGACTTATGCAAAAAAAATCATTTTATCATATGAATGGGATGTAATTCTCGGCTCTGTTCACGCTGTAAGAATAGAAGACTTTGAAATGCCGTTTTCAGTTATAGATTTTTCAAAATCTGACGATGAATTTATCGACAGATATGTATCACAGTATTTCCTTGATGTCCTTGAAACTGCAAAATCAACCGATTTTGATATTCTTTGCCATCTGACTGTTGTTCTGCGATACATTGTTTATAAATATAAAAGAACCGTTGATATAAAAAAGCACTACCCTGTTATTGCTGAAATTCTGAAAACCGTCATCAAGCGTGATAAAACACTTGAAGTTAACACATCAGGTGTTAAAGACGGGTATTTTATGCCCGATAAAGATATACTTATTATGTACCGTGAGCTTGGCGGTAAAAGAATAACGCTGGGAAGTGATTCACACATTCCGGAAAATCTCGATACGGGACTTGAAGAGGGCGTGAATTTTCTCAGGTCCCTCGGCTTTAGTAAGCTTACTTATTACTTAAACCGAAAGCCGTTTGAATATTTAATCTGAAAAAAATACCTGCTGAATATAGCGTGATACTCCAAGCGGAGCATCACGCAACTCTATTCGCCTACGGCGAGTGATATTGCTACGCAGTGTTATTCGGCTTTTAGCCGAGTGATATTTGCTTCGCAAGTTATTGGCGAATAGAATATCACTAAGCCTAACGGGCTTAATATCACTTTTGCAAAGCAAAAATATCACGCTGACTTTAGTCAGCATATCACATAACAGAAAAAAAGAGAAGACTCGTTGTAATAAACGAATCTTCTCTTTTCTGTTGTAGTGGATTTGGTCTACTGCCCGACTGCATTTGTACTCACAAATGCGATGCCGGTTCTTAACACGAATGTAAAGAAATTAAAATTCTCCGTTAAGAACAACAGCGTATTCTCAGCAGGCATTTTTTATGAGATAACTTCTTTAAGAACTGTATCCTCAAGAAAAGTATTGAGATTATAAAGATAAAGCAGATGTGTAAAATCATTGTCCGCTAAAATATCCTCGACATCATCAGTAAAATATCTCGGGTCGATAATTACTATCTTTTCAAAATGCGGGATAAGAAGCGGGATAAAACAGTTTGCATATGAATCCTTAAAAATAAGAAGGGCTTTTTCATTAAGATTATCCGTATTTATCACGATTCTTGAAAAATTACCGCCGAAAAATACTTCATACTGATTCTTTGTATCAAGCTTATCGAAATCAAAAACAGAAACGCTTTTCTCCTGTGTACTGAAATTATGCACATAGTAGCTTCCCTGAATATTTACGGGCATTACCGCTTTTAATGTATCAACGGTCTCGTATATTCCCGAGGAAGAGGCAAGTGTTCCGCTGAAAGAATTGCTAAATTCAATTATTTCATAATCTTCTGCATTTACCTTAATATCTGTATTTTTTGCAAATTCTGAAAAAGCTAAAAATGCCGCTTCATGTGTCCAGTGATGATCCGTTCTGAAATACAGTTCTTTTTTTTCGGCATTTTCCGATAAAATATCCGTTACATCTGTTTTAATAATTTTACCGTCTATCTTATCATAAATTGATATAATCTCTGATTTCTGATCATAACAGTCAAGATAATCGGGCAAATCGTTTTTATAAACATATGAGGAATTGGGAGCTATAATTATATACTGCTCGTCAATCTCACATTTTGCCGAAAAACCGTTGATGGCGTCAATATTTTCAGAAAGCTTTTTATCGTCAATAGCTGACGGCACTTCAAACAAACGGTTATTCTTTCCTATATAAACATCATTGATTTCAGTTTTTCCGAGAACACGGGAAATGAATGTTTTCAATGATACTATTTTATCACGGAAAATAAACTGATCGGATAAATAGCTCTCAAATCCCGACATAAAACTGCCGTCAGATACGGAATTCAGCGAAATTTCGGGGAAGGATGCCAGATATCTGTTTTCTGTTTCGGAATAGGACTTATCTTCAGAAAATATCCCCGAAAGAGCAGTTACAAAAACAAGTGAAAAGGTAAGAATAATAAATATGACAGACGAAATCTTAATTACAAGCTTATTCATTATACTGCTCCCCTTTCAGAATCGGAAATATAAAAACGGATTATATGTATCGCCTATCAAAAACAGAACGCTTATTCCGAAAAGCAACAAAGACAGAATATATCTGAATATTTTATTAAATGCTTTATCGTTATTCTCCGTTTTACCGAATACACCCGTTGAAATGATTCCTGAAATAATAAGAATTGAGGCATTCGATGTGATTACATATAAATCATTACTGCCGATAAATCCGTTCACACCGAACATTGAGGAAAAATATGTACCTATATCAGACAAATCCGTAATGGCAAAAAGAACCCAGCCGAAGAGTACAAAAATAAAGGTTATAATTCTTCTGAAAACTGTCGGAAGCTTTTCAATAAGATTTTTAAGAACATATTTTTCCAGAGTGAGCAAACAGAAATAATATATTCCCCATAAAATAAAATTCCAAGATGCACCGTGCCACAAACCTGTAAGTGACCAGACAACAAAAAGATTGAAAATATGACGGGGAATACTGCATCTGTTACCTCCGAGCGGAATATAGACATAATCCCTGAACCAACTGCTGAGCGTAATATGCCATCTTCTCCAGAAATCTGTTACACTTGTTGCAATATAGGGATGCTCAAAATTTTTCGGGAAGGTAAAGCCGAAAATATACCCGAGACCTATTGCCATATCCGAATATCCGCCAAAATCAAAGTATATCTGAAATGCATAAAAGATTATTGCTGTCCATGAACTGATAACAGTAAGAGAATCGAAGCCTGAAGCTGTTATTTCTTCAAAAACAGCACCTGCAGTGTTGGCAAGCACAGCTTTCTTGAAAAGTCCCTTCATAAAAAGCGAGAGCCCCTCTGCAGACTTTATGAAGCTCTCTTCCCTATGCTTCAGCTCGGATTCAATATCACCGTACTGAACTATTGGACCTGCAATAAGCTGCGGAAACATTGATATATAAAGTGCAAAATCAAAAATACTCTTCTGTGCAACTGATTTTTTCTTATATACATCTACAACATAGGAAAGAATCTGGAAGGTATAAAAAGATATTCCTATGGGAAGTGCGGGAGACATAAATGAGTTATCAATTCCGAAAACGGCTGCAATGTTTTCGGAAATAAATGAGCTGTATTTAAAAAATACAAGAAGACCGAGATTGAAAAAAAGCGAAAAAATCAGAAGCAGTTTTCTGCTCGTCTGTCGTTCTTCACACTTTTCCATATGAAGACCGATTGTAAAGTTAAATATAATGCTCAGAAGCATCAGCACAATATTTCTCGGTTCACCCCACGCATAAAAAAGAAGACTAACAGCAAGTAAAACGAGGTTTTTATATTTTATAACGGCTTTACTTGTGCTTTTGCCCGTAAAAATATTGGGAATGAAATATAAAACTACCGTTACGGGAAGAAAAACAGTAAGGAAGGTCACGCTGCTGAATACCATATATCCCCCTCCTTAAAGAAGTGCAACAAAGGCAGAATAAATCTCATCTGCATTTTCGCTGACACAGAAAAATACCGTATTAGATTTAATTTCAATTTTTGCATTTTCGAGCAAAGAAGAGGCTTCGGGAGCATAACCGTTAAAAAGTGTGAACTTATCGTTTGCATATTCCTCAATAACGTTTTTTACAGAAGCATCAGCTTCATCTTCAAATACACCGACAAATATTTCATTGACATTCATAATATCATCAGACGAATAATAGCTGATGCTTGAAAAAACAGACAAGTCAAATGAAAATTTTTCTCGGATAAATTCGTTTTCACGCTTAATAAGAGCTTCATCATCAACTGAAGCAATAAGTCCCCCGACTAATTCTTCTGCTGTTTTTGATGTTGGCTTTTCGCCTTTTATTGAATTTACTATAAACAGAATTGCAAAAACAACACAAAGCAATTCCGTGATTCTGTATTTACTCATAAAATCTCCGTCAGACATAAATCTTGAAAAATAAATGCGGAAGCCATACATCTTGGTAAAATGCTTTTGAAACGTGAATTCCGTCGCTTCCGTAATAGCCTCCGTCTCCGGGTAGACATTCGCTGTTATCAATATAAATTGCACCTGTGTTTTCACACATGGTCTTTAATGCATCATTGTACTTTGCAACACAGGGATAACGGCTTTCGACATTTTCTGACACATTGAATATTCCGCTGATATAAATTTTTGTATCGGGAAGATCATTTTTTAATCGCGTTACGATATCCGAATACATCGTAACAAAAAATTCAAGCTGTGAATCTGTATTGACCATCATATTTATACCGTAATGAAGCACAAGATTTTTAGGATTATTAGCGACAATTTTTGAATAACTGCCCTCAAGGTGGTAAAGGCTTGCACTTACCATTGTTATCATATTCCCATTATCTAAAAGACGGTAGGTTTCAAGTCCGTTCATCAGAGAATCACCGACAAAAAGCGTGTCCGAGAATATCTGACGGTATGTTATTATACCATCGTCAAGCAGCTTTTTCAGATTCTCATAATTCTGTATTCTCTCTTCGGCAAGACGCTTTTCTTCCCGTTCAGCCTCACGTGCTTCAATAAGCTGCGAAATCTTTTTTTCAATTTCCCTTAAGTCGAGCGAAGAAAATTTTTCAAAAACAGAAGTATCGATTGCGGATACCTCTTTTGCTTCAGAAATGTTTGAAAGCTTTATTAAATTGTAGGTCGGAATGACAAGCATAAGACAAATAAGCATTATGCTGATGATCGTTTTCTTCATATCTTCTCCTGTATTTTTCAACATAAATGCTATAATACTCCTTTTTTTCGATTAAATCAACCATAAAAATGCGTGCTGTAAAATAACAACACGCAAAACATTTAATTGCTAATTATGAGGTTCAAGAGCTCTGACGGACATTTAGAGATTACGGGGGCATTATGCTTTTTAAGTTCCTCTTCATCGCGGAAGCCCCAACTGACTGCAATACAATCTATACCCGCATTTTTTGCAGTATCAATATCAACCTCAGAATCTCCCACATAAAGAGCTTCATCTTTTTCTGCATTAAAAGCCTTAATTGCTTCAAGCACGGAATCAGGTGCCGGTTTTTTTGCAATTCCTTCCCTTTCACCCACTGCAAAATCAAACATCCCGTCAAAATATTTTTTAACAAGGTTCTTTACGGCAAAATCAGCCTTATTTGAGACAACGGCAATTTTAATTTCATTGCTTTTAAGAGCTTTTATAAGCCTGACCACTCCGTCATATGGCTTTGTGTTGTCACAGCTATGCTCTTTATAATGAAGCTTGAAAAACTCAAAAACCTTATCAGTTAAAGCATCATCAATATTTTCGGGTACGGCTCTTTCGATAAGCAGTCTTATGCCGTTGCCTACAAAAGACCGTATTTCTTCAATGCTTCTTTCGGGAAGCGAATACTCTCGTAACGAACAGTTTACGGAAGAATAAAGATCAAAAAGAGTGTCAAGCACAGTTCCGTCAAGATCAAAAATTACAAGTTTATATTTCATAACATCCTCTTAAATCAGTTTGATGCTGACAAAAGAATAGGGTGACAAGGTCAGTATATTTTCATCGCAGACAACAAATTCTTCTGTCTTTTCAAGATTACGGTTTTCATCAAGTGTAAAAACTACAGCTTTTTTGTTTTTATTATTCATTATATTTATTTTTACAGTTTGTGCTTCGGTTGTGATATTTGATAAACCGATCATTTCATATTCACCCTTTGCAGCAAGTGAATATATTTTATCCTTACTTTCGGAATAACAACAATCAGCAAGATAATAAAACTCACTAAACTGCTCAAAAGCATAATAAGCTTTCGAGGGCTTCAGAGACGGTACATCAAAAAGACAGCCGTATTCACACCATAATTGTGCATCATAGAACATAGCCGCATCGACTTTAAGACGCTGCATTTCATACAAAGAGCCTGCCACATGGGATGCTCCTTTGTTAGTACGCATATTAATATAGTATTCGTTTCTGTAATCGGATGTATCCTTATCACATATACAGCAATTCCATTCGGCATCGATTCGAAGAGTATCATAAAAACCGTATTTATCCAGCATTTCATCAACGAAGCTGCTTTCAATTTCAATTTTTTCAAGATACTGGCTGCTAAGATATCCGTGCCATGTAAAAAAGTCAAGAGGTGCTTTTGTATCCGGAACACTTATATATTCAAGAAAATCTGTAAAATATTCATAAGGCCCGGGGGTCCATTTTCCGTCAACATTAGCACCGAGAATATAACAGCTTGAATATCCGCCGACTTTAACTTCAGGATGGTACTTCTTAATGTGATTAGCCGTTACTGAATATAGTTCATAGTACTGCTTTGCAGTACCAATCCAATTGGGAGGGCCGAAAGGCTCTACCTTCGGATCTATACCGTCAGGCTCGTTCCATATCTCCCAGAATTCAATATTCCAGTAATGCCCGTTTGCCCAACCGCAGTTATAATGTCTTACAATATGCTCACATATATCTGCCCATTTATAAGGATCGGAGGGTGCATAAATATTATATTTTTTCGGTTCGTGCTCAATTGTTACACCAAGTCGGTACATAATTTTAATTCCTGCTTCAACAAGAGGCTTTATGTAACAGTCTGTCAGCGTAAAATCATAATTATCAGGATTGTCGGCATCCGATGAAAAATCGGGAAAAATATTGGGAATATCTACATAATGACTCCCTCCGTATGTGCCTCCGGTGTCGTGAAGTCGTACAAATGGTGGTGAAAGCTTCAAAAAATCGGGCAGAACTTCACCGT
>CAYTRD010000034.1:0-22319 GCA_964440255.1 uncultured Ruminococcus sp. | reverse complement strand
AAATCCCTTAGAACAATTAACTTCTGATTCTATATTTTTGCAACGGGACGCCGAGTCGTCGTCCCCTACAAGATATAAAGGCAAATGACAGCGTAAGGCGTCCCGTTTCGGTAAAGTAAAATATCATAAGTTATATCCCGAGAACTTTACAACAAATCCCTTAGAACAATTAACTTCTGATTCTATATTTTTGCAGGCGGGACGCCGAGGTCGTCGTCCCCTACAGGCGTAAAATTTTTTGCGATGTTCTTAGGAAATAGCATATAAAAATTTATTTTCTCACGGGACGCCGAGTCGTCGTCCCCTACAGGCGTAAAATTTTTTGCGATGTTCTTAGGAAATAGCATATAAAAATTTATTTTCTCACGGGACGCCGAGTCGTCGTCCCCTACAGGCGTAAAATTTTTTGCGATGTTCTTAGGAAATAGCATATAAAAATTTGTTTTCTCACGGGATGCCGTGGGCGACATCTCCCTACAAATCCACAGCACTCATTTTTATGGGTGCTGTTTTTGTGTGGGGAATTTGTTATAAATTTGTTTGTTTTGTAAGGGTTATTAACAAACAATTCATAAATTATGTGAAATAAGAAAATAATTCTTGTTTTTGTTGTGGAAAACAACCATTTTTTTACTGTAAACTTTAGATAAACTGATTTAAGTTAATTGGTTGACTTATTAAATTGATTTGTGATATGATAATGATGATATATTATACCCGTAGTGCCCCCAAAAATTGGGTTTTACGGAGTATTTGTATTAGTTTTACCAAAACTAATTAGAAAAAGGAGTGTTTTTTCAATGGAAACAAAGGCTAAGTTACCCAAAAAGCTACTTAGTATGTTCCTCGCAGTGCTGATTGCATTCGGTTGCTTCAGTATAGCACTGCCCAACTTCGTTCCCGAAGCTAATGCGGCGGCATCAGCTTCGCAAATCACAGCACTTATCAACGCTTTTAAAGCGGCAGACGGACATTACGGTGAATATTCCGTTGCCGGTGGTACTACTTATAATGTTACCATTACCGACAATTCCGAAAAGGGCTATATATATAATGTTGCAAATGCCCTTTTTGATGTGGTAAACGCTGAAAAGAGTAGTTATACCCATAACAGAACAATGCGTGACCGTGTAAAGTCATTGTGCAAAACTAATGGGTATGAGGTTACCTCTTATGCTTTGACGTTGTTAAACTATCTAATTCCAACAAGTGGAAGTTATAATACTTATTATAATTCCAGTAACACACATACAAATTCTGACTCCGTTGATAGAAGCTGGAAATGGGCTTTTTCCGGGGGCGGATACAATTGTAATCATGGTAATCTTAGTGCAGGTCTTTCTGCAACAAGTCTCAGTGCAACCGTAACAAGAACTGTCAAACAGGCAGTGCTCAGTGATTATGCTACAGTTCCGGCAACCGGCACATCGGTGAATACATCTGTAAAAATGACATATACTGCTGCTGTGAGTGCGTCATATGACCATAGCAATGACGGATGGACTGACAGCACTTGTACCAGATATGCTTATTCGTACTATTACAATAGTGCAGTGGCAAAGTCTAACCCTGCAACAGGCAAAACTCCCGACCTGTCTGCTGTTTCTGCATATCTTACCTATGTAGCACAGGATGCAGATTCGTTTGCAAGCGGTTATGCTCTTTATACAAATGAAGCAAACAGATCACAGCTTATTGATTACGGTTCAGATAAGCTTCAGACGATTTATGATAACTATACTGATAAAAACAATGCACTTGCAAGTGTAGATTCTGCATACATCAGTAAGTTTATCGGCGATTCTGCAAGAGCAAGCTATACTGCTTATGCCGATTATTGTAAATCTCTTGTTGAAGCTGTAGCCTTTGAAGATCATGTAGATTGGATCGTAACGGAAGGCTTTGAAATTGGCGGTCTTGCTGCAAATGATTATCTTGATATAGAAAACCTTCAGACGACAATTGATTCTGCCGACAGGGCAACGCTTCAGAGTCTTTATGACCTTGCCAACAAATTGTATGGTGAAATAGGAGCAGTAGAAGGAATGTTCGATGCCCTTAAATCCATCTTTGGTACGGATATAAAGGCAGCATATGAAACCTATATCGAAATGATAAAGGACGAAATTCAGAAGTTTGACCTTAGAGTTATCAAGGATAAGGCTGTATTCCGTTACAATAACGAAGACACCGAAGAATACGGCTCCGAAGAAGGCAACCTTTTCGGTATCAAGGGCTTCGAAAAGTATGAATATGATGTAAACGGCGAAGAATGTCCCATTTCTGATGTTGAGCTTCAGTCTGCATATAGCTGGTATACCGCACAGGCTACGGTTATTATGACTAAGGACACAGAAAATGTAACTGCAGTTTTCGGTGATGCACAAGCTTCTTATATTGCCGATATTATTGAAGAGCTTAGAGCCGAAATCCGTTACCGTCAAATCGAAGTAGAGTACACAGAGCTCTGGAACTACTTCGAGGTTGCGCGTAGCTATATCTACACAATAATGACATATGAATACATAGTAAGTATGATTGAAACTGCCGAAGTAAAGAAAGCAGAGCTTGTAGCTCTCTACAATGAATTAGTTTCTGATTACAGTCAGGCAGAAGCAGATTTCATTTTCGGTAATTACTTAACTGTAGTCGATGAATTTATTGCAAGCATTAAGCTTGAGCTGCAGACAAGAGTTGAAAAACAGCTTGATAAGGTTAAGCCTTATGCTACTGACACTGCTCTTGTAATTGACTTCTCAAACTTTGTTCTTATCAAGACTTATATCAATGCTGTTGATCATGATCTTTATGCGGCAGCTCTTGCAAAAGGTCTTGTAACAGAGGAATATCAGGCTATCTATGCTGTTCTTAATAATCTTATTGTTAAGGTTGACGAATTTGTCGCAACAGGTGGTCTTGCAAACTTTGAACAGAATCATTATCACGATGCGAACGGCAACTATACAACCCGTTACGCAGGCGATCAGGGTGTTGATGCTGACGGCAATCAGATAGGCTTCCCTAATGATATCGCAAGAGAAGGCACAGAGGAAAACTATGTTGTAAACGAGACAAAGGTAAACTCTACAATCAGTAAGCTTGACAATTTCCTTGTTTCTGAAGATTTCTGTGCACTCATAGGCATTAAGAATGAAGAAGGCAATGCTTATAACAGCCTTTCCGATGCTATAGATGATATAATTCAGACAAGTCTCTTTACAGATGATCTTGTTAACACTCTTATAGCAACGATCTTCCCCATGATTACAGAGCTTCTTGACGGTATGCTTGGTGATCTCAGCTCCCTTGGTGTGGACGGAATCAGTAAATCTCCTGATGCCAATGCGGCTGCAAGAATTGATCTTGATACGTTGTCAGGCGGCGATTTCACCGGTGACCTTGACCTTTACATTGACGGACAGTACAGCTCCAAAAAGCTTATTGATGTATTTGAGTCTCTCGGTATTTATATCTATCCTCAGTCTTTTGCAAAGGTACTTCCCTCAAAGTATTCAGCTCTTAACTCTGCTCTTACTTCTGCAGGCAAGGATTGGACTTATTTTGACCGCATCAACCCGACAATTGACGGTGTTGAAAGAGAAGGTTATAAGGATGATGTTGTCGATGCTCTCGACTTTGCGGTTTACGAATGGGGCGTAGAAGATTATGATACATTCGTTGATGCTGTAGGCGTTATCTTTTCCGCTCTTCTTCCTCTTCTTCGGACTCTTCTTGCCGGCTCAGATTATTCTCAGGAAGTAGAAGACCTTGCTTATGCAAAGGTATATGATATGGTTCTCGAGGACGCTATAGGATCGATGGATGTCACTGTATATGAAGCTGAAGCATATGCAAATGTTACTCTTAAGATTGCAGGCGAAACAATATTCAAGGATATGTGGATTCCCATTATGGAATCTCTCGGCGTAACAGATGCAGGCTATGACCTTACAGCATTGGGTATAAGCGGAACATATTCTTTCAAGAGTATTACCTCCACTTCTACTGCTGCACAGATAGCAGATGCTCTGTTCTCTCCTCTTCTTGTTCTTATTGAACAGCTCAAGCAGCTTCCTCTTAACAAGATTCTTGAAATTATCCCCCAGCTTGTTTATACTCTCTCATTCGATGTTATCCAGACATTGATCGATGATATTGAGATTGATATCAGTGCTGAGATTGCAATCAACTCCGTTGAAGAGCTTAAGATTATTGATATCTGGGGTTGGCAACCTGATCTCGCCTTCTTAGGCAATCTTCTTAAGAGTGTACTTAACGGTTTGCTCCCCTCTTTCGATATTCCTCTTGCACTCGGCGATCTTGTAAACCTTAAAGATATGCTGGGTATCGAGTATACAAACCTCAATTCACTTCTTTCGTTTGTTCTTGAAGCAACAGGTCTTGCTGTTCAGCTTCCTGAAATTAATGCAGGTGAAATCATTACATGTGCATCAGTTGATAAGAATGCTTCTTCTGCAGGCTCAACAGGTAAGAGAACCAAGTTTACGGCTGATAAGGCTGATGTTCTCTACTTCCTGCTTCAGTATATTATTTCTGCAGTAGGTGACAGAGCCTTTGTTGAAGGTCTTATCGAATTAATTCAGGCTGATGAAGAAAACTTCACAATTGATACAGACGGTGACGGTGTTCCTGATGCGGCTGAGCCCATTGAGCTTCCCGAGCTTGTTTACAAAATAATTGACGGTGTTAACCACAATCCCATGTCAGCACTTGCAGCTCTTGTTGAGCTCTTTGTTCCTCAGTCTTACGGCAAGGAAGAAATCGACTGGGTAGCTTCTCAGTATGATTATGCAGGTATCGACGGAATGAACGATGCTGCTATCCTTTACCTTGACTACGGAAATGATTGGACAAAGGAAAAGGCATCATACCTTATCGAAAATGTTGATGCTATTGTTGAATCCGTTCTTAAAATGACAGGCTCTGAAGAAACTCAGATCAATGCTCTTATTCAGAAGGAATTTGACAAGCTTCTTGTAAATGACAACATCACAGCAATTGTAGAGGGTCTTTGTTCTCTCGCTTCAATTGTTGATAATGATGCTCTTTACACAATCGTTGCAGGTCTCGGTGCAGACCTTTCATCAATGAATAAATCCTTCGGATATCTCTTTGTTGCAGATGTTGACAGACTTGAAGAAGATTTCGTTGAGCCTCTCAAGCCCGGCGATGATGGTTATGTAAACAGCTATCTCTTCGAGCCCGCATCCGTAGAATATGTGAATGTATACGATGAAAACAATGAGCTCGTATATGAAACCGGAGAAGATGATGAACTTATTCTTGATAAGGACGGCAATCCCATCGTCAAGAAGGAAGTTAAGATAACATGGAAGTATAACTCAACTGAATTCGTTGACGGTGATATGGAAACCTTTGTTGATCTTCTTTGTGAATCAATCAAGGGCTTTGCTCCTGTCATTGCAACCTTCTTCAAGGGTGACAGCATAGGTGTATTCAACAATGCAATTGAATTCCTCGGTTATGATAACTATGCAGACTCCATAGGTCTCTTCTTCGAGCTTCTCGGCATTGAAGATGTAATGACTCAGGCTGAATATGAAGCATACTGTGAAGAAAACGGTGATGTTGCTGCACTTAACTACACGGTAGATCAGCTCTTCAACTGGTTAGACGGATATCTTCTTGAAGGTAATACGGTTCAGAAGATAATTGAGCTTCTTCCCAATTTTATCTACTTTATCGAAAGCAACGGACTTTCAGTTGTTATTCACAACCTGCTTATGCCCGTTCTTGTAATTCTCGATACAGTACGTCCTATTTTTGACCTCGACCTTAATCTGATTGCATCATATCTCATTTCCGACTTCCTCAATTACGGTGAGCTTCAGGTAGATATTCTTCAGCTTCTTGAGGGTATTTATGTAAATGATGATCTTGATTACAAGTTCTTCAGTATTGACCTTGGTAATATTACAATTTCTGAAATCGTCAGACTTGTTGATGTATACTTCGGCACAAATCTTTCCGGCAGCCAGCTCGGCAACTACGGACTCAAGGGTCTTTGCTCCGGTGTGGTTGAATATGATTCAGTAATTGAATATACTGCTTATAAGACAACAGTTGATGCTCCCGATGCTCTTACAATTCTTATTACAGCTCTTCTTGAAGCTGCTGAATATGTAACAGCAGACGGCAGAACAAACGGCGAAATCATCTGTGATTTCATTGATGCAAATGCAGAAGATGGTGAGGGAGCCAATGCCGGTGAAATCTATGCCGCTGTTATGGAGCTTATCAAGGGCTTTGAAATAACATATACTGTTCCCGATTGGGATTATATGTTTGATACAAATATACAGGCTTCTGAAAAGATCCAGCTTCCCGCACACACAATCACATATCTTGACTATTATTCAACAGACTGGACTGAAGATACAGCAGTTAAAATTGAAGCCGCTCTCAATGATATTATCAAAATGGTTCTTGAATCAACATCAGGCGAGGGTGCAACTGTTGCCTCTCTGCTTAACGGTGTGTTCAATGATAATGTTTATACAGATGCAAACCTTACAGCTATGGTTGAAGGCATTGTAAATCTTATCGCAGGTCTTGATGAGACTCTTCGTAACACAATTGATGTTGTTATTGATGCTGATATTGCTTCTTGGTTTGCAATGTGCGATGCTGTAGAAGGTGTTGACGAGGACGGCAACGCAACCGTAACCTACAAGGTTAAGGCTGACAAGGACTGGGGCGTTGATGCTGCAGAAACAGACGAAGAAAAGAGAGAAATGTTTGTAACAGGTCTCAGCGAAGTTCTTATGCCTGCACAGAGACTTCTTTCCTGGTTCCTCTTCGGTGATGATTTTGCATTCTTCACAGGTACAGAAAAAGATGATGAGGGCAATTATACATATAATGATATAATTACTCTTTCCGGCGGTCAGGCTTACAATTACGGTCTTGTTCCGATTCTTGAAGCTCTCGGCATTGAAATGCCCAAGGCTGAGACATTCTATGTAGAAGTCGGTGAAAATGACGGCTATTACAATATTGGTCTTGCAATAGAAGCAATCATCGAAAGCGTTTTCGATCTTGTTGATGAAGTTTCCGCTGATCCTACAAAGGGTGTTCTTGACCTTCTTGTAAATATTATCTATTTCGTAAATGCAGACGGCATTAAGTCCTCTGTAAACAATATCCTTGCACCAATTGATGTTCTTATCGGAATGTTTGTTGAAGCAGACAGCGAAACAGGAGAACCTGCAACTATCGCTTCCTTGCTTGAGGATACGCTCGGACTGGATATATCCGATCTTTCCATGGAAACACTCCTTACTATTGCAATGGATAACGGCATTGTTTTCAACGAACAGATGTTTAAGATCCTTTGCAGCTTCTATGTTGGTGAGCTCACACAGTTTACTTCTGCAAACGGTAACTATGCATACAGAATGACATATACCGATGAAGAAGACTATCACGATATGCTTACAATAGTTCTTGCATTCGCAATAGATCTCGTCAATCTCAATGAAGAGCTCTTTGCTGATCTTCTCGGTGCAGAAACATACTCGGCTGTTAAAGCACTTATTGCAGGTCTTGAAGTAATCTACAGCGAAATCAACTGGGGTTATATGTACGAAGGTACAACAGAAGAAAACCTCGAGGAAATCGCAGCAAAGGGCTTCCCTGCAGTTGAATTCAAGTATCTTGAATATTCAACAAACTGGACGGAAGATACAGCAGACGCTGTATATAATGCACTTGATGAAATTCTTGATATGGTTCTTCCCGGGGTTCTCGGTGACAACGAAAATCTCAAGGAGCTTGTTGTAAATCTTCTCAATGACGAAGTTTATACAGCTCAAAATCTTGAAGCAATTGTAGAGCTTATCGTAAATGCCCTTGCAGGCTTTGACGCATCTCTTTACAATGCAGTAGGTGCTCTTCTTGACGCAGACATCAGCACTTGGTTTACAATGTGCGAGCTTCAGAATGCTTATGACGAAGAGGGCAACCTCACAATGAATGAAGACGGCAGCATAGCTCAGGAATATGTTGTTAAGGAAGGCACATTCACAGTAACCGATAAGGAAAGCTTCATAGCAGGACTTAAGACAGTTCTTGCTCCCGCAAACGAGCTTCTTGCATGGCTCTTCTTCGGTGACAGCTACACATTCTTAAGCGGCACTACCAACGATTCTCTCATCACCATTAACGGTGGCGAAGGATATGCATACGGACTTGTTCCGATACTCGAAGCACTCGGCTGTGAAATGGAATCCGCAGCAAGCTTCTACAATGCAGAAACAAAGACATATGATGTAGGTGCAGCAGTTGAATCAATTCTTAACAGTGTACTCGCACTTGTTGACAAGCTTGCAGCATCCGATACAGCAGTTGAATTTGTATTTACACTTCTTCCCAACCTTCTCTACTTCATTAATGCAGACGGTCTCAAGACAAGTGTAAGCAACCTTCTTGCTCCCGTAAATGCAATAATCGGTTGCTTAAGCGGTCTTGTCGGTGAAGAAAGCATCGGTGCTCTTCTCACAGATGTAATCGGTCTTGATATCGAAAATCTCAATACAGCTACACTTCTCGGACTTCTCGAAACTGAGCTCGGCTTCGTTATGAACGATGAGATGAAAGAAGCTATCTATAACATCTACGGCTTAGGTGTTGCTGATGACTTTACATCCGCAAACGGAAAGACAGCATACAGAGTTGATGTAACAGGCACAGAGGATGATGTTCTTACAGTAGTTCTCAGCTTCGCACTTGATGCATTCAATCTCAATGAAGAGCTCTTTGCTGATCTTCTCGGTGCAGATGAATACAAGGCAGTATACAACCTTATCCGCGGTGCAAAGGATCAGTTCAAGTATAAGGAAATTGACTGGGCTTATATGTATGAGGGTGATGATGCTCTCAATGAGCTTCAGACAAATAACCTTCCCGAGCACGCAGAAGATTCCATTTATGCTATCTATACACAGTATGCAAACAACTGGAATAAAGAAACTGCAGAATATGCAAATGAAATTATCGACAAGCTTGTTCAGAACTTCTTCGACGAAGGCAGCTCACTCGGTCAGCTTGTTGACAATGCTATCACAAAGGGACTTTATCAGGATGATATTCTTGATTCACTTATTGAAGCAGTAGTTGAACTTCTTGTTGACTATGCAGGTATCGTTGAAGGTGCAGGTGCTCTTCTCGGTGCTGAAAGCATCACAGAGTGGTTCAGCGATGAATATGTTGAAATAGATGCTGACGGTAATGTAACCTGCGTTAAGGATTGGGGCGTAGACGCTGCAGTCGGTAACGAAGCAAAGAGAGAAGCATTTGTAGAAGCATTTGTAGATGTTCTCGAGCCTGCTTACAGACTCCTCAGCTGGCTCCTCTTCGAAGAAGATTACACATTCTTCAACGGCACAACTAATGATCCTCTTATCACTCTTACAGGCGGCAGAGGCTATGAAGAAGCTATCGTACCTCTTCTTGAAGCTCTCGGTGCAAAGATGCCCGGCATGGAAGGAACATATGCTGACGGTACTACGGCAATCAAGCCTGCATCAGCTTACGAGCTTGAAAACGGCGAAATTGATATGGAAGCAGCAGTAAGAGATGTATTCTCAGCTCTTACAGATTGGCTCAATATGATCTGCGGCAGCCTTCAGAATCCCGGCGAGTACGGTACTATCGGTGCAATGCTCGACACTCTTCCCAATATCATTTACAACATCAACGCAGGCACACTTAAGGCTGTTGTAACTAACCTTCTTGTACCCGTAGAAGAAATTCTCGGACAGCTTGAAGTATTCGGTCTTGAGGTTGACTTCTCAACTCTCATTACTATCGGTGAAGCTACTCTTGATATTAAGAACCTTGATTGGTATGCAGTATTTGATATCGTTGAATCTGCAGTAGGTCTTTACTGGCCCGCAAATGTTCAGGAATTCCTTGCAACGCTTTATATGGGCAAGGTAGTTGAATACGAATCAGCTAACGGTAAGACAGCATATTATATGACCTACAATGAAGAAGGCGACGGCACAAGAGCTGATATGATCACTCTTATTGTATCCTTCGTAGTTGACGGATATCTTGATGCAAGAAACGAAAAGAGACTTGCCGGTTGGCTCGGCGAAGATATTTATGAGCTTATCTATGCATATCTCTCAGATACCGCAAAGACTGTTGAAATGCAGAAGCTTAGCTGGATCCTTACAGAATATGCAAACACAGGCACAGTTCTTTCTCCCGTCACACTCGGCAGTATTTATGATTATGTTTACGGCGAGCTTTATACAAGAGAAATGGGTGAATACATTGAAAAGTGGCTTCCCTCATTCGTAGACACAATGATCGTTCTTCTTGGTATAGAGGATGAAAACGGCGGAACATATGAAAATCTTGAAGATGTCCTCGATACACTTATCGGCGATTCAATCTATACAAAGGCAAATCTTGAAAAGATTCTTGAATTAGTTCAGGGACTTATCCCCACACTTAAGGAAGAAATCGGCGAAGATCTCTTCGAGATCATTGTAAATGTACTTAACAGTGCACTTGAAATTGATCTGACATACTGGGATACCTACACAGTTGCAGACTTCAGCGACGGTGACAGAGAAGCATTCGTAGCTGAGCTTATCAGAATGCTTGAGCCTGCATATCCCATTCTCGAATGGCTTCTTACTGATGAAGACCTTATCGCTCTCTTCAACACAGCAGACGGCAATGACGCTCTTGTAATTGAAGGTGCAGAAGGTTACGCATACGGTATCATTCCTCTTCTTGAGGCATTCGATTATGACAGTGAGCTTATCCTTACTCCCGAAGAGTACAAGGCACAGGCAAACGGCGATCCCAAGAAGCTTCTTGAAAATATTCTTGATCCTATACTCAATGTAGTTGATACAATTCTTGCAGATCCCGTAAATGAAATATTCAATGTGCTTCCCGGAATTATCTACTTCCTTAATTCCAACGGTCTTGATACAGTAATCAAGAACACAGCAAACGCAGTATTTGCAGTTCTCGAAAACATTGAGCCTCTTACAGGTGAAATTGATATTTATGAGCTCATCGGCTTCGACTTTGCTGATATGAACGTTGAAACACTTCTTGCTCAGCTTCTTAAGAATATTGAAGAAGATACAGGCTTCCGTCTTGAGGAAACAGCTATGGAAGCTATCACAGAGCTTACTGTAGGTGAGGTTATCTCCTTCACATCAAAGAACGGTGACACAGCATACACAATGAAGTACGCAACAGGTGCAGACAGAGTTGATATGGTAACTGTCATTCTCAGAGCAGTTCTTACCTTCATTTCTGTTCCTGAAAACGTAGTAGCTCTTGAAGCTATCCTTAAGGATGAGCTTACAGGTGACGGCTACACATTCGTATGCTCACTTCTTGAGAACTTCTCACAGATGGCAGCAAGTGATGACGGTATGGATGAGGTTATGTACACAGTTTACCAGATCTTCTATGCAGCAAATGTTGCAGCACACAAGACTGAAAACTGGCTCGCAGAATTCAACGGTGACTACTCATTCCTTAACCAGCTCTTCGCAACAAGCGATCTTGCATTCATTCGTCAGATTGGTTCTTCACTCGGCGACCTTCTTAACAAGTACACCGGTGATATCATTGACGATGATGAGATAGTTCCCAACGGATTCCTCAGCTTCTTTGATCAGATCAAGGCATTCTTCCAGAAGATACTTGATTTCTTCAAAGGTCTCTTCTCATAAGAAACTGAAGAACCTCAGCTAAATAAAAGAATTCCTCCGAAGGCGAAATCCTTCGGAGGAATTTTTATATCTTAATATGAAATTTTTCTGTGCTGTATATTATGATTTTGTCGTTTCTTCAATGATGAAATCTTCGGGAATGGGAGTGATGGCTTCCGAGTTTACTGCAGGAGGGGCACTGTCTGTTTCGGGGTTATATCCGGGAGTGGACTGTGCGGTCTCTTCCTCACCTTTTCCCGGGATAGTGCCGTCGGGATTTTCTGTAACAGTTACCATTTCTTTATGCGGTACATTTTCAAAAATGTAATTTCCGAAGGCTTCAGCTTTTTCCTGTCCTATAAAGAAGCATTTCTGTGTGCTCAGAATGTTGGTGATAATATAGCCGTCTTTAGTGACGCCTAAAGAGATATTTTTATAGCCTAAAAGGGGAATATCAACACTCACACCGATAATTTTATCGTAAAATCTGTCATATTCAATATTTTTGACGCTTGTGTCGTCAAGTATCATATCCCATACTATGCTGTCATCAAAATCAGCAAAAGTAAGACTGACATAAGTATTGTTATCGGTATGATCGCTGTATGCCTTACCGAAAGAGAGGGTATTGCGAAGATCAAGAGCATCAATCAAATCACCGAGAGTTTCGGGGGTGTACCAAGAATTCACATATACATAATATTTGTCTTCGTCACCGATCCTTACTGCTACCGCACATTCCTGAAGAATGTTCTTTATGGAATATACCTTTGCGTTAACAGTGTATGTCTTATCCTCATAGATATCGTAGCCGTACATCTCGGCATCTGAAATAAGCTCAAGTATATTTCCCTCGGAAATTTCACAGCATTGAGAGGAATAGGTTATATTGTTGAGCGTAACTTCGCCGTATTTCTGCGGGGTTGAAAGGTCTGACCAATGGGGTGAAATCATCATTTCTGACTCTGTTACAATTTCAATTGCCGGTTCTGTTACAATTTCAGGTGCGGGTGAAATTTCCTGAGTGTTCTTTCCGCCGCCCGATTCGTTTGTTGTTTCTTCGGTGTCTACGGTCGGGGGAGTGATAAATTCATTCTGTGATATAAAGACGCCTGAAATTACTGCTACTGCCACACAGGCGGCAATTCCTATATAACGGTAAACGGCTGTCTTTTTTCTCTTTGGAGTTGCAGCTTCTTCAATGAAATTATCGTCAATACCCGAAATAATTTCCGAAATCTTTTCTTTATTCATATTAACCCTTCCTTTATAAGATATTTTTTTAAGTCTTCTCTTGTTCTTGAAAGGCGGACGGAAATAAAATGCGGTGTCTTGCCCGTAAGTGAAGCAATATCGCTGACACTGTCGCCGTAATAATAGCGTCTTACAAACATAATTCTGTTGTCCGTGCTCTGATTTCCAAGGAAAGTATTTACGGCACGGGTGATTTCTTTTGCGATAAGCTCGCTTTCAGCCGTAGCTTCCGTAAAAAGCACATTTTCAAGCTCTTCAATAGCAATATCATAAAAACTGTTTCTTTTTACGGCGGTGTTTTTATGATACCTTTTTAGGGCAGTATTACGCACCACTTTCAAAAGATATGTTAAAAGGGGCTCGGGTCTTTCGGGAGGAATGTTGTTCCAGAGAGCTAAATATGCATCGTTTACACATTCCTCGGCATCCTCATAGTTATTCAGAATATTGTTTGCAATTTTCAGGGAAATTTTCCCGTATTTTTCGGAAAGCTTTATGATTGCCTGCTGTGAGCGCTCATTAAACAGCCCGATAATCATATTGTCATCCATCAATTCCACCATCCTTTCAACTATATACTACCATTTTGAGGGAAAATATCTCGATAAATTATGATTTAATTATAGCATAATTATTTTATGTGTTTTTGCCAAAATGCTTGACATTTTATTGTGTAGGTAATACAATTAGTTGGTTTAATTTTTGTGTTGGAGGTTGTTTTATGGAGACCTTACTTGCTTTGTCTGTAGCCTTGTTTGCAGGTCTTATGCTGTCCCGTGTTGCTAAAAAGGTACAGCTTCCTGCAGTTACGGCATATCTTGTTGCAGGTATTTTAATAGGGCCTTATCTTTTGGGCTCGTTCGGTATCAAGGGACTTGGGTTTATCAGTATGGAGGACATTGATTCATTCGGAATCATTCCCGATGTGGCATTGGGCTTTATCGCCTTTTCTATCGGAAATGAATTCAGAATGACACAGCTTAAGCAAATAGGCAAACAGGCAACGATTATCGGTATTTTTCAGGCAGTTATCACAACGCTTTTAGTTGATGCGGCACTTATCGGCGTTCATTTTATAATTCCCGAAAAGTTTCCTCTTTCCGCTGCAATCGTTCTCGGTGCAGTCGCATCTGCAACGGCACCGGCAGCAACCTTAATGGTTGTCCGTCAGTATAAGGCAAAGGGCCCCGTTACGAAAATACTTTTACCTATAGTTGCTCTTGACGATGCAGTAGGACTTGTGCTTTTTGCAATTTCTTTCGGTATCGCGAAGGCACTTCATCTCGGTAATGCTGATATAGTTTCCGTTATTGTTGAGCCGATTCTTGAGGTTGTTCTGTCCCTTGTTCTCGGTGCAGGAATGGGATTTTTATTCACATTTTGCGAAAGATTCTTCCATTCCCGTTCAAAAAGACTTGCAATGTCCGTAACATTCGTGCTGCTTACCGTTGCTCTTTCAATGCTTGAATTTCATATAGGCAGTATACATATAACCTTTTCCTCACTTCTTGTATGTATGATGCTGGGCACAGTATTTTGCAATATCTGTGATTTCTCCGAAGAGCTTATGGACAGACTTGACCGCTGGACAGCTCCCTTATATATTCTCTTCTTCGTAATATCCGGTGCAGAGCTTGAGCTTTCCGTATTCAAGGATTATATGATAGTTCTCATAGGTGTAGTTTACATCGTTGTCCGTTGTATCGGTAAGTATTCAGGTGCATTCTTAAGTGCAAAAGCAACAAAATGTGACCCTAATATTGTAAAATATCTCGGTATAACCCTTTTCCCTCAGGCAGGCGTGGCTCTCGGAATGGCAATAAAGGCAGAAACTCTCGGAGAGCCCGGAATTATAGTTGCAAACATAACTCTTTTCTCTGTTCTTGTATATGAGCTTGTCGGCCCCTTCCTTACAAAAATTTCTCTTCAGAAAGCGGGAGAAATCACCCCCGAAGGAAAAACAAGTGCGAGAGAAAACAAAAACACGGTATCGCAGTAATGACTCAGACCACATCCTTAAAAGATGTGGTCTGAATGCATTAAATTATGATTCTGCAGAACAGGGCGGCGGCGATGTAGGTTACAATATCCGCTGTAAGGGCAGCAGGTATGGTGTGTCTTGTTTTTGTGATTCCCACACTTCCGTAATACACGGCAACTGCGTAAAATGTGGTTTCGCTGGCTCCTGCTATTACGCTTGCAGTTCTGCCTATGTATGAATCAGGCGAAAAATTCATAAGTATATCTTCGAGAACTGCAATGCTTCCGCTTCCCGACAGGGGAGAAATGATACATAGGGGCAGAACCTCACGGGGCAGACCGAAAAATTCCGCTACAGGGGAGAGTATATCCGAAAAAAGAGCAATTGTTCCCGATGACGAGAGCATTGATACCATTACACAAAGGGCAGTAAGAGCAGGAAGAAGCTCAGCGGTCTGAGTCAGAGCTTTTTTTGCACCACTCAGGAACAGCTCAAAGACAGGCAGTTTTTTTATAAGACCGTATATGATAACAGTTACCGTCACGGCAGGTAATATGATATTTTGAAAAAATTCCACTTTGTATTCCTCCGTTTTGTTGACTTATATAATGTGTTATGTTAAAATATCTATTTATTAAAGAAAGTATTTATTCCGCAAGAAAGGGGGAGTTATTCATGGATATGTCGCAGTTCTGCGGTGATGCACATGTATTTTCCCGTTTATCTGATAAATTTATCGAAAACAATTCTATTCCTCAGGGAGACTTTAGCCGATTTCCCGTAAAAAGAGGACTTCGTAATTCCGACGGTACGGGTGTTATGGTCGGACTTACAAAGATATGTAATGTTGAAGGCTACTATATTGACGACGGTGAACGAGTTCCCAAGCCCGGCCGTCTTATTTACAGGGGTATCGACCTTTATGATTTTGTCGGAGGCTGTAAGGCTGATGACCGATTCGGTTTTGAAGAGCTTGTATTTCTTCTTATTTTTGGTTCACTGCCGACAAAAGAGGAGCTTGAGGGCTTTTGCAGTCTTCTTTCTGCTAACAGAGAGCTTCCCTTTGATTTCGTGGAAGATGTTATAATGAAGGCTCCGTCGCCCAATATTATGAATAAGATGGCGTCCTCCGTTACGGCTTTGTATGCTTACGACAACAACCCCGACGATATTTCCGTTGAAAATGTTCTTCGTCAGTCTATTCAGCTCATAGCTCAGCTTCCTGCAATAATGTCATATGCATATCAGGTAAAGAGAAGATTTTTCTATAAAAAGAGTATGTATATCCATCAGGTGAAGCCCGAGCAGAAGACCGCAGAGGTCGTGCTTCGTTCCATCCGTTCAGACAAGACCTTTACCGAAAAGGAAGCAAAGCTTCTTGATTTGTGTCTTATGATACATGCAGACCACGGCGGCGGTAACAACTCCACCTTCACAACACGCTGTATCTCTTCAACGGGCACGGACACATATTCCGCAATCGGTGC
Source organism: uncultured Ruminococcus sp. (assembly GCA_964440255.1). GTDB lineage: Bacteria > Bacillota > Clostridia > Oscillospirales > Acutalibacteraceae > RUG806. The sequence continues at coordinate 5,865 of CAYTRD010000034.1, read as the reverse complement.
AGGTATCGGCTCTCTTAAGGGCTTCCGTCACGGCGGTGCGAATATCAAGGTAACGGAAATGGTTGAAGATATATTCCTGAATGTAAAGGATGTTACCGACGAGGACGAGGTAAAAGCATATCTTCATAAAATAGTAAGAAAAGAAGCAAACGATAACTCGGGACTTATCTACGGTATGGGACACGCGATTTATACTCTTTCCGACCCCAGAGCCGTGCTTCTCAAGCAGAATGCAAAGGAGCTTGCCGAGGAAAACGGACTTCTTAAGGAATGGAAGCTTCTTGATTCAATTGAAAGACTTGCTCCCGTTGTTTTCGCCGAAGAAAAGGGCTTCGTGAAGCATATCTGTGCCAATGTTGACCTCTATTCGGGACTTGTTTACAGAACTCTCGGTATACCTGAAGACCTTTACACACCTATGTTTGCCGTAGCCCGTGTTGCCGGTTGGTGTGCTCACAGACTTGAAGAGGTTGCAACCTGTTCAAGAATTATGCGTCCTGCCTATAAGAGTATTTCCCGTCCGCAGGAATACAAAGCTCTTAGTGAAAGAAAATCAGGTGAATCCGATATTTAACGCTTTATATACCGAAAGAAGAAAGGTGACATAAATGAAAATCAAAGGAAATTCGGGTGTTACTCTTAAAACCGTAAAGCTTATTTCCGCAGTAATATTTACTCTGCTTGTGGCTTTAAGACTTTATCACACCTTTATTCTGACAGATGCCTCAACAGGCTTTTTTACCGAAAATAATATAACTGTTCCCCTTATGTTTATTCTTGCAGTAGGGGCAGTTATTCTCGTAAGTGCTTTATGCTACATATGTAAGGCACTTCCCATGGGCGATATGAAAAAGCGTCCTTCTGTTTTTTATATTGCTTCATCCGCAATTTTTGCCGTCACTCTTTTATATGACGGACTTACGGGGATCAAGACTATGCTTCAGACAGGCGGCAGTTTTTCCGTTATGAAGGAGGCTGTCGGAGGAAATATAGGTTTTATTTCGACGGTATTTGCTCTTCTCGGTGCAGTCGCTGTGCTTTTATCTCTTTTTATTTATCTTAAAACAGGTGAACTTACGGGAAAGCTTAAGCTTCCTATGCTTTTTCCCGTTATCTGGGCATTTGCCGAAACTCTCGGCTTTTTCTCCGTAACCGTAAGCTATCTTAAGGTATCACAGCTTTTCTTTGCAATTTTTGCGGCAGCCTTCCTTATGATATTTCTTTTTGAAAATGCGAGAGTGCTTACAGGCATCGGAAGAAAGGAAGCAATGTGGTTCTTTTTTGCAACAGGTATAATTGCAGCAGGCTTCTGTTTCTCTGCAGGAATTCCTTCACTTCTTGCCGCTGTAATTGCTCCGGAAAAGCTCGTTTCTTATTGTCCCTTTGAGCTTTATACCATAGGCGGCGGACTTTATGCTCTGGCATCAATTATGTCAAGAGCTGACGAAAAAGAAGATGAAGCTGAAATTTCAGAAAATGTAACGGAGATTGAATAAATTGGATTTTTCACTGTTTTTACAGAACTGTCTTATAGCGGCACAACAGGTCATAATTCTCTATCTTATAGTTGCCGTAGGCTTTATTGCAGATAAAAAAGGTGTATTTACCGAAAAGACCGCAAGAGCGGCAAATGACCTGTTGTTTTATATAATAACCCCCTGTGTTATTATAAATTCATTTCTTACAACGGAATTTACGCCCGAAACCTCAAAAGGCTTTCTGCTTGCGGCACTGGGCGGTGCAGTTACTCATATTTTAGGTATCGTGCTTGCCGAACCGTTTTTCAGAAAGAAAGAAAACAAAAATAATGCAGTGTTCAAGTTTGCCTGTGTTTACGGAAATATGGGATATATGGCACTGCCTCTTGCTGAAGCGGTTCTCGGAAGCGAGGGTGTTTTCTATTGCTCGGCAGGTGTTATCGTTTTTCAGGTGTTCACCTTTACCCACGGAGTGTGGCAGATGAACAGAGGAAATACGGGAACGGAAAAATTCAGCCCGAAAAAGCTGTTTTTTAACCCCGGAGTAATTGCAGTCCTGATAGGACTTCCTTTTTTCCTGTTAAAGGTGAATGTTCCCCAGGTGCTAATGTCCCCCATAGCCTTTATCGGCTCTATGAATACTCCTCTTGCTATGCTGATGCTGGGCACTTATATGTCTAATGCGGGGCTTAAAACTATTTTTAAAAATAAAGAGCAGTATCTTGTAGCCCTCATAAAAATAATTGCAGTACCTGCGGTTTTTTATGTTATAATGAAAACGACAGGTATGCTGACGGGTGCTCTTTTCACAGCCTGTATGATACAGGCATCTGCTCCCAGTGCAAATAATACGGTAATGTTCGCCGCAAAATACGGCAGAGATACGGGTGTTGCTTCAAAAACGGTTGCATTTGTAAGCTTTGCCTCGATTCTTACAATGCCCGTAATGATAGCCCTTACACAGGTGTAAGCTATGGACAGATTTTTTACGGGACTCCCTTACGGCTTCAGCAGTTTTTCTGCAATAAAGGATTCCCTTATTCCGTGCAGGGCACTTGAAAGGCTTCCCGACAAGGCTGAAACCGTAATATCAATTCTTTTTCCCTATTATCTCGGTGAAGAATTTTATGAAAGAGCGAATGTTTCAAGATATGCCGTAAGTGAGGATTATCATATCATCACGGGCAAAATAATAAATGAAATAACGGAAAATCTCAGAAAAGAGTTCCCTGAAAATGAATTTCAGGCATTTGTTGATAATTCACCCCTTCCCGAGGTCAGGTGTGCCGTAAATGCAGGTCTGGGGGTCATGGGCATAAATAACCTCTTTATCAATAAGGACTACGGCTCCTGGGTTTTTTTAGGGGAAATAGTAACGGATAAATATTTTGAACCGTTTAAGGGTGAATACTCCCTTTGTAACGGCTGTGAAAAATGTATAGCTGCTTGCCCCGGAAATGCTCTTACGGGCAAGGAGATAATAAAAGAAAAATGCCTTTCATATCTTTCACAAAAGAAAGGTGAGCTTGACGAGGACACGAAAAAGAAAATTGCAGATACAGGCTGTGTCTGGGGCTGTGATATATGTCAGAAGGTATGTCCTCACAATAAAAATGCAAAAGCCACACCAATAAAAGAATTTTTCGATACTGCACTCCCTGTTGTTACAAGGGAAACGGAAATTGAAAGCCGTGCATTTTCCTGGCGGGGAAAACAGGTTATTGACCGCAATATTGATGTGCTTGAAAATTTCTGCACAAAAGACTGAAAACAAACATATTCTGTTAAATTATGAAAGGTCGGTGTAACCGTTGAAGCTTATTATTGCAATTGTTAACAAGGATGATTCCTCACAGCTTACCGTGAAGCTCAACAAGGCAGGCTTTATGTCTACTAAGCTTTCCACAACGGGCGGTTTTTTAAGAGTGGGAAATGTCACTCTTCTTATCGGTGTTGAGGATGAAAAGGTGGATGAATGTCTTAAAATTATGGAAGAGTGCTGCTCGAGGCGTACACAGATGGTAAGCACGGCAGCAGGCAATCATACCGACCAGTTTTTTACATCGCTGCCTGTTGAAATAACAGTAGGCGGTGCTACGGTGTTTATCGTGAATGTTGATAAATTTATTAAGATGTGATTAATATGCTTTTTACGGATAAAGAAATACCCCAAAACACGGCAAAAGCCGTAAATTCGGCAATAAAGCTCGGAAGACTTCCGTGCAGTATACTTTTGTCGGGCGGCAGTGAGGCACTTCGTGAAAAATGTGCACTTGAGCTGGCATCGGCTGTGCTTTGTACGGAAATTACGGATTCTTCGCCAGAGCCCTGTCTTAAATGCAGTGCCTGTCTTCGTGTAAAGGCAGGACTTCATCCCGATGTCTTTAAGGTAGTTCCCGAGGACGGAAAAAAGCTTCTTTCCGTTAAAACTGTAAGAGAAAACTGTCTTTCAAGGCTCTCATCATCGCCCACGGAGGGACTTAATAAGGTCTTTATTTTTCCCGACTGTGACGATATGCAGGGGGTCGTGCAGAATGCACTTCTCAAATCCATTGAAGAGCCTCCCGAGGATACAATGTTTATATTCTGCTGTGATGCAAGAGAGGGATTGCTTACCACGGTGATTTCCCGTCTTACGGAATATCCTTTGGGCGATACGCTTTCATCTAAAAGCAGAAAAACCGATGAAAAAATCAATTCTGTTGCCGAAAATATTGCTTTTTCTTTATGTAATGAGGATGAATTCGGGGTAATGCTTGCGTGCTCTCCCATGCACAAAAACAGGAAAATGATGTCACAGGTGGCTTCCCGTCTTATTCTTATAATAAGAGATGCAATGGCGGAGGGAAGCGGTGCTCCGCTTCTTTCGGGAAGCGATATGGCAGCATATTCTCTTTCAAGAAGCTATAAAATATCTTCGCTATTGCAAATTAAAGAAGTTTTGGATAAAATAATAACAGAAGCAGAGCATAATGCTAATGAGAATCTTCTTATTTCAAGGTTTTCTTCGGAAACAGCTGCGATAATGAAGGAGCGAAAATAATCAGAAAGGGCAAAGGATTTCCTTTGCAGAATAAATATGGCAGAAATAATAGGTGTAAGATTCAGAAACACAAAAAAGGTATATTATTTCGACCCCGCAGGTAAAAAAGTTGCAGAGGGACAGTATGTTATTGTTGAAACTGTCCGCGGAGTCGAATGCGGTGAATGTGCCGTTGCCAATAAAGAGGTTGATGAAGAGGTTCTTGTAAAGCCCCTTAAGAGTATTTTAAGGGTTGCAACAACTGAGGATATTGCAAATATGGAGCGTAACCGTCAGAAGGAAGAAAAGGCATTTTCCATCTGTCAGGAGAAAATCGCACAGTTCGGACTTGATATGCATCTTCTTGATGTTGAATATACCTTTGACGGCTCAAAGGTGCTGTTTTTCTATACGGCTCCCGAAAGAGTCGATTTCAGAGAGCTTGTAAAATGCCTTGCATCAATTTTCAAGGTGAGAATAGAGCTTCGTCAGATAGGTGTCCGTGATGAAGCAAAGCTTCTCGGAGGACTCGGTATCTGCGGAAGAGGCTTCTGCTGTAAGGAATTTTTACACGACTTTCAGCCTGTTTCCATAAAAATGGCAAAAGAACAGGGACTTTCCCTTAATCCCGTAAAAATCAGCGGTACCTGCGGAAGACTTATGTGCTGTCTTAAATATGAACAGTCCTCATATGAATATCTTCTTAAGATAACTCCCAAGATAGGAGCCATTGTTGAAACTGCGGACGGCAGGGGAGAAGTGGTTGATAATAACCTGCTTACAGGTATGCTCAAGGTGCGTCTTGACCGCAATCCCGATGCTGCTCCCGGTAAGTATAACCGTAAGGATATAAAGCTTATCCGTGATGCACAGATAAAGCTTAACCGTGAAGAAATTGCAGCTCTCAAGGACATCGAATAAGAGGATTTTTTGTAAACGAAAAAATTTTAAAAAACATATTGAAATTTTCTTATTATGTGCTACAATTAAGAAAAACCCAGAAGGAGGAAAGAACTATGTCATACAAAATTACAGATGCTTGTATCGCTTGCGGTGCTTGTGCAGCTGAATGCCCCGTTGAGGCTATTTCTGAAGGCGATATCTATGTTATTGATGAGGACGCTTGCATCGAATGCGGTGCTTGTGCAGACGCTTGCCCCGTAGAGGCTCCCGTTCAGGAATAATTAAAAATAAATATTCAACAGCCTGCCGAATCGGCAGGCTGTTGTTTTTTTCTTTATTAAAATTGAGAGCAATGAAATAAATCATAATTTAACGAACAGATGTAATTTCCCGAGAGGCACAAAAAAAATCTTATTATCTGTAGTACTCTGTTTCATTTAAAACTTTACATTTCAATAATAG
>CAYTRD010000033.1:0-22511 GCA_964440255.1 uncultured Ruminococcus sp. | reverse complement strand
TTCTCGACGGAAGTTGAAGGATTTTCAAATTCTCCGTTAAGAACAACACTTATTACCGCTTCTGCACTTAATCTTTATGTACTGTTTTTTCTTTGTGGGAGATTGGAACTTATAAAAGGTCTGCAATGTCGAGGATGAGCTTTTCTGTTTTTTCCCAGCCGATGCAAGGGTCTGTGATTGAGCAACCGGGAATCTCGTCGGGACCGATTTTCTGTGCACCGTCGATAAGATAGCTTTCAATAATGAAGCCCTTTACCATTTTTCCGATTTCATCGTTGTGACGCATAGAGTGAAGCACTTCTTTTGCGATTCTCGGCTGTTCGAGATATTTTTTGCCTGAATTTGAGTGATTTGTATCAACTATGCAGGCGGGATTTTCAAGACCTGATTTGTTGTAAAGGTCTGAAAGGTGAGCAAGATCCTCATAGTGATAATTGGGTATTGCCTCACCGTGCTTGTTTACATATCCTCTTAAAATTGCGTGGGCGAGAGGATTTCCTGTTGTTTCAACATCCCAGCCTCTGTAAATAAATTGATGTGAATGATGTGCCGCTGTGATTGCATTCATCATAACACTAAGGTCACCCGAGGTGGGGTTTTTCATACCTACAGGGACTGTGATACCGCTTGAAACAAGGCGGTGCTCCTGATTTTCAACGCTTCTTGCACCGACTGCAACATAGGACATAAGATCGGAAAGATAGCGGTAGTTTGCAGGGTAGAGCATTTCGTCAGCGGTTGAAAGACCAAGCTGGGTAAGCACTTTTGTGTGAAGCTGACGGATAGCAAGAATTCCCTTATAAGGGTCGGGCTTTTCGTTGGGATCGGGCTGATGAAGCATACCCTTATAGCCGTCACCTGTTGTACGGGGCTTATTGGTATATACACGGGGAACGATTATGATTTTATCCTTAACTTCATCCTGAACTCTGCGAAGTCGTGAGCAGTATTCAAAAACTGCATCCTCTCTGTCAGCAGAGCAAGGGCCGATGATAAGAAGCTTTTTGTCACATTCGCCTGAAAGCACGGCAGCGATATTTTTATCAGTTGCTTCCTTTATTTTAGCAGCCTGTTCCGATACGGGGAACAGGTTTTTTACTTCCATAGGAATAGGTAATTTTTTCTTAAAATCCATTGACATAATTTGTTTCTCCTTTATTTCCACGAACCATTGACGAAAATCGGAACTGCTTTTCCGTCCTTATAGCCTGTAATTTCCATATCGTCAGAGCCTATCATAAAGTCAACGTGTATCATACTGTCGTTGATGCCGAGTGCTCTGCATTCTTCATTTGTCTTATCAAGATGACCGTCAATACAATCATTGAAGCCTGCACCGAGTGCTAAATGACAGCTTGCATTTTCGTCAAAGAGTGTTTCGTAGAAAAGAATACCGCTTTCATTTATGGGACTGTTTTTCGGAATGAGAGCAAGCTCACCGAGCATACAGGCGGTTTCGTCCATTGTGATCATTTTAGTTAAAAGCTCATAGCCTTTCTCTGCCTCCCATTCTACGGCTTTGCCGTCACGGAAGGTTATTGAAAAATTATCAATAATCTGTCCTTCATAGGAAAGAGGCTTTGTGGAAACAACCTTGCCTTCAGCTTTTCCTGCCATAGGAGAGGTGAAAATTTCTTCTGTAGGAAGATTAGGGTTAAACACGACTCCCTGTTTTGTAATTTCACTGCCGCCGCACCAATGTCCTTCGGGGATAAGCCATGCCTTGAAGTCTGTACCGCCGGCACTCTTATAATGGAGATAGTCGAATTTATAAGAATTGAGCCAATCGCATTTTTCCTTAAATGTCTTATTATGCTCTTCCCATGCCTTCTCGGGGTCGTTATCCTCGGTTACTCTCACGCTTTGAAGAATAGCATCCCAGAGCTTATTGTAAGCCTGTGATTTTGAAAGCTCGGGAAAAACCTTTTTAGCCCATTTATAAGAGGGGACTGCAGCAATTGTCCACTGATGACGGTTTTCTATGGCATCGCGGTAAGGTTTTATAATAGGATATCGGGCAATTCTTGCCTTTTGCATTTTTGTCTGATTTACTCCCTTGAGTCCGTCGGGATCGTCACTTAAAATGTAGATACGGCAGGGAAGCTCTTCGGTCATTAATTTAAGCTTTTCCTCTTCCCACTTTTCAACCTTTGACAGAGATTTCAGGGTTCTGTAGCGGTAATCAAGCTTTGTGAGTGGCTGATGCTCCCACTCCATCATAACATTTGATGCACCTGCTTTATAGCATTCGTCAACAAGAATTGTTATAAACTCGTGTTGTTCAACCGAAGCGTATAATTTTACAGCCTGACCTTTCTGAATATTAGCACCTGTCCTTGCAATAAGACGGGCGTATTTTCTCATTACGGTTTTTTTCATTTATTCACATCCGTTAACTAATATTAATATATAATAAAAAATTTTAGCACTTTTATTATTGTTTTGCAACCGTATAAACATACAAATATTACAAAAATTGATACAAAAATTACATTAAATAAATTTTAATTTTTAATATGCTATGATATAAGAGAAGAATTATAAGGAGGAATGCTATGAATTTCAGTATTATCTATAACCCCATTGCAACAAAATTTTCCCAGGCAGCACTTGACCACTTGATCTTTAAGTTTGTGGAGCGTGGTCTTAAGCTTAACACAGTAGCAAAAAGTGAATATTCGGGTCATGTAATAAAGCTCATAAAGGAGCTTGATCCCGTATCCGATTATCTTATAACTTTCGGAGGAGACGGAACTGTAAATGAAGCATTCCGTGCCTTTAATGAAATAGAACAGCACAGCGTATATGCCCATATCTCTGTAGGTACGACAAACGATATGGCAAACAATTTCAATCTTTACAGAAAAGACGCAATAAAGAGTATTGATAAGCTTGCAGAAAAAGGCAAGGAAGCATTGATGGACTCTATTCTTGTAAACGGTGAGCCCGTATGCTATGTTTCATCATTCGGATATATTGCGGCTGTACCTTATCTTGTAAATCCCAAGCTTAAGAAGGCTTTGGGACACGCATCATATGTTGTTGCAGCTATGCCCCCTCTTCTTAAGGGACCGCAGAGAATAAAGGCTACATACACGGCAAACGGTAAATCAAAGGATACAGATATAATTCTCGCTCTTGTAACAACATCAAAGGGTATGGGTGGCATTACTCTTTATGATGATGTTGATTTGAATGACGGTAAGTTTGAAGTATGTCTTATTCACGATTTTACACCTGCTCTTATTGCAAAATTATTCGGTGAATATCTGCGGGACAGCATTGACCTTTCAAAATACCTTAAGTATGCTGATGTTTTCTCTACCGATGAGCTTCATATCAAGTTCAGAGGTGTACTTCCTTATCACGATGTTGATAATGACGGCAACAAAGCTGATTTCAGTCTTACTCTTCATGAAAACGAGCTTCATTACAAGGTGGGCAAAAAAATAAAAATATTAATGCCTGAATATTAATTTTTTGGGGCTGTATCAATAACATCTGCTTACGATGTTTTGATACAGCCCCGTTCTTCATCATTTTTTTCTGTCCTCTTAAAAATAACCGTAAAAACTATTCTGCTATTGCTTCAATTTCTTCTGCTGTTGCCGTGCCTGTCATACCGATTTTTTTAACGGTTACGGCAGAGGCAAGTCCTGCCAAGGCGGCTGCCTTATTTAAAGGTGCACCTGCAGTGATGCCGAGTGAAAAAGCTGAAAGGGAAGTGTCACCTGCACCGCATATGTCAAGCTCGCCTGTGAGTTTTTTTGCACCTACTCTTACACTTTCTTTGCCGTCTGTAACATACGAGCCTTTATCGCCCAGAGTACAGAAGACCTTAGAATTATTTTTAAGTGCGAGTGCATTTGCCGCTTCAAGAAATTCATTTTCCGAAGCATTTATAAAGCCGTCATTTCCGTAAACTGCTCTCCAGCATTCCACTTCATTGGGTTTCAATATACAGTTCGTGTATTTCCCGATATTGTAACGGCTGTCACAGATAACTGTAAGTCCGTCTTTTGCAAGAGAAATTATTTCTTCTCTTACTTTATCAGTAACAATGCCAAATCGGAACTGGTCAGCAACACAAAGAACATCTACCTTTTTTGCAAGCTCACGAAGATTCTCTATAGCTTTGTTTTCCGTCTTTTCGTCTATTGCCGTTCGGTTTTCAAAATCAAGTCTCGGATCTTCATAAACGGTTGCAGAAATGCCGTGTCGCATAGGCTTGCAGTATGCATTTGTAAATCTTCCTTCGGTTTCGATGATATATTCGTCACTTATACCGCTTTTTTTCAAAAGATCACGAAGAAGCATACCTCTCCAGTCATCGCCGATAAGTGAAAGAGCATAAATCTTTTCGGGGGCAAGTGCACAAAGATTTGCCGCAACATTTCCGCCTGCACCCATAGAGGTTTTTTCAGCCGTTACGGGCAGAGGATAATGGGGAGTTTCACGGGATAATTCCGAAAGAGTCATATCGGCGTGCCAATAAATATCAACACAGAAATCACCGATTATCCCTATTTTGCATGTTTTTATTTTGTCTGTAATTTCACGGACTTCTTTTTTTGTGAGCATATCAGTATTGTTCCTTTAATTTATCGTAGAGTGTGGGTATTGTAATTTGATGATCACCCACAAAATGCCAACCCATACCGCCCTTACAGGTGGGACGGTTAACAATATTTTTTCTCGGTCTGTAATAGTAATTCGGGTCTTCATAACCTATCTTGCAACGGAAATTTCCGAGGTTTATAAGGTCAAAGTTTGCTGTCGTGATGTTGAATGTGGGATATCCCTGATTTCTTGCAATCGAAAGAGTTTTAAGGAATACCTCGGGGCCTATGACGGAAGAGCCGAAATTAAGGAAAACACCGCCGTCAAGCTGTGCTACGGAATAAGCCATTTTCTTGAAGTCAATTCCCGAGCACTTACCGATATTTGCCATATCACAGGTGGGATGCTGATGAATTATATCGGTACCGAGGGCTATATGGTAGGTTGTGGGAATATCAAGCTTATAAGCCTGCCATAAAATGCAGTCTTCACGGTTGGGGAATTTTTCGGGATGCTCGTCAATATATTTTCCGAGTGCCTCACCGTAGCCGATGCCGAGCTTTGCACCTTCGTTTATTGCTTCATTCATCCAAGCTCCTGTTTCTTCCCACATTCCGAAGGAGCCGTCTTCAATGGCAGTGGGCACATCCTCTGAGGTACCGCCGAGATAACAAAGCTCAAAATCGTGAATACTTGTTGCACCGTTTGCTGCTATATGGGTTATAATTCCCATTTTCATAAGCTCGATTATATATCGTGAAAGACGGTTTTTTATAACATGGGCACCCATACTCCATATTACGGGTCTGCCGTTTTTTCTTGCAGTAATGATTCTTTCAATAAGCTCATCAAAACCGTCATAGACATATTCCTCATGCGGTGTTACTCCGGGAGTCATCATATTTTCAATTGTTACGAGATTTATTCTGTCTTTTGCAGAATATGTTTTTATGCCCGAAAAATCGAGCTGCTGCTGTCTTCTCATTGTTTTTTCTTCTTTCTTTTAGATAAATAATATTGAACTTGCTATAACAAACTGAGCAAGATAATATGTAATATGATTTGTAACTATGTCAACAGGTCTGTTTTTGCCTTCACTGAAATATGTTCCCGAAAGAATAAGGTCGGAAATAACAAAAAGTATACCGCCGACAAAGAATACAATAAGATGAGTATTGTTTTTTACGCCTGCAAAAACTGCACTGAAAAGTGCAAAAACAGTTGTGAAGAATAAAAGAGCACCGTAAAGGGTGGAAATAATCTTATATTCACCGTATTTCAGCTTCATTAGCTTTTCACCGAAATAAACGGCACAGCCTGCAATTACTGCAACTGCGAGTGAGGGGAGAAGTGATATAGCCTTGAAAGAGGAAGCTGTTCCTGCAATTATTGCGGCAATATAGAAGAAGTGACCGAATGCAAAGGAAACAAAGCCTGCATTTGTTAAAAACTTTTCGTCATTTTTATACATAAACTTCATATCAAGCCATATGTCACCGAGAATTCCGCAGGTGAGTCCTGCGACAATAAGTCCCGAATATAACGAGGGCTTTCCTATTGTAAGAAAAATGCCTGTTAAAATAAACATAACGCTTGTAATTGATTTCAACATAAGTGATCTGACATCTGTTTTTTTCACTCTGAAAAACAGAAAAGCACCGAGCGTGAGCATACCGATAAGAAGTGTGCAGGTGTAAAGAATCAATGAAGCATCCACAATATATCCACTCCGATTTATTTTATTAAATAATAGCATATATTTTTATGTTTTTCTACACTTTTTATAAAAAAGTAATTGAATTGAATGTTTTGGTGTGATAAATTATCTTTATAAGAAAAAAGCAGCACAAGGAGTGTGTGATATGAAAATAATGAGCTTTAATGTTTTATGTGCAGGACACGACGGCAGAGAATGGCCGAGAAGAATCGAGAGAGTTGTTGCGGCAATAAAAGAAAATGATCCCGATTCCTTCGGTGTGCAGGAAGCACATATAGGTTGGATGATGGCTTTAAGGACAATGCTTCCCGAATATGATTATGTCGGTGTGGGCAGAGATGACGGTAAGACTGCAGGCGAATTTTCTGCAGTTTTCTATAAAAAGGACAAGTTTACCCCCGGAGAAAAAGGCAATTTCTGGCTAAGCGAAACACCGGATATCCCCGGAAAAGGCTGGGATGCGGCATGTATCAGAATCTGTTCTTATGTAATGCTGACAGAAACGGAAACAGGTAAAAGGTTCTGTCATTTTAATACTCACCTTGACCATGTGGGCCCTGTCGCGATGCAGAAGGGTGCAGAGCTTGTTGCAAAAAAAGCAAATGAGATATGTACCGATTGTCCGGCAGTATTCACAGGAGATTTTAATGTAACTCCCGAATCTGCTCCCTGTAAAGCAGTTAAGGACGGAGGCTTTGTCGACAGCCGTGATGTGGCGGAAGTAACGGATAAGGACATCACCTTCCACGCATTTTTAGGCCCCGAAAAGCACCGTTCCGTTATCGACTATGTATTTATTAAGGGCAATGTAAGGGTAAAGGAATTCAGAGTAGAAAGAAGAGAATTTCTCGGGGATGTTCCTTCAGATCACTATCCAGTTATCGCTGATATTGAGTTTTAATGCAGATGTCTGTCGGAAAAATATTTAATATTCAGAGATTCTGCATAAATGACGGGCCGGGAATAAGAACCACCGTGTTTTTCAAGGGCTGTCCTCTGCGGTGTCGGTGGTGTCATAATCCCGAATCAAATATATCGGCTTCGGAGCTTCTTTTCAATGACCGTAAGTGTATTTTTTGCAGAAAATGTGCCGATGTATGCGAAAACGGTGTTCACGGTTTTTTGAGTGAGCACAGTATTTCAAGGGAAAAGTGTATTTCTTGCGGAAAATGTGTGATTGTATGTCCTGCAAATGCTCTTGAAATTGCAGGAAAAAACAAAACCTGTGATGAGGTTATAGCGGAAGTTTTAAGAGACAAGGCTTTTTATGAGGATTCGGGCGGAGGTCTGACCCTTTCGGGCGGTGAGCCTTTTATGCAGTATGAATTTATGCTTGAAATTCTCAAAAAAGCTAAGGAAAGCTTACTTCATACCTGTATTGAGACCTGTGGCTATACTGACAGAGAAAAAATACTTGAAGCTGCAAAATACACGGATATCTTTCTTTTTGATTGGAAAATTACAGACAGCGTTTTACATAATAAATATACGGGTGTCGGAAATGAAAAGATTCTTGATAATCTTAAAGCACTTGATAAAAACGGCAGTAAAATAATTCTTCGTTGTCCCATTATTCCTGCTGTGAATGATACCGAAGAGCATTTTAAGGGAATTGCACAGCTTGCAAACAGTTTGCAAAATGTTATCGGAATCGAAATATCTCCATACCATGAGCTTGGCTTATCAAAGCTTTCAAGAATGGGAAGGGAAGCGGAAAATCAGTTTGCTGTACCCAAAAAAGAAGATACGCAAAGTTATATTGAAGCTGTAAAAAAATACACATACAAGTCCGTAAAAAAGATGTAAAATGAGCTGTAAAAAACGAAAAGTTTTTTACAGCTCATTAAATTTTTGTCATTATTTATGCGACTGCTGAAAGATTGCCGAGTGCTTCAAAAAGTGTGCATACGAGATTTACGAGTATTGCATAGGATACTGGCATAAGCAGGTCGAGTCCTTCGTTTTCTATAACAGGCTCTGTTTCTTCTGCGAGACCCATTTCACACAGAATGTCAAGAATTTCATAAGCTATAAGCTCATTACCCTGTGCACTGGGGTGAATCTTATCGTCTGCAAAATTTGAAGGATCGGAATTGAGTGCATCACCTACTTCAACGATAACTATTTCACCGGGATGCTCGGCATCGTACTTTCTTATCATATCGTTAAGTCTGTTTCCGCCTTCTGCATACACAATGCCTGCAGCACCGTCTTGGGGATTATAAACAGTCTGAATAAGAACAACTGCATCGGGATTCAGTTCGTTGATTCTATCCATTATACCGCATAATTCTTCGTAGTAGTTTTCAGCGATCTCATCAAAACCGGTCATATCTTTTTTTACAAGACAATCAAAGGCAAGACCTACGATATTACTTGTAAGGAAATTGTTACCGCCGATGGAAATATTTATTATATCGGCATCGGAAACACTTGCACGAATTTTTTCACCGTCGGTAAGCATTGTAAGAAGAAAACCTGCCGTGATACCGGGAATAGAGTGATTAGCATATGTGTAACCGTTTGTGTCTGCAACGATTTTTCCGTAACAGGCCTCAACAGTATTTATCATACCTGCACCGAAAGCTATGGAGTCACCGAGAACAACATAATCCAAAGGCTCTTCCTCGGCAAAAGCAACAATTCCGAGAGCTGAAAAAGTAAGAAGAATACTTAAGAGAACTGCAATTATTTTTTTCATAATTTTGCCTCATTTCCATAATTTACTAATTGAATTATACTACCGAAAATAAATATTGTAAAGAAGAAAATCATAAGCATTTGCCGTAAGGCAAATATATCACTGATGCGAAGCATCAATATCACTGCCCGTAGGGCAATATCACTCATAGCGTAGCTATGAATATCATTATCATAATTTGTTGCTCAGTTTTATTTTAAGGTATTCGATTGCCTCAATATATCCGTCAAGTCCGTGGCCTGCTATGGTTTTTTCGGCATACAATGATACATATGAGAATTTTCTGAATTCTTCACGGGTGTTGATATCGGAAATGTGGACCTCAACCGTAGGAATACCCACTGCCTTTAATGCATCGAGTATGGCAACGCTGGTATGTGTGTATGCAGCGGGGTTTATAACAATACCGTCAACCGTACCGTATGAAGCCTGAATTTTATCAACGATTGCACCCTCGTGATTAGACTGATATATTTCAAAATCTATATCCTTACAGGCTTCTTCAATCATCTTACAAAGTGCATTATAATCTTTTTTGCCGTAAATTCCGGGCTCTCTCAACCCTAACATATTAAGGTTCGGGCCGTTTATTATAAGAAGCTTCATTTCATATTCTCCCAATTTCTTCAATTATTTTTTCTACGGTTTCATCTGCATTTTCACTTACCTGAACTGTCACATCTGCGAATTTTTCATACAGAGGAGCCCGTTTTTTGTAAAGCTCATTTATATCATTCTGCTGTGAAATCGGTCTTCCGTCTACAGGCAGAAGAGCAGTATCTCTTTGAAGCCATACGATATATGAATTCCCGTGAAGTGGATAATAGTTTTCTTCTCTTGTTATAATTCCGCCGCCTGTGGCAATTACCGTTCCTGTTGTCTTGCCTGCTTCTTCTGCTGCCGTATGTTCTCTTTTTCTGAATTCTTCTTCACCGTACAAAGAGAAGATTTCGGGTATCGGCATTTCAGAGTTTCTTACTATGATTTCGTCTGTATCAATAAAAGTACGGTTGAGTTTTTCTGAAAGAAGCTTGCCTGCCGTAGATTTTCCGCATCCGGGCATTCCTATGAGAACGATGTTTTTTAATTTTCCCTCTATATTTTTAACGATATCGGGGGTCGGGTCTTCTTCAATATCAGTTGACAGGAAAAGCTCACAGGCTCTTTTTGCCTGTGCGGATAACATTGAAAGTCCGTTGATGCAGGGAATACCGAGCACTTTTGCATCATATAAAAGCTTTGTTACCGACGGGTTGTAAATTAAATCAAGAACACCCGAAAGCTTTTTGAATACGGTGAGCTCCACGGGAGAAGCACCGTTATTCGGATACATTCCTACAGGTGTTGTGTTTACAATTACATCTGCATCGGCATGACGGGAGATATTTTCATAATTGTTTTCGCCCGTTCTTGAAATCGTTATAACTTCTTTTGCACCCATATCGGTTAAAACTGCTATAACCGTGAGTGAAGCACCGCCCGAGCCCAATACAAGCACCTTTTTATCTTTTATTTTAATACCGCTTACATTAACCATATATGAAAAACCGTAATAGTCGGTATTGTAGCCGTAAAGTCCGTCAGGCTTTTTTACTATGGTGTTTACCGAGCCGATTTTCAGTGCAGTTTCCGATATATGCGTAAGATATGGCATTACGGTTTTTTTGTAGGGAATCGTGACATTAAGAGCATCAAGGGGACAGTTTTTCAGAAATTCTCCCACCTTCTCCTCTTCCATTTCATAAAGCTTATATTCATAATCAGCAAGGTATGAATGAATTTCGGGGGAGAAGCTGTGACCGAGCTTTCTTCCGATAAGTCCCGTTTTAAAATTTTCTGTATGAAGCATTGTTAACCCACACTTTCCGTATAGCTTCCGAGATATCTGAATTCTCCCGAATATCTTTCAAGCTCCGAGAGAGCTGTTTTGAGCTTCGGTGAATAAATTGAAACATCTAAATCAAGATAGAATATATATTCAAAATCTCTCGTGGGCATAGGACGGGATTCCAGCTTCGTAATATTGATTCCGTGAGCGAAGAAAAGGGAAAGAAGCTGATAAAGTGCACCGGGAGTGTCACCCGTTG
This sequence comes from uncultured Ruminococcus sp., assembly GCA_964440255.1. GTDB lineage: Bacteria > Bacillota > Clostridia > Oscillospirales > Acutalibacteraceae > RUG806. The sequence continues at coordinate 11,446 of CAYTRD010000033.1, read as the reverse complement.
CCGCCATAATCGTTGTTTTATCAGCACCGGGATATATTTCCAGCTTTTTAGAAATACAGATAAATCTTGTGTAATTGTTGCCCTGATCCTGAACGCTTGATATGAGATTCTGCAGTCCGTAAAGCTCGGCACAATGTCTTGATGAGAGGGCAGCAATATCATTTCTTTCGGAATTTGCAACAGCCTTTGAAGCCATAGCCGTATTTGCAACGGGAGTAAACTTGATTTCGGGATGAGCTTTTATAAATTCCGAGCATTGGTTTATTGCCTGTTCGTGTGAGAATACCTCTTTTATGTCTTCAAGCTTTGTTCCTCGCTTTGTGAGCAGACAGTGGTCTATTTTTACTCTTATTGAACGGACAATGCTGAATTTATGGTGCATCATAAGGTCATAAATCTTTACGACAGAGCCTGCAGTGGAGTTTTCAAGAGGCAAAACTCCGTATTCACATTCACCCTTATCCAAAGCATCAAAAACGCTGTCAAATGAGGGACAGTATGTAATCTCGGGAAGACTGAAAAGTCTTCCTGCGGCAATACCCGAATATGCTCCCTCCACGCCCTGACAGGCAACCTTTGCCGTTTCGGGGAATATTTTTTCGGTTTCATCAAGTGCTTTTGTTATTTTGTCATATACATCGGATTCAACACCTAAAAGTGCACGCTGATAGGATTTTGACAGGGAGAGAATTGTTGAATACAAAACTCTGCTGTAATCGGAAAATTCACTTCCTGCCATCTGTGCGATCTTTGCGAGTAGCTGTCTTTCTCTTGCAGGGTCATGCACGGGCATATTATTTACTCTTTTATATTCGGCAACTCCTGCCGCAACATCCATTCTCTCCTTGAAAAGACGGACAATATCCTTATCTATTGCATCTATCTTTTCACGGAGTTCTTCTATTGGAATTATACTATCACTCATTTTTACACCTCATCGAGTATCATATCAAGTATCGCAATCGCTGTCGCAGCCTCAACTACGGGTACGGCTCTCGGAACTATACAGGGGTCGTGTCTGCCCTTTATGGTGTGCTTTATATTTTTCTTATCAATTAAATCTACTGTATCCTGTTCCAGTCCTATTGACGGAGTGGGCTTTATTGCAGCTCTGAAAATCAAGGGCATTCCGTTTGTCATACCGCCGAGAATACCTCCGGCATTATTTGTTTTTGTTTTTACCGTATCCCCGTCATAGTAAAACGGGTCGTTGTTTTCACTTCCGAATAGCCTTGCACATCCGAAGCCGTTTCCGAATTCAATGCCTTTAACAGCGGGAATTGAAAACATCATTGAGGCTATTATGCCCTCGGCACCTCTGAACATATGCTCACCGAGTCCCACGGGAAGTCCCACGACGGCACATTCGATCACACCGCCTACGGAATCGCAACTTTCTCTTGCTTTTTCAATGACATTTTTCATTTCTTCCCCCGATTTTATATCAAGAACAGGGAAAAGGGAACCTGCAAGAGCTTCTTTACCGTCAGCCGTTACCGCATCAAAGGGCTTGTCATTAACACTTCCTATTGAGTAAATATGTGCAAAAATATCAATTCCTTTCTGCTTAAGAAATTGAATTGACAGAGCTCCTGCAATACACATAAGGGCGGTAAGCCTTCCCGAATAATGACCGCCGCCTCTGAGGTCAACATCCTTGCCGTATTTTATTATTGCCGTGTAATCTGCATGGGAAGGGCGGGGGATCCTTCCGACTGTGGAATAGTCGGAGGAATGTTGGTTTGAATTGTAAATAACAGCTTTTATGTCTTCTCCCGTTGTAATACCGTTTTTGATACCCGAAAGGAAAACAGGCTTGTCCGCTTCCTTTCTTTTTGTTGACCATGCATTCTGACCGGGAGCCCGTCTTGCCATAAACGCACTTAAAAATTCCTCGTCGATTTTAAGACCTGCGGGGAAGCCTTTTAAAAGCATTTCGATTTTTTCGTCGTGGCTTCCGCCCTCAATGTATAGTTTTATATTATTACCGTATGGAAAAAGCATATATTCACCTTATTTTATTTCATCCCAGAATGAGGGATATGATTTATTTACAGCCTCTGCATTTATAACGGTTACTTCATTTTCTGTTGAAAAAGCCGCAACTGCCGCACTCATAGCGATTCTGTGATCATTTTTTGAATCAACCTTACCGCCTGAAAGAGGATAGCCCTCTATTATAATATCATCATTTATCACGGTTATTTTACCGCCGAGAGCCGTTATCATTTCTTTGACTGCTTCGATTCTGTCGCTTTCCTTTATGCGAAGTCTTGAGCAGTTGTATATTTTTGTTGTTCCCGTTGCGTTTGCCGCCGCTACAGATAATACGGGTACCAAATCGGGAATATCCTTTGCATCTATATCTGTAGCTTTAAGGCTTGACGGGTATGCCGTTACTTCATTTTCTCTGATTTCGATTTCTGCACCGAATGAGCGAAGCACATCAACTATTTTTTTGTCACCCTGACGGGAGCCCATATCAAGTCCCGTCACCGTGATTTTCTCTTTTCCCGTAACACCTGCAACTATAAAAAATGCCGCATTTGACCAATCACCGAAGCTTTTTGCTTTTTCGGGGGAGCGAAGAGGACAGGTTTTCGGAACGCTTATTATATTATCCGAAAAATCAATATCACAGCCGAAAAGCCTTAATGCATCTATGGTCATTTCTATATAAGGACGGCTTTCTGTGTTGCCTGTAATATTGATTCTGCCTCCCGTGAAGGTGAGCATAAACATAAGTCCCGAAATGAACTGAGAGGAAACATTTCCGGCAATCGAAAAAACTGTTTCTTCACATTTGCCGAAAACTGTGATATCTTTTCCGCTTGTTTTTATTGAAACTCCTGCTCTTTCAAGCTCTTCCTTAAGAGGGGACAGCGGTCTTTCTGAGAGTCTTCCTTCGGTCTTGAAAATACCGCCTTTTCCGAGAATTGCCGTAACGGGCAGTAAAAAACGAAGCGTTGAGCCGGATTCATTACAGGGAAGACTTGCATTTTCAGGGGGATTCTTTATCGGAAGAACGGAAAAAATTCCGTTTTCGTATGTAATTTCAGCTCCGAGTGCTGCAAGACACTCTGCAGTAGCCTTAATATCGGCATTTATATTCTGACATACAATTTCTGATTTTTTATCACCGAGAGCAGCACAGATAAGAAGTCTGTGCACCTCGGATTTTGAAGCAATAGCCTTTATCGCTCCCGTAGTTTTCGGTTTCTTTACTGTTTTTATCATTTTTCCCAAGCCCCCGAAATGAATGCTTCAAGGTCTTTGACGGGTGTCTTTTTCAAGTAGCATTTACCCGGCTTTTCCGGGATTACGAGAGTTATTGTTCCGCCCGCACGCTTTTTGTCATTGAGTGCAATTTCTGCAATTTCTTCGGGTGAGAAGGGAAGAGCCGTGGGAAGAGAATATTTGCGGAGAAGCTTTTTCAGTATCTCGAGGGTGTCGTTTTCGCAAAGCCCTGCTTTTATTGAAGCTCTTGTCATTATAATCATACCTATTGCCACTGCAGAGCCGTGAGTGATTGTAAATTCAGATAAAAGCTCAATTCCGTGTGCGGGGGTATGACCGAAATTGAGAAGCTGACGAAGCCCTAAATCTTTTTCATCAAGATTCACTATATCTCTTTTATCTTTAACGCATATTTCTATGATATCGCAGATATCCATATCTTCCGCAAGGTCTGTCAAAAATTCGGGAAGATTTATCATTCCGTATTTTATGACCTCTGCCATACCGTCGGAGAAAACGGAAGCGGGGAGAGTTTTAAGGGTATCGGGGTCGCAGATTACAAGACTTGGCTGATAAAATGCACCTGCAAGGTTTTTTCCGCCCTTAAGGTCAACTGCAGTTTTTCCGCCTACGGAGGAATCAACCATTGATAAAAGGGTAGTGGGAATACCGATGTATCTTATTCCTCTTAAGAATGTTGCCGCCGCAAAGCCTGTAAGGTCTCCCGTTACGCCGCCGCCCAGAGCAATAAGTGTATCTGAACGGGTGATATGATTCTCTGCTAAAAATTCCCATAAGCTGACTAAAGTTTCGGTGTTTTTAGATTCCTCGCCGGCGTCAAAAACGAAAGATATTACATTATATCCCTCATTTTCAAGAGATGCCTTTAGTATATCACCGTACAGGGGAAATACATTCGTTTCGGAAACGATTACAGCTGTTTCTCCTTTTGTAATGTTTTTTATAAGCTTGCCCGAAGCTTTCAGTATTCCTCTTTCTATGAGAACCTCATAGGAAGAGGATGCTTCAACTTTTACCCTTTTCATATTTTCACGCTTTCTTCTGTGTATTTCCGTCTATCTGTTCTTTCATTTCTCTGCCTTCCTTAAGAAGTCGGCAAAGAGTTTCCGCGTCTTCGTTTTGGAGTGCTGTTTTATATTCTGTAAGTGAGTTTATTATATAATCAAGCTCTTTTATGAGATAATCTGAGTTTTCGGAGAAAAGCTCTGTCCACATTTTTTCGTTAAGCCATGCAACTCTTGTCATATCCTTGTATGAGCCTGCAGAAAAACCGCCGTGTGATTTAGCCGTTTCACTTTTTATATATGCGTTAGATACAATGTGTGCAAGCTGTGAAGTGAATGCTATCATTTCATCGTGCTTATCTGCTGTCGTTACCGAAATGCTTCCGAATCCTGCAGGGGAGAGCAGATTTTTTATCCTGTCAAGAAGCGCAATATCATCATATCTCGGGGGAACTATTACCATAGGTGCCCCCTTGAACAGGTCTTTTCTCGAATATTTTATACCCGAAAACTGCGTACCTGCCATAGGATGACCGCCAACAAAGGTAAAGCCGAATCTTTCTGCAAGTCTGAAGCCCTTTTCGCATATTCTTCTCTTTGTTCCGCAAAGGTCAATTACCACACAGCCTTTTGAGATGTACTCTGCATTTTCTTCGAGATATTTTTCGCTCGCTTCGGGATATAGTGCTATAAAAAGAAGAGCACATTCATTCAGATTATCAGCCGTCAGTTCATTATCAATGATTCCCGAAAGAACGGCATAGCCGAGAGAAGCCTTATTTATATCAAGCCCTAAAACTATATTGCCGTCTGCTTTATATGCTCTTGCCATAGAGCCGCCGATAAGTCCCAGACCTACAACACCGACTGTCATTATAATATCTCCTTTAATGCATTTCTTACAGATACTACTGCTTTCATCATATCACCGAACTGCTCCGGTGTCAGAGACTGTGCACCGTCGCAAAGTGCGTGAATGGGATCTGAATGTACCTCTGTCATAAGTCCGTCCGCACCTGCCGCCACGGCTGCGAGAGCCATACTCTTTACATATCTTGAAGAGCCTGTAGCGTGTGAGGGGTCAATAACCACAGGTAAGTGTGTAAGCTCCTTAAGCACGGGAACGGCGGACAGGTCAAGACAGTTTCTTGTGTACTGACTGTCAAAGGTTCTTATGCCTCTTTCACAGAGAATGACAGTTTCATTACCGCCTGCCATTATGTATTCTGCAGACATAAGCCATTCCTTTATTGTACTCGAAAGTCCTCTTTTAAGCAATATGGGTTTATTAGTTTTTCCAAGCTCTTTAAGAAGCTCGAAATTCTGCATATTTCTCGCACCGACCTGAATAACATCAACATCTTCAAATAAAGGCAGATGAGCCGCATCCATGATTTCGGTGACAATGGGAAGACCTGTTTCCTGCTTTGCCTTGAGAAGAAGCTCTATTCCCTCGGCCTTAAGTCCCTGAAAATCATAGGGTGAGGTTCTGGGCTTAAATGCACCGCCGCGAAGCATATCACAGCCAAAGGCTTTTACATCTCTTGCAATACCTGTGAGCTGTTCTTCGGATTCAACGGAGCAGGGGCCTGCAATAACAGCAAAATTTCCGCCGCCCACTTTAACACCCGAGCAATTAATTACGGAATCATCGGGATGGAATTTTCTGTTTGCACTCTTGAAGGGATCAGAAACCCTCTTTACCGTTTCAACCATACTGAGGCTTGCAATAAGGTCTGCGTCAAGCTTGCTTGTATCACCGATAAGACCTATAACAGTCTGATACTGACCGTTTGAAATGTGAACGTCAAGTCCCTGTCCTTTCAGCCAGTCTGTGAAGTTGTTCTGCTGTTCCGGAGTCGTGCCGTGTTTTAATATTGCTATCATTTTTTTTACCTCTTTTTATCGGAAAAAATTAAGTGCACCGAAGTTTTCAATCCGGTGCACTAAATAACATTTATTATGTCTTTTTTGCATACAGATGAAAACTCTTACTTTTTGTGCATAAAAAAGTAAAAGTAATAATATTCAACTGCAAAAAAGTTCTTTTTCATAAATATTATGCCTTCCGTTATTTTTTTATAGAAACAGTTTAACACCATAAAGTGATAAAGTCAACGGTTTATGTGTGAAAAAAATTAATAGAATCAATAAATTCTGTTGATAATAATTCAAATGCTGATATAAATGCAGTATACAAAAAAACAAAAACTGAAAAATCAGTTGATTTTTTGTTTTTCATAGTATATAATAGCTAAGTAATATTCGCCGGTGTGATGGAATTGGCAGACGTGACGGACTCAAAATCCGTTGGTAGCGATACCGTGTGGGTTCGAGTCCCACCACCGGCACCAGAAATCGACAAGCTTCGCGTGAGACTTGTCGATTTTACTTTTTCACTATTAACTCTTCACTTTTCAGTAAAGGTATCCGCTTCGCAGATGGTATTCCTTATTGCTTTTATTTGTGTCACTGTTTTCTGCTATCAGAACGCTTGCATCCTCGGAGTATACGATATTGTGCCATATTCCGACGGTAACATTGTAAATTTTACAGGGCTCCATTTTAACGGGAATTCTTTCTTTCCCGATAAAAAGTGTTGCTTCGCCTTTGAGAAGCACAAATACCTCGCTTTCAGATTGTCTGTAATTTGAATTTATCCTTTTCTTCAAGGTTCAGAACAGTAATGATTCTTTCAAAGTTTTCCTTTGCCGTTTCAAGAGCTTCGGCTTTGTGTGCATCGCTTCCGAGATAGAATTTACATCCGCAGTCCTTTGCTATGAAATACGGTCTCAAAAGGATGTCCTTTTCTTCATCGGAATTGAAAATAGTTTTTGTGTTCAGTTCAATTCCGATGCCTTTTTTTGTGCAATCGGAAAAAATATCATATAAGTCCTCATCCCGAAGCAGTTTTATAACTTCGGGAGTTTTTTCTTTCATAATATGCCCCGTTGTCATATGAGCAAGTCCTATTTTATGAAAGGGGAGTGGCATTGACAGAAGATTTCTGATTTTTTCAAGCCATATTTCTGCCGCTTCTTCGGGTGTCTGCGGTTTTGTTCTTACAGTATTTCCCGTAAGGTGCATATGAGTGGTGGCTACGGTCACAAAGTCCAGTTCATTAAGCACTTCGGGGCTGATTCCCAATATGTTATTAAAGTCCATATCAAGCTCTGCACCGAGCAAAAATTCAATCCCGTCTTCCCGCGGAAGCGGTAAGACCGATGTCAGATATTTATATGTGTGTTCCTCTATCCATTCAGCTTCACTTTTAACAGTTTCATCCCAGAAGTGATTGGTAAGGCATATTTGCTTGAAGCTATTTTTCTTTGCGTATCTGAGTATTCTTTCGGGGGTTTGGTTTTCATCCTTACAGCACCTTGAAACGGTAGAATGAATATGAAAGTCGTGATCTGTAATATATCTCATAATGTTTTACTATTAAAGCTTGATTCTCTTTTCATCCGAAGGCATATTTTTTCTGAAGTTCGGAACCTCCATGGTCTTTCCGCCGTTAGTAACGGAAAGATTGGAAAGAAGTCCTACTGCAGTCCATTCGCAAGCCTTATAAACATCAAGCTCGGGCTGTTCGTTTTTTCTTATTGCTTCAATAAAATCGTCAACGATGAAGAAGTCACCGCCGCCGTGACCGGCGTTTATCTGTTCGGGTGTTGCGTTTCTGTATTTTTCGGGAAGAAGATGCTTATAATTCATAAGGTCTTCCCAATCCATTTCGCCCTTTTCGTTTTTATTTTTTGTAAATGATACTCTGTCAATATCACCGGGAAGATTGCCTTTTCCGTACTGTGCAGATTGGAAGATACCCTCTGTACCCTGTAAAAGATAATTATCCATACAATGTGGGCGGGGAGACATACAGTCGGTTCTTATTGATAAAAGATTGCCTTTTTCCGTACGGCACATAGTCGTTGTACCGCTGTCCTGCTTCACACCGTAGCTGTGTCTTGCTCCGGGAGAGAAGCAGGAAATTTCTGTGATCCTGTCCTCGGGGAACCACTGCATAACGGGCCCTATGCTGTGAGTGGGATAGAAGTTGCCCCTTGTTCCGCACTGCCAGAAGCTTCTCCATGAGGTTTTGCCGTCAGGATATGTGAGAAGGTCTCCGATGTTGTGAAGATACATACCCTCTGCATAATAAGGTGTTCCGAAAATGCCTGCTCTTACCATTTCCTTTACAAGCTGTACCTGAGGAGTATATATGTAATTTTCTGCATACATATATATTTTGTTGTATTTTTCAACACTTTCCGTGAGCCAGAAAAGCTCGTCCATAGTAACACCTGCAGTAACCTCGCTCATAACATGCTTTCCTGCTTCCATTGCAGTTATTGCCTGAGGAACGTGGCACTGCATAGGAGTTGCGATAATAACTGCATCAATATCGCTGTCTAACATATCCTCATATACTCTGTAGGTTTTTACATCACCGATTTTATCTGCAGCCTCTTTCAGATGCTCCTCATTCAGGTCGCACATAGCGGCAATTTTTACATCCTCGCACATATTAAGTCCTTTAAGTGTTGAAAGACCTCTTGTGCCGACAATTCCTATTTTTATCATCAATAACAGCCCCTTATATTATGTTAAAGCAATTATATCGCATAAGAAATATTTTTGCAACAAAAAACCGACTGAATGAATCAGCCGGTTGTATTGTTATAATTTTTTCAAATACCGAAAAGTCTCTCTCCGAGTTCTTCAATAATACGCTCAAACATATGTCTGATCTTGTTGAAGAAATCCTGAATGTCATTGAAGAAGGATGTGATAGCGGTTTCTCTGTAAATATTAATTTCAGCACTTGCAAGAACTTCTCCGTCAAGGATATAGTTTACCGTAACTGTGCCTGTTTTGTTATTTGATTTGAATGTTGTTCCGTCAATTGTACCGTAGGAGGTGTCAGAAATTTCAAGATAACCGCCATCGGGGAAAGCTGTCTTGAAGCCGTTTTCGTCAACTGCATAAACATCAATATTAAGTGTCTTATTTACATTAACATCAAATACGGGTTCGTTGAAGGTAATATGGTCAAATTCACCTGTGGGAACAGCACTTGTAACAATGTGAAGAGTTGCACTAATTTTTCTTTCATAGCCGTTGCTGGGCTGGTTTCTTAACTCAATGTCGTCTGTGCCTTCACGCTGTGTAAGGAATGTGGAAGACGCACCGCCGTCAAGATTAAGAGCTGTGTTACAGCCGAGAGCGTACATAACCTCTGCCATTTCATTGTTGTCAAAGCCGTATGAATAGGGATCCTGTCTGCCGTCATTTACACAGAAAACAAGAGTACCGTCATCGCGAAGACCTACTGCTGTTCTGGGGGCAAGCTTACCTGTTTCACCTGCAACGCATTTGCCGTTTTCAACAAGCATACAATAACCTGCAATTGCACTTTCAAGGTCATCTGTTTTTCCGTAACCGCCTCTGATTACATACTTGCCGTCCTTCGTTACACCGAAGAAGGGATAGCCGTTTGTGGAATGAACGATTTCACCCTGCATAATCAGAATGCCTGTGGGTTCACCTGTTCTTGTGTTGAAGAAGTCACCGTTTACGGAAGCTATAACATTTATGTCACGTGTTTCCTCAAGTGCATGAGCCTGATCTCTTGAGGTTGCCATTCCCCACTCGTCAGCATCACCGTCATTATAGCCGGTAACGACGGTAATATCATCACTGTCGGGTGCAATTTCAAGTACGAAAATGACCTGCTGATAACTGCCGCTTGCATTGTTGAGAATAATTTCTCTTTCAGTAACACCGCCGACAAGACTATATACCTTTTCGGAGGTTACGTGGTATTTTGAAAGCTTGGATTCATCAATTGCGGAATCAACTGAGGCTGATGCTGACATTATAAATGTAAGAACAAGCATCATAACAGAAAGAACAACAGCAATTGATTTTCTTAAGAAGTTTTTCATAAAAACAGCCCTTTCTTTATTACTTTGTTTACATTATACAGAAATTCCCACACATATGTCAATTACTGTTTGAAAAAAAACATATATTTTTACCAATTACTTGATTATTTTCTAATTTAGTGGTAACATATACTTACCAAATATCCGTAAAGGAGAACTGTTATGAAAATTTTAAAAAAGTTTGCTGTTATTACTGCTGCTGTGATACTGTCAATGCTTTTTGTGTTTACCGCAGGAGCAGAAGAAACAGGTATAAGCGGGCTTTCCGTTTCATTTGATGCAGGGGCAAGTAATGTCAGTGTAAATTGGTGGCAGGGTGAAGGACAGTATTTTGTTTTCTTACCATCTGATGCACAAATGGACACTCTTACTCTTAATTTTACAGCTTCAGCCGATGTTACTCTTGACGGTGAAACGGTTGTAAGCGGAGATTCTGTTGCATTGGAAGCTCAGAAAACCTATATTCTTGCCTGTGAAGGAACAGAATATAAGGTTAGTGTGTTAAAATCTGAAAACATTCCCTCTCTTCATATCACAACAGAATCAGGCTCAATGGATGCTGTTCACGCAGATAAGTCTCATAAGGAGCCTGCAGATATAACCATTATTGCAGACGGCGAAACCGTAATGGAGGATAAAGCACTTGATTATATCAAGGGCAGAGGTAACGCCACATGGACCATGAAGAAAAAGCCTTATAATATAAAGTTCGATAAGAAGACGGACTTGTTTGGCATGGGCAAGGCAAAAAAGTGGACACTTCTTGCAAATTATTCAGATGAATCTCTTATCAGAAATTATATTGCGTTTAATCTTGCAGAAGATGTTTTGCTCAGATATACATCAAAGCATATAGCTGTCGATCTGTATATTGATAATAACTACTACGGAAATTATATTCTTTGTGAAAGTGTTGAAGTAGGGGATACCCGAATTGATATCAATGACCTTGAGGGCGATACGGAGGATGTAAATACCGAAGAGCTTGATGCATATTCGTTCGGAGGAGCACAGGAAACCGATTATAAAAAGCTTGTTGCAGGAACTCAGAAATGGGTGAATATTCCCAATGACCCCGAGGATATCACAGGCGGATATCTTCTTGAATATGAGCTTCCCAATCGTTATGTTAATGAGGTCAGCGGTTTTGTTACAGACCGCAATCAGACCATTGTCGTTAAGGCTCCCGAATATGCATCCGAAGCACAGGTTAAGTATATCAGTGCACTTTATCAGGAA
>CAYTRD010000032.1:0-23135 GCA_964440255.1 uncultured Ruminococcus sp. | reverse complement strand
GCTTGAAACATTTCATCGGTTCGGTGCTCCTGAAAAGATACTTTATTCCGCACATCCGCACATCGGAACGGACAGGCTTGTGGAGGTTGTGAAGAACATCCGTAAAGAAGTAATCCGGCTGGGCGGTGAAATTAAGTTCGGATGCAAATTACAGGATATATATAAGGCAAACGGATACATTCAGGGTATTTCATATCTTGATGAGAACGGAACAACCGTTGATATTGAAACTGACTGCGTTATTCTTGCTATTGGTCATTCTGCAAGAGATACCGTTGAGATGCTTTATTCACACGGTCTTCTTATGGAGCAAAAAGCCTTTTCAATGGGGGTTAGAATTGAACATCCGCAGGAGCTTATAAATAAAGCACTGTTCGGAAAAGAATGGAAGAATCCTCTGTTAGGTGCTGCAAATTATAAGCTTTCAAATCATTCACTTCATGAAAGAGGTGCATACACATTCTGTATGTGTCCCGGAGGCACAGTGGTCTGTGCTTCTTCGGAGGAGGATACAGTCGTTGTGAACGGTATGAGTGAGCTTGCACGTGATAAGGAAAATGCCAATTCCGCAATTCTTGTAGGTGTTGAGCCTGTTCATTTCGGTTCTTCGCATCCTCTTGCAGGAATTGAGCTTCAAAGAAAAACAGAGAAAACGGCATTTAAGGCAGGCGGAGGTAATTATTCCGCACCTTGTCAGACGGTCGGTGACTTTCTTAAAAACAGACCGTCTAAAAAACTCGGCTTTGTAAAGCCGTCCTGTCCTACGGGTGTGAATCCCACGGACATAAGAAAAGTAATGCCTGCGGAAATCACGGATTCTATTGCATCTGCGTTGATGGCGTTTAATAAAAAGCTTGAAAACTTTGCACTCCCTGATGCGGTACTTACTGCTCCCGAGAGCCGAAGCTCATCACCGGTGAGAATAATCCGTGATGATTTTCGTCAGGCGAGCATAAAAGGAATTTATCCCTGTGGTGAAGGGGCAGGATATGCAGGAGGAATAGTTTCTGCTGCAGTAGACGGAATAAAATGTGCAGAAGCAGTTTTAGCCGATGAATTCGACGACTGCTGAAATACGGAAAAAGGTGACTTATTATGAAAACATTAGCACTTATTGTACCTTGCTTCAATGAAGCAGATGTCCTGAATATGTTTTATGAGGAAACATCGAAGGTTATAGACAGTATAAAAGACAGATATTCCACAGAGCTCGTTTTTGTAGATGACGGCAGCCGTGATGATACATTAAAAATTATTAAAGAGCTGGCATCAAGAAATGTTGCCGTGAAATTCATTTCATTTTCAAGAAACTTCGGCAAGGAAGCAGCAATGCTTGCGGGTATGGATTATGCTGTTAAAGCCGATTTTGTAGGAATACTTGATGCAGATTTACAGCATTCCCCCGAGTTAATTCCCGAAATGCTTGAATATGTTGACAATGAAGGCTACGATGTGGCTGCCGCAAACCGTGAAGACAGAGACGGTGAGAGTAAGCTTAAAAGCTTTCTTTCGGACGGCTTTTATAAGGTAATCAACAAGGTAAGCGAAACTAAAATTACTGAGTCTGCACAGGATTTCAGAATTATGAGACGGGATGTTGTGAAGGCTATTATATCAATGCCCGAAAACATCCGTTTTTCAAAAGGTATTTTCAGTTGGGTAGGTTTTAATGTCAAATGGATAGGACATACTAACCGTGAAAGAGCCGCAGGCGAAACAAAATGGTCAATCACAAAGCTTGCAAAATATGCAATTGACGGTATACTCGGCTTTACCACTTCACCCTTAAGACTCAGCTTTTTATTTGCATTTATCAGTGCCTTAATCTGTGGTATAAGCTTTGTTTACGGAGTTATCAGAAACATAGTAGCTCCGGACTATGTAGGCACTGTTCCGTTTATCTTTACGGGAATGTTCTTTATTGCATTTCTTCTGCTTCTTTGTATCGGAATTATGGGTGAATATCTTGCTCGTGTATATACTGAATCAAAGGACAGACCGAAATATATTATTGCACAGACAAATACTAAAGTTTCTTACAATTTTTCAGAAAATGATTATCAATAAAAGGAGAAATTAAAATGATAGTAACAAAAACAACAAAAATCGGTGAAATTCTTGAAGCAGATGAAGGTACAGCTCCTTTCTTTCTCAATATGGGAATGCATTGTCTCGGCTGTCCCTCAGCAAGAAATGAATCAATAGCACAGGCTTGTATGGTTCACGGTGTTGATGTTGATGATCTTATTGAAGAACTCAATAACTACTTCCTTACAAAATAATGCTGACTATCGGACCCAGACTTCTCTGTGCGGCATCTATGATAAGATGCCGTACAAAAATTGTCGATATTGGAACAGACCACGCATATCTGCCCGCATTTCTTGTTCTGAATGATAAGGCTGATTCCGTGCTTGCCTGTGATATTGGTATAATGCCCCTTAAAAATGCCGAAAAAACAGTCAAAGCATATGCTCTCGAAGACAGAATAAGTCTTCGTGTTTCCGACGGACTTAAGGAAGTTTCTTCCGATGAAGCCGACGAAATTGTCATTTGCGGAATGGGCGGTACTTTGATTTCGGATATTCTTACTGCAGCCGAATGGATAAAACGAAAAGGTATGCACCTTATTTTACAGCCAATGACACATTCGGAAGATGTGCGACGGTTTCTTTGTGAAAACGGATTTAAGATATCGGAAGAAAGATTTGTTGTGGATAACAAAAAGGTTTACTGTTGCATTTCCGCTGAATTTACGGGTGAAGCAACACAGACGGAAATCGGTTTTTACCATTTCGGTTTTTTGCCTCCCCGTGATGAAATCAATAAAGAGTATGTCGATAAACAGCTTCGACGAATCAACATAAAAATTGATGCTCTGAAAAACAGGGAGGGTGAAAGCCGTGAGTTCGCCAAACTTCTTGATATCAGAGATTATTATGAAAAGAGGATGGATTTATGAAAATCAGTGATATTTTAGGTCACATAGATTCCTTTGCCCCCTTTTCAACTGCTGCAGAGTGGGATAATTCCGGACTTCTCATCGGCGATGCCCAAGCCCGTTGCAGCAAGGTTGTAATCTGCCTTGATGTGACAACAGACGTTATAAATTTTGCAAAAAAAGAAAATGCAGAGCTTATCATTTCCCACCATCCTGTAATTTTCAAGCCTCAAAGCAGCTTTTTGTGCGGAAACTGTGCATATGAGGCAGCAAAAAACGATATCAGTATAATTTGTGCTCACACGAATCTTGATAAGGCGTCGGGCGGTGTTAATGACACTCTTTGCAAAATACTCGGTCTTGAGTTCAGTAAAGAATCACAAGATGTTGCAGAGGGCTTTCTTAATACGGTTGCTTTTAATGAAGGTATTACGACAAAAGAGTTATCCGCTCTTTTACGGGATAAGCTCGGCGGTGCCGTGTCATACTCTGATGCAGGAGCCGTAATTCACAAAGCCGCAATATGCTCGGGGGCAGGTGCGGATTTCCTCAAAGAAACAAAAACACTCGGATGCGATGCTCTCATAACGGGGGAGGCATCCTACCACGAATTCCTTGAGGCTTCGGCTATGGGAATATCTCTTTTTGCGGCAGGTCATTTTGAAACAGAAGTGATTATCGTAAGAAAGCTTGCCGAAAATTTGAGAAATGAATTTACTTCTGCGGAATTTTTCGAATTTGTTCCCGAAAATTCCGTAATTACGGAGAAATAAATGGCAATAGACGGTATTTTTCTTCATTTTCTTAAAAATGAAATCGCAGATTTTTCTGTTGGTGCAAAGGTTGACAGAATATATCTGCCTACAAAATATGAGCTGGTTATAACTCTTCGAACAAGAACGGAAAACAGAAAGCTCTTTATATCTGCTTCGGGAAATTCTCCGAGAATCAATTTTACGGACTATACTCCCGAAAATCCGATGACCCCTCCGATGCTTTGTATGCTGTTAAGAAAACAGTTGTCGGGTGCAGTCATAAGGGATGTAAGACAAGTAGGCTTTGACAGAATTCTGATGATAGATTTTGATGCAACAAATGAAATCGGCGACAGAGTTAAAAGAACGCTTGTCATTGAAATTATGTCACAGTATTCAAACTGTATTCTTCTTGATGATAATAATATAATAATCGATGCTCTTAAGCGTGTTGATTCATCGAAATCATCGTTCCGTGAAATTCTTCCCGGAAGAGAATATAAGCTTCCTCCTCAGCAGAATAAGCTGTCACTTCTCGAAAATACTCCCGAAGAAATAACGGAAAGAATATGTCTTTTATCGGAAAAGAAGCTGTCATCAGCGGTTCTTTCGGTACTTGGTGGTATATCACCGCTTATATCCAGAGAAATTGCATACAGAATAACACTTTCCGATATCGATGTAAGTCAGCTTTCGCCTATTATGAAAGAAAGACTTCTTCACGAAATTACTCTTCTTAAGGAATCTGTAGCATCAGGTGAGTGCCGTCCCTGTTATCTGACTGATGAATTCGGTAATTTCTTTGATTATTCATATATGCCCCTTACCCTTTACGATAACAGTGCACATGTTAATTTTACAGAGAAGCTTTCATCAATTCTTGATGTTTTCTATTTTGAAAAAGAGAGGATGCAAAGAGCCCGTTCCAAGGCAGAGGATCTTTTTAAGACTGTTGCCGCTCTTATTGAAAGAACTTCTAAAAAAATCAATCTGCAAAGAGAAGAGCTGGCTCAATCCGAAGAAGCGGAGACCAAGAGGATTTATGCTGAGCTTATAAACGCAAATCTTTACGGCCTTGAAAAGGGAAGAGATTTTTATGAAGTTCCCAATTATTACGATGAATATAAAATCGTAAAAATACCCGTACAGCCTCATCTTTCACCTTCAGCTAACTCGCAAAGATATTATAAAGAGTACAGAAAAGCACAGACGGCAAGACGGATGCTTACAGAGCTGATTGAAAAGGGTGCGGCTGATCTGGAATACCTGTTAAGTGTTCAGGATGAATTGTCTCGGGCAGAAACCGAAAGGGAGCTTCAGGAAATAAGAACAGAGCTTTCCTCTGCAGGATTTCTTAAAAGTAAAACAGGAACAAAGAATAAAAAGAATTCACCGTTGCCTTTCCTTGAATTTACTTCCCCTGACGGCTTCAAGGTGTATGTCGGCAGAAACAATATTCAGAATGACAAGCTTTCTTTTAAGACAGCATCAAAAAATGATATATGGTTTCACGCTCAGAAGGCTCCCGGCTCTCATGTAATACTTTCTCTTGAAGGTAATGAGCCCACAAATACGGCAATGGAATTTGCAGCAACCTGTGCTGCGTACTTTTCTTCCGTTAAGGACTCAGGTATGGTCGAGGTCGATTACACAAAAGTTAAAAATCTGAAAAAACCACCGGCTTCAAATCCGGGTTTTGTGACATATCATATTTACAATACGGTTTATATAAAAGCCGTAAACCCTGAAAAATATATTATTGAAAGTGAGGACAAATAAATGGCAAAGTATTCCATCGGTGTCGATTACGGCACACTCTCAGGCAGAGCATTGATTGTAAATAATGAAACAGGTGAAGAGCTTTCATCTGCAGTTTTTGAATATCCTCATTCCGTTATGTCGGAATGTCTTCCCTCGGGAAAAAAGCTCGGGTTTGACTGGGCATTACAGCATCCTCAGGACTATCTTGATGTGCTTTATAACACCATTCCCGCAGTTCTTAAGGAAAGCGGAGTATCAAAGGATGATGTTGTAGGTATCGGTCTTGATTTTACAGCCTGTACCATTCTCCCTGCAAAGAAAGACGGAACGCCTCTTTGTTTCCTTGAAGAATACAAAGACGAGCCTCACGCATATGTAAAGCTTTGGAAACACCACGCAGCACAGCATCTTGCAAACAAGCTTAATGAGGTTGCTGAAGAAAGAAATGAGCCCTGGCTTAAGAATTACGGCGGAAAGATTTCTTCGGAATGGGCAATTCCGAAAATCTGGCAGGTGCTCGATGAAGCCCCCGAAATTTATGATGCGGCAGATACTTTTGTTGAAGCTGCTGACTGGGTCGTATGGCAGCTTTGCGGTAAAGAAAGCAGAAACTCCTGTTGTGCAGGCTATAAGGAAATGTGGAATAAGCGTACAGGCTATCCTTCAAAGGATTTCTTTAAGGCACTTGACCCCAGACTTGAAAATGTTATTGCAGATAAGCTTTCAGAGGATATTTCTCCTATGGGCTCAAAGGCCGGCGAGCTTACAGATGCTATGGCAGAAAAGCTCGGACTTAATGCAGGTACTGCTATTGCAACTGCAATTATCGACGCTCATGTATTTGTTCCCGCTGCAGGTATTGCTGAAGCAGGAAAAATGCTTGCCATTATGGGTACATCCACCTGTCATATGCTTTTAGGTAATGAAGAAAAGCAGGTTAAGGGTATGTGCGGTGTTGTTGAAGACGGTATTCTTCCCGGTTTCTTCGGTTATGAAGCAGGACAGTCCTGTGTAGGTGACCATTTCCAGTGGTTTATTGAAAACTGTCTTCCCGCTTCTTATTATGAAGACGCCAAGGCAAAGGGAATGAATATACATAAATATCTTCGTGAAAAGGCAGAAAAGTATAAACCCGGCGAAAGCGGACTTGTGGCACTTGATTGGTGGAACGGTAATCGCTCCTGTCTTGTTGACGTTGATCTTACAGGTATGATACTCGGTATGACTCTTCTTACAAAGCCCGAAGAAATCTACCGTGCACTTATTGAAGCTACTGCTTACGGCACAAGAATGATAATTGAAACCTTCCGTGAATACGGTGTTGAAGTAAATGAATTTTACGCCGCCGGCGGTATTGCAAAGAAAGACCCGATGACAATGCAGATTTATTCCGATATTCTTAATCTTCCCATTAAGATTGCAGGAAGCGATCAGGGAGGAGCTCTCGGCTCTGCCATCTTCGGAAGTGTTGCGGCA
This sequence comes from uncultured Ruminococcus sp., assembly GCA_964440255.1. Taxonomy (GTDB): domain Bacteria; phylum Bacillota; class Clostridia; order Oscillospirales; family Acutalibacteraceae; genus RUG806. The sequence continues at coordinate 16,202 of CAYTRD010000032.1, read as the reverse complement.
GGTAAGGAAAACGGCGGATATGATGATGTATTCTCTGCCGCTTCAAAGCTCGGCAAGGTTCTTGATACACAGTATATGCCAAATCCTGATGCCGTTAAGGTGTATGATAAGCTCTATGCAGAATATAAGATTCTTCACGATTATTTCGGAAGAGGCACAAACGATGTTATGAAGCGTCTTAAGGAAATCAAAAAATCAGTATAACGGGGGACATAACAATGAAAAATTATAAGTTTTATTTTTTAGTAGGCTCACAGCATCTTTACGGTGATGAAACATTAAGAGAAGTTGACGCACACGCAAAAATTATGACAGACGGCTTCAACAGCGACCCTGTGATTCCCTGCACGGTTGTAGTGCTTCCTTGTGTTACAACATCAAAGGCGATTGAAGAGGCTGTAATAAAAGCTAATAACGACCCTATGTGTGCAGGTATTATCACATGGATGCACACCTTCTCTCCCTCAAAAATGTGGATATCGGGTATTTCCAAGATGCGCAAGCCCTATCTTCACCTTAATACACAGTTCAACCGCGATATTCCTTGGGATACCATAGATATGGATTTTATGAATCTCAATCAGAGTGCTCACGGTGACCGTGAACACGGCTACATAGGAACCCGTATGGGTGCAAAGCGTAAGGTTATTGCGGGTCATTGGGAAAATGAAGGCTTCAGAGCAGAAATTGCTTCGTGGATGCGTGCGGCTGTCGGTGTATTTGAAAGCAGAAGAACAAGAGTGCTTCGTATAAGTGATAATATGAGAAGTGTTGCAGTTACTGACGGTGACAAGGTTGAAGCACAGATGAAGCTCGGTTGGGAAATTGAGCATTACGGTGTCGGAGACATTATTGCAGAGGTTGAAAAGGTAACAGAAGCGGAAGTTGATGCTCTTATGAAAGAGTATGAGGAAAAGTATGTTATCGCAACCGATAATATTGATGCGGTTCGTTATCAGGCAAAAGAAGAAATCGCTATCAAAAAGTTCATGGATGAAAGAGGCTTCACGGCATACCACACAAACTTTGAAGATCTTCAGGGACTGCGTCAGCTTCCCGGTCTTGCTTCACAGGATCTGATGAGCAAGGGCTACGGTTTTGGTGCAGAAGGTGACTGGAAGGTTGCCGCTATGACCCGAATTCTTAAGGCTATGACTGCCGATATGACAGGCGGTACAGCATTTATGGAAGACTATACATATCATTTTGAACCCGGTAATGAAATGATTATGGGTGCGCATATGCTTGAGGTTTGTCCCACAATTGCGGCAACAAAGCCCGAAATCAAGGTGTTCCCCTTGGGTATCGGCGACAGAGAAGACCCTGCCCGTCTTGTATTCAAGTCAAAGCCCGGAAAGGCGATTGTAGTTTCCCTTGTTGATATGGGTGACGGACTCCGTATGATAGTTAATGATGTTGAATGTGTTGAACAGGTAAATGATACTCCCAATCTTCCCGTATCTGCTGTTTTATGGAAGCCTATGCCAAATCTTAAAACCTCTGCAGAAGCATGGATATATGCAGGTGCAGCACATCACTCTGTTCTCAGCTATGATGTTACTGCTGAGATGATGAGAGATTTTGCAAATATTCTTGATATTGAATTTGTTTACATAAATAAAGATACCGAAATCAATTCCTTTGTTAAGGAGCTTGAGCTTGGTTCTCTTATAAGAAAGCTGAAATAATATGTATAAAGAAATAAAAGAAAAAGCCTATAAGGCTAATATGATGTTATATAAATTAGGTATTGCCCCCTTCACATGGGGCAATGCCTCCGAATGTGACAGAGAAAAGAGAGTTTTTGCCATAAAGCCGTCGGGTGTTGAATATGAAGAGCTCACCCCTGATATGATGGTTATTGTCGATTTTGACGGAAATAAGGTAGAAGGAGAGTTGAATCCCTCTTCCGATACCGCAACTCACGCTGTTTTATACAGCTCATTCCCTGAAATCGGCGGTGTTGTTCACTCTCACTCAATAAATGCTGTCAGTTTTGCACAAGCAGGTATTTCCGTGCCTGCCCTCGGTACAACACACGCAGATTTCTGCTTCGGTGAGGTTCCCTGTGCAAGAGAGCTTACTTCTGACGAGGTAAACGGTGAATACGAAAAGAGCACAGGAGATGTTATAGTTTCTCATTTCAGAGAAAATTCTATTGATGAAAATGCAGTTACTGCTGTTCTTGTGCGTTCACACGGCCCTTTTACATGGGGCAAATCAGCAAAGGATGCCGCTAAAAACGCAGGTACACTTGAAATTGTCTGTGAAATGGCATTAAAGACACTTCGTCTTAATCCTGAAATTGAAACTATTCCCTCGTATCTTCTGAATAAGCATTATATGAGAAAACACGGCAAAAACGCATATTACGGACAAGGAAAATAAAATGACAGAATTTACCCACTTACATATACATACCGAATATTCGCTCCTTGACGGTGCTTGCAGAATCAAGCCGCTGATAAAAAGAGTAAAAGAGCTCGGTATGAAAAGTATCGCAATGACCGACCACGGTGTTATGTACGGTGCTGTTGATTTTTATAAAGCATGTAAGGCAGAGGGAATCAACGGAATCATAGGCTGTGAGGTCTATGTTGCACAGCGTACACGCTTCGATAAGGTACACGGACTTGATAATGAAAGATACCATCTTGTGCTTCTTGCCGAAAATCAGACAGGCTATCAAAATCTTATAAAGATGGTTTCTGCCGCCTGGACTGAAGGCTTCTATACAAAGCCGAGAGTAGATAAAGAGCTTCTCGAAAAGTATCACGAGGGGCTTATCTGTCTTTCTGCCTGTCTTGCAGGTGAAATTCCTCAGGCCATACTTAAGGGCGACTATGAAAAGGCAAAAGAAACTGCTCTCTGGTATCAGAATGTATTCGGAAAGGGAAACTATTTTCTTGAAATACAGGATCACGGAATTGCTGACCAGAAAGCCTCCAATCCACATATTATAAAGCTTGCAAGAGAGCTTGATATTCCCCTTGTTGTTACCAACGATGCTCATTATATTACTCGTGAAGATGCTGAAATTCAGAAGATTCTTGTCTGTATTGCAACAAAGCACACTATTGAAGAAGACACGGGAATGGGCTTTGAAACAGAAGAGTTCTATGTAAAATCGGGCGATGAAATGGCTGCATTGTTTCCCGATATTCCCGAAGCTGTAGAAAATACAAATAAAATTGCAGAGCGTTGCCATGTTGAGTTTGAATTCGGCAACACAAAGCTTCCTATTTTTGAAGTGCCGGATAACCGTGACCATTTTGAATATTTCTCTGACCTTTGTTATAAAGGAATGGTGCGTTGCTACGGTGAAAATTATCCCGAAGAATATATGGAGCGTTTGAACTATGAGCTCGGAATCATAAATCAGATGGGCTTTATAGACTATTTCCTTATAGTGTGGGATTATATTAACTATGCAAAAAGTGTCGGTATTCCCGTAGGTCCCGGACGAGGCTCGGGTGCGGGAAGCATTGCTGCATATACCTGCGGTATTACGGATATCGACCCTATGCGTTATTCTCTCCTGTTTGAACGTTTCCTTAACCCAGAACGAGTAAGTATGCCCGACTTCGATATTGACTTCTGTTATGAAAGAAGACAGGAGGTTATCGATTATGTTGTACGCCGTTACGGTGCAGATCATGTTTCGCAGATTGCAACCTTCGGTACTCTTGCAGCAAAGGGTGCAGTTCGCGATGTCGGTAAGGTTCTCGGCATGTCAGTTGCTGAATGTACTGCTATCCAGAAGGAGATACCGCAGGAACTCGGAATGACTATTGAAAAAGCTCTGCAGTCCAATCAGGAGCTTAAAAAGATGTACGATGAGAACCCCATGGTCAAAAAGGTTCTTGATACATCAATTAAAATTGAAGGTATGCCAAGAAATACGGGTATGCACGCGGCAGGTGTTGTTATCTGTGATAAGCCTGTTGATGAATATGTTCCTCTTTTCAAGAGCGGCGATTCTGTTGTTACACAGTATTATAAAGGCTGGGTAGAAGCTCTCGGACTTCTTAAAATGGACTTCCTCGGACTTCGTACGCTTACCGTTATTGACGATGCTGTAAAAATGATAAAAAAGAAAGATCCCGACATTGATATAATGAAGATCAATGTTGATGATCAGAATGTATATAAAATGCTCGGCGAAGGCGGTACCTTCGGTGTATTTCAGTGTGAATCCGGCGGTATACGATCACTTATGATAAATATGCAGCCTCACAACCTTGAAGATATTATTGCTGTTATTGCTCTTTACCGACCGGGTCCTATGGACTTTATACCGGCATATCTTGCGAACAGACAGGATCCTGACAATATCAAATATCACACTCCGGAGCTTAAACCCATTCTTGATGTTACATACGGAACTATCGTTTATCAGGAACAGGTTATGCAGATTTTCCGTGAGCTTGCAGGTTATTCTCTCGGTGCTGCAGATATGGTGCGTCGTGCAGTTGCTAAAAAGCAGGCTGATGTTCTCGAACAGCAAAGAAAATTCTTCCTTTACGGTTCAGACGGTACAGACGGCGGTTCAAAGTGTGACGGATGTATAAAACGAGGAATTTCGGCAGAAGCCGCAAATGCTATATTTGACGATATGGCATCGTTTGCTTCATATGCATTTAATAAATCCCACTCGGCTGCGTATGCTCTTGTAACATACCAGACGGCATGGCTTCGTTGCTATTATCCGCAGGAATTTATGGCAGCTATGCTTACCTCCGTTCTTGATAATACCGATAAGGTCGTAGGCTATATAACCGAATGTCAGACAAACCTCGGCTTTAAGGTATTGCCTCCAAGCGTAAATGAATCGGAAGAAAAGTTTACTGTTGTCGGTGATAATGTTCGTTTCGGACTTCTTGCTATCAAGAATCTCGGAAGCGGAGTTATCAAACAGATTATTGCCGAGCGTGAGGAAAACGGCCCCTTTGAAACATACTATTCGTTCTGTAAGCGTTGCTACGGAAAGGAGCTTAACCGCAGAGCACTTGAAAATCTTATAAAAAGCGGTGCTGTGGACTGCTTCGGTCTTAACAGAAATCAGATGTTCCTTATGATAGACGATATCTTAAATGCCCTTGAAAATGATAAAAAGGGTAAGATTGAGGGACAGATAGGTTTATTTGATCTGGGAAGTGAGCTTGCAAAAGCTGTTGAGCCTGTTCCTCCGAATGTAAAAGAGTTTCCCGAAAAACAACGCCTTGCATTTGAGAAGGAAACAACAGGTCTTTATATGTCAGGCCATCCCATGACAGAGCATGTACGTCTTGCAGGAAGACTCGGAAGTGCAAAAACCTCGGATATCGTTTCTTCTTCGGTATCTGAAATTGATTCGCCCTATAAAGACGGCGACAAGGTGCGGCTTTTAGGTATTCTTGCAACTGTCAGAAAGAAAATAACGAAAAACGACACGACTATGGCATTCCTTACAATGGAGGATGTTTACGGAAGTGTTGAGGTGCTTGTGTTCCCTAAGAAATTCGATAAGTACGGACAGTTTTTTATAGAAGATGAAATCGTTCTTCTCACAGGTAAGGTTTCTCTTCGTGATGATGAGATTCCGAAGCTTCTCTGTGAAGAGGTCGTTCCCCTGAGAGAAATTCCCGATGATGATGCTTATCTTGATAATTATAAGCTCCCCGATGCTGAATATACTTTAAGACAAAGTGCTTATACTGCTTATGAAAAGAGCAAGCCCGCCGTTGAAGTAGCCGCAAAAGCTCAGACTTCACAGTCACCTGCTCAGAAAAAAGAGTCTAAAAAAGGACTGTTTGTCAAGGTTTCGTCACAGAATGGTATTGATGCCCAAAGGGCTTCAAAGATGTGTTCCATTTTTGAGGGAAATATACCGCTTATTCTTTATTATGAGGATACAAAAAGCTATAATTTTTCAACAGGGATCCGTCTTGAGCCAAGCCATGAACTGATTGATGGACTTAAAAGGCTGTTGGGCGAAAAAAATGTTGTGCTGAAGCTTTGAAAAAATGTGTGTAATTGACATTAAATGAATTTTTTGTGTTGACTTTACCGAAATAAACTATTATTATATTGATTATATTTTAATACTATTTTTTAATATAACCAACCCGCAGGAGGAAAACATAATGAAAACTATCGCAGTATTAACAAGCGGAGGAGATGCCCCCGGTATGAACGCTGCTATCAGAGCAGTTGTAAGAACCGGATGTGAAAACGGTGTCAGAGTTCTCGGTATAAGAAGAGGATATGCAGGACTTATGGCAGGCGATATGTATGAAATGAATTTAAGAAGCGTTTCAGATATTATCCACAGAGGCGGAACAATGCTTTATTCTGCAAGAAGTAAAGAATTCTGCACAGAAGCTGGTATGCAGAAGGCTATTGATATCTGTAAGGAAAACGGCATTGAGGGTATCGTTGTTATCGGTGGTGACGGCTCTTTCAAGGGTGCAAGAGACCTTTCTGTAAGAGGAATCAACTGTGTCGGTGTGCCCGGAACCATTGACAATGATATTGCTTGCTGTGACTATACTATCGGTTATGATACCTGTCTTAATACAATAATGGATATGGTTGACAGAATCAGAGATACAAGTGAATCTCACGACCGCTGTACGGTTGTTGAAGTAATGGGCAGACGTGCAGGCTTCCTTGCACTTAACGCAGGTATCGCAGTAGGTGCAACAGCAATTCTTATTCCCGAGCTTGAATTCAATATCGAAAGAGATATTATCGAAAGAATGAGAAGAACTCAGAAGACCGGAAAGCGACATTTTATTATCGTTGTTGCAGAAGGTGTTAACGAAAAGCTTGAAGCACAGGGCATCAACGGTGTATCTGCACTTGCAAAATATATTGAGCATAATCTCGGTGTTGAAGCAAGAGCATCTGTTCTCGGTCATGTACAGAGAGGCGGTTCACCCTCCGTTAAGGACAGAGTTGTAGGCAGCCAGATGGGCTCATATGCAGCACACCTTCTTCTTGACGGTATCGGCAACCGTGTTGTTGCTATGCAGAAAGAAAAAATCGTTGATTTTGAAATCGTAGAAGCACTTAATATGAAGAAATCCATAGACCTTTCACTTTACGATACTGCTATGGAAATTTCCATCTGATTAATTAAAGCACCGTGTTTATGCATGGTGCTTTTTTCGGAGTTTTTATGAAAAAATATTATCCGTCGTATTATGAAAAGTTTTCCTGTATAGCAGGAGAGTGTCCGGACTCTTGCTGTAAGGCGTGGGAAATTATAATCGATAAAAATACATATAATAAGTATCTTAATATAAACGATTCAATCGGAGAAATAATCAGAGGCTGTATAATTACCGATATTGAAGGCGATAAATGTTTTTCACTTGTTGACGGAAGATGTCCTTTCCTGAATGACGAGGGACTTTGTGATATTCATCTGAGACTTGGTGAAGAATTTACAAGCGAAATATGCCGTACTCATCCGAGATTTGTTGAAGAATATGACGGCTTTACGGAAGTCAGTCTTTCTTTGTCCTGTCCGGAAGCCTGCAGATTAATTTTTTGCAGTGATATCAATAAAAACTGCTATCCTACGCCCGAATATCACGGTGACGATGAGGTTCTCGGACTTCTTATAGCTTCAAGGGAAAAGCTTCTTGAAAAAAGGTGTGATTATAAAGAGCTTCAGCAGTTCCTGCTTTATACATCAGCGGATGATTCTCTTGATATTGATTTGGTTTATATCAGTGATTTCCCTGATTTCAGCATTGAATTTATAAAGCAGTTTGCAGAAAAATTGCAGTCACTTGAGATTCTTACGGATGAATGGAAAGATTATCTCGGGAAATGTGTTGATTGCGAACCGCCTTTTAATTGTTTGCAGAAATATTATGATATAAATAATGAAAAGCTCTGTAAACTATGTAAGTACCTTATTTACAGATATTATCTCAAGGCAGTAAATGACCTTGATATTTATTCAAGAGCACTCTTTATTGCAAGTGCCTGTAATTTATGCTTATATATAAGTGAGGTATGTAGTATTTCTTTTGAAAATGCAGCAAGGCTTTTTTCTAAAGAAACAGAACATAATACTGAAAATACAGATGCGATAATTGAGTATTTCAGTAACTTCTGACGGAGGAAATAATATGTCAGCAATAATGGATATAATAGAAGAATTCAAAAAGCCCTGCCCCTGCGGAAGAAAGCACGAAACAACGGTGCAGGATGTCAGAATCGGTTCGAGGCTTGTAACAGAAGTCGGTACTATTCTGAAAGAAAATAATTTTTCAGAAAATATTCTTCTTGTGGCAGATAAAAACACATTAAAAGCGGCAGAGGGTATACTTGAAAGCATAAGGGATTTTAATGTGGAATTGAAAATTTATGATTTTATCAGAGTTGCCGATATGAAGCATGTTGATGAACTTGTTTCAATGATAAAAGACAGGGATATTGCTGTGTTGTCTGTGGGTACAGGCTCTGTAAATGACCCTTGCAGACTTGCCTGTGCAAGGGCTGATAAAAAGCTTTGCATATTTGCAACTGCACCCTCAATGGACGGCTTTGCATCAGATACATCACCTATTGTAAAAGACGGATTTAAGTCTTCTTATGTTGCCAAAAGCCCTGAGGTAATTATAGGCGATACCCGTATTCTTGCAGCCGCACCCTCTTATCTCAAATCATCTGGCTTCGGTGATATGATGGCAAAATATGTGGGACTTATTGATTGGCGTGTATCGAATCTTCTGACGGATGAATACATATGCGAAAGGGTAGCGAAGTTAACAAAAGATGCAGTTGATATTCTTCTTACAATGGCTGACTGTGTAACTGTAAACGACGAAGAAACAGCGGGAAAAATATTCGAAAGCCTTTTAATGACGGGAATTGCTATGAGCTTTGTAAAAAACTCGAGACCCGGAAGCGGATGTGAGCATATAATTGCACATCTAATTGAATGTCTTCAGTTACCTTTGGGAATTATACCCAATTACCACGGTGAGGATGTTGGGGTCTGTACACTCGAAATGCTGAAATTCTATAATGAATTAGCCCTTATTGAAAATGTCACGGGAGCATATGAAAATGTGGACTGGGATACGGTATTCCGTGTTTACGGAGATATGGCTGAAGATGTCAGAAAACTGAATTTCCCCGAAAATATCGTAGATTCGGTAAAGCCTGAAAGTATCGGCGAGAATTGGCAGAAAATCAGAGAAATTATAAGAAGTGTTCCGTCTTATGATGAAGTAAGAGCTGCTATGGTGAAGGCAGGATGTAAAATTTCCGTAGCCGATATAGAAAAAGAACAGGAATATTTTGACCTTTGTGTAAAATATTCTCCTTATATGAGAAAAAGACTCACTCTGTTAAGAATAAGGGATATGATAAAAGTATAAATTTTACGGCATCGGTTATTCCGATGCCGTAATTCTGTATTGAGTTTTAATCTTCAAGTGTCTGCATAAATTCCCATGAAAGCTTTGTGGCTTTTTTTGCATCTCCGTCAATCCAATCTATGTCCTGTTCATACATAATATAGGGAATATCAAGCTCCTTGCAGGCTTCGTAGCAGGCTTTAAGGTCAACTCTTCCTTCACCTAATGTGCAGAATTTTCTTTCACCGTCAACTAAAACATAATCCTTGAAATGACAGACCTTTACTCTTCCTTTCATTTTCTTAAGGTATTCGACGGGATCTGCTCCTGCAAAATGAATCCACGCAACATCGGGAATAAAATGGAAAACCTCGGGGTCGGTATTTTCAATGAGATAATCAATCATAGTCTGACCGTTGTCCATTACCTTGAATTCAAAATCGTGATTATGATAATTGAATGTCATACCGTTTGCCTTAAGCTTTTCCGAAAATTTCTTTACAGTTTCAATAAATGCATCGACTGCTTGCTTTGTATCTCTTGATTCGGAGGGAGCCCCACCCAGTCCTAAAGCGTAGCAATCAATAATTTTATGCTCTTCAATAAGTGCGTCGGTATCGTTGACATAACGTTCAAAAGGCTTATGTGTAACACATACCTTCATTCCGTTTTTATCAAGTATTTCTTTCTGCACTGTGGCTTCAATAGGACCGATTGCAGATATCTGTACATCTGTTACTCCGAGACCTGCAAGATAGGCAAGAATTGCATCAAAGTCTTCTGCATTCTGGCAGAAATCTCTTAATGTGTAAAGCTGTATTCCGAGAACAGGTTTATTCATAATAAACATCCTTTCTGTGAAAAATCATATTAATAATAAATCAATAAATTTTTAATATCAATAATTAAAAAATATTTCTGTAAAATTCACTAATATTGTAAAATAAATATTAGTGTTTCTGACGAAAATCAGAAGCTGATTTGACTTTGTAAGTTTTTGGTAGTAGAATTAATATGATAAATTTTCAGAAGGAGTTATTATGAAAAAGATTATTTGTTTATTACTTTCGGTATTTATGATCCTGTCACTTGTTAGTGTTGCATTTGCTGCAGTTCCCGGTGAAAATGATGTGTTGAAATTTGACGAAAACGGTGAATTTAAAATTTTCAATATCTGTGATATACAGGATGATTATCCCATTCACAAAACCTCTGTTGAGTTCATAAAGGATATGATTGAGCTCCATGACCCTGATTTAGTTGTTCTTGGCGGCGATAACTCAACTGCATCTAAAGAAAAAAAGGCTGATGCTATTAAGGAGCTTTGTGATATTTTTGTGGAATCTGAAACATATTTTACATTTGTTTTTGGTAACCACGACGATGAACAGGGTGTTTCCCGTGAGGAGCTCTTCGCCATGTACAAGCTTTACGGCGGTAAGTACTGTCTTGCATACGATGCAGACCCCTCACTTACAGGTGTCGGCACTCATAATCTTACTGTTAAAAGCTCCGACGGAAGCAGGATAGCTTACAATCTTTATATGTTTGATTCCAACAGTTATTCATATGATGAAGACGGTAACCGTCTCGGATATGACTGTGTTCACGAAGATCAGATCGAATGGTATAAGAATACATCTGCCGAGGTAAAGGCTGCAAACGGCGGTGAAACTGTACCTGCTATGGCTTTCCAGCATATTGTGGTACAGGAAGCATATGAGCTCCTTTTCTATGAAGCTCCTTTTGCATTGGGTGAAGCTACACTTAATTTTGACGGTAAATCTTATACGATATTCCCGTTTGTTAACGAAATAAAGGACGGATTCCTTCTCGAGGTGCCTTGTCCCGGCTATTATAACTACGGTCAGTTTGATGCATTTGTTGAAACAGGTGATGTTGTTGCAGTTTTTTCAGGTCACGACCATCTGAATTCTTATACTGTTTCAAAAAACGGTGTTGATATTGTTAACACACCCGGCTGTACTTTTGAGTCTTACGGTGATTTGTCAAACAGAGGACTTCGTATGTTGACCATCAATGAAAATGATACATCTGTTTATGAATCAGAGGTACTTACAATATCAGAATACATTCTTAACGGTGGCGAGTATCTTACTGAATACGGTGATATGACAAAGCTTGATGCTGTTATGGGTAAAATTCAGAAGGTTCTTATGAAGCTTTATCTCAGTCTTGCTGATGCGATTTATGTAATTTTCGGAATCAATTTATGAAATAAATATTAATTAACAGTTAAATTATTGATTTTTGTATTTACTATATAAATCAAATCTGTTAAATTATAAACAATATTTCATAAGGGGGTATTTTATTATGAAAACAGTATTTCTCACCGGCGGTACCGGTAATATGGGTTGGGCAGCTTTTCAGGAGCTTTATAAGCTCGGAGATGTAAAGATCAATTTCCTTGCCCGTCCCAGCGATAAGAATAAAGAGCTTCTTATGCCTTATATGGGCAAGAAGAATGTTGAGATCATTTGGGGTGACTTCCTCGAGTATGATTCAATTCTCAAGGGCATAACAGGTGCAGACTATGTTCTTCACATCGGTGGTATGGTTTCTCCTGCTGCTGACTATAAGCCTTATAGTACAAGAAAAGTCAATGTCGGTGCTGCCGAAAACATCTGCAAGGCTGTTCTTGCACAGCCCAATGCTGACGATATCAAGGTTTGTTACATAGGCTCTGTTGCTGAAACAGGCGACAGAAACACACCCATTCATTGGGGCAGATGCGGTGACCCCATCAAGGTTTCCGTTTATGACCATTATGCAATTTCAAAGGTTATGGCTGAAAGAGTTTTCGTTGAAAGCGGAATCAAGCATTGGGTTGTGATGCGTCAGTCCGGTATCCTTTATCCTGCAATTCTTCACAATATGGAACCCATTATGTATCACGTTCCTCTTAACGGTATGCTCGAATGGTGTACTGTTGAAGACTCAGGCAGACTTATGAGAAACTTTGTTACAGAAGATCTTCCAGAGGAATTCTTCAGAAGATTCTATAACATCGGTTCAGGTAAGGAATACAGACTTACCAACTATGAATTTGAAGAGCTTCTTCTCGGCTGCATCGGTCTCGGTTCTCCCAAGACTCTCTTTGATCCTAACTGGTTCACAACAAAGAACTTCCACGGTCAGTATTATGCAGACGGTGATATTCTTGAAGATTATCTCCATTTCCGTGCAAATATGCCCGTTAAGGACTATTTTGATCACCTTGCAAATCAGTGTGAATTCTATTTCAGAATTCCCAAGTATATCCCCACAAAGAAGCTTATCGGTGCATGTGCAAAGCCCTTTATGAAGAAGATCGCAATGACTGAAAGATGGGGTACACTTGACTGGATAAAGACAAAGGATCCCGTAAGACTTTCCGCTTACTACGGCTCTTATGAGGATTATCTCAAGATTCCCAACAACTGGGACGAATTTAAGCTTGAAAGTCCCGATAAGAGAAATGAAGCTGCTGAAAACTATGTTCTTGATCACGGTTATGATGAGAGCAAGCCGAAGTCTGAGCTTGATATCGAGGATATGAAGAAGGCAGCCGAGTTCCGCGGCGGTGAATGCTTAAGTGAAACAATGACAAAGGGTGACCTTGTTACAAAGCTTACATGGAAGTGCGGATGCTGCGGTCATGAATTTGAAGCAAGCCCCAATCTTATCCTTCTCGGCGGTCATTGGTGCCCCGAATGCTTCCTTCCCGTAAAGAAGTGGAATTACGATGAAATCGCAAAGACAAATCCCTTCTTTGCACAGGTATGGTATACTAACCACTCAAAAGATGAGCACAATGTTTATGACTTTGATGAAATCTTTGACGGTTGGGAAAAGAAGAAATAATTATTATTTTTACCGCTGTCCTTTTTTTGGACAGCGGATTTTTTTGTTTTGTATTGATATTTATGTCATTTTGATTTAATATCTATTTGTAAAATAAAGGAGAGTGCTTATGAAATTTTCAGAAAAATTTATATGTGCAACCGAAGAATATTCTTCATTCTATAAATTTGTTCCGTCACCGTATTTCAGAAAAGAGCTGAATTTTGAAATTACTCCTCAAAATGCAGAAATTACAATATGCGGTCTCGGTTTCTATAGGCTCTGGATAAACGGGAAAGAGATAACAAAGGGTATAATTGCACCTTATGTGTCAAATCCCGATGATATTAAGTATTATGATAATTATGATATCGGTGATTATTTAGTGCAAGGTAAGAATGTAATAGGAATCCAGCTCGGAAACGGTATGCTCAACAATCCCGGCGGTGAAATATGGGATTTTGAAAAAGCGTCCTTTCGCCGTTCACCCTGTGTTGCATTCTGTATTGAAACAAAATCAGAATACGGAGATACTTCTGTTATTGAAGCTGATGAAAGTGTTCTTTGTGCTGATTCGCCTTTATATTTTGATGATTTCCGCTGTGGTGAAAGATATGACGCAACAAAAGAAATTAAAGGCTGGAATGAAATCTCCTTTGACAGCTCCCGCTGGAAAAATGCAAAACCTTGCGTTGCTCCTGAAGGTACTCCGAAAATCTGCGAAGCTGAGGCTGTTAAGCCCACAGGCGAGATTTTGTCTCCCGTCAGCATCAAAAAGGGTAGTATTGCCGATGATTATATGATTCATAATAAAATGGCATATATTGAGCCTTTAGAAAAATCTTATATAAAGAATGGCTTTATTTACGATTTCGGCGTAAATAAGGCAGGTGTTCCTCTTCTTAAAATCAAAGGTGAAAAGGGACAGCGAATTGAGCTTCAGTTTGGTGAATATCTCACAGATAAGGGTGAGCTTACATACAGAAACATAAATTTCTACCCCGACGGATATTCTCAAAGAGATGTTTTTATCTGTTCAGGTGAAGAAGACACTTTTATGCCTTGTTTTACTTATCACGGTGCAAGATACTGTATGGTAACGGGAATTACAGAGGCTCAGGCAACAAAAGAGCTGTTATCCTTTGTTATATGCAATTCCGAGCTCAAAAATACAGCGACATTTTCCTGTTCGGATGAAACGGCAAATAAGCTCTATAATATGTGTAAGGTTTCAGACCTTGCCAATTTCTTCTATTTTCCCACAGACTGTCCCCACCGTGAAAAAAACGGCTGGACAGGTGATATTGCCCTTTCGGCGGAACATATGCTGATGATGTATAGCTGTGAAAATAGCTTTTCCGAATGGATGGTAAATGTAAGAGCATCACAGCTTGAAGACGGTGAGGTTTGTGCAATCATTCCGACAACAGGCTGGGGGTTCGGGACAGGGCCGTCTTGGGATGCTTTTCTGACATATGTTCCTTACTACACATATCTTTATAAAAATGATAAAAAGATTCTTGAAGATAATGCTGATGCTGTTTACAGATATCTTTTATGGGCAGAAGGTACAAGAAATGAAAAAGGCCTTGTTAAACACGGTCTCGGTGATTGGTGTCCCGTAGGCGGAAACGGTAATATTAAAGCATCAAGAGAATTCACGAGTAATGTAAACTTTATGGATATATGCAAAAAAGCAATATTCATTTTTGATACAGTCGGTAAAAATATTGAAAAGGAATATACAGAAAAGCTTTATAATGATATAAGATGTGCAGTAAGAAAAGAGTTTGTTAATGAAAAAACTCTTATTGCCGATACAAACTGTCAGACCTCACAGGCTTGGGCTGTATATTTTGATGTGTTTGATGAAAATGAAAAGGAAGAAGCAGTAAAAATTCTTGTTGATATTATTCATAGGAATGATGATTTTATTGATTTCGGTATTCTCGGTGCAAGAATTATGTTCCATCTTCTTTCCGACTATGGCTTTGGTGATTTGGCATATAAGATGATAACCCGTCCCGAGTGGCCATCTTACGGTCACTTTGTAAAGCAGGGGCTGACTGCACTTCCCGAATCCTTCTTTCCTGATTTTAATGAATGTGATTCCCTTAATCATCATTTCTTCGGTGATATTGCAAACTGGTTTATATCCAAGGTCAGCGGAATAAGATATAATCCTGACGGACTTAATCACAAAAAAGTAATTATCAAGCCCGATTTTATATCTTCGCTTGAATATGCGAGTGCGTCGCTTGATACGCCTTACGGTAGAGTCAGCGTCAGATGGGAAAGAACAGATAAGAATATCAAGATTAATGTATCTGCAGATAACAAGCTTGATGTCAGCGTTTATAACGGTAATGTTTTAATGGGATATGGAAGCGGTGAATTTATTATATGATAATAAGACCTCTTAAAGAATCGGATAAAGAAATGGTGCAGTCATTTTTTGACAATATGAGTGAGCGATCGGCTTCGTTTTTTAATGTGAATCACGGAAATGAAAAACGCACAATGGAGTTTTTTATTAACGGCAAAAAAGACCACCGTTTTTTTATTGCGACCGATGAAAAAGAAGTAATTGCATTGTGCTTCATATGGGATATAAATACCAGTATTCCGTGGTTCGGAATTGCTGTTGCTGACAGATATCAGGGGCAGGGAATAGGAAAATCGCTTATAAGCTTTGTATTTGAGGAATTAAAAAATGCAGGCTTCGGAGGTCTGTTTCTTCGAACCTCCGCAGAAAATATATCTGCACAGAAGCTTTATGAAAAATGCGGTTTTGAAAGAATCGGGATACATCCGTCGGGAGAATATCTGTATATAAAAAGGTGGAGAGATAATGACTGAAATTAATGTTGATTTTGGAAGTATAACAGGTAAAATCAAACCCGTTCACGGCTTCAATAATGCCGCAAGAAAAACTGATTACGGTGAAGTTCTGCCCGATTTTTTGAAGCTTTCACCACCATTTGTACGACTTCA
>CAYTRD010000031.1:0-23478 GCA_964440255.1 uncultured Ruminococcus sp. | reverse complement strand
CGTCTTCAAAATGAAGCTCGACATTGTCTTTTAATATAACACCTCCGCTTAGAAAGGTTTTTCCTGAATTGAGAATAACCTTACCGCCGCCAAGTGAATACACATCATCAATAGCCTTCTGAATTGCCGCGCGGTCGTTAGTTGCTCCGTCACCCTTTGCAAGGTACGGAGCATCACATACAAATACAGAATTGCACATATAAAAACCACCCTTACAGTTTATGTTTACAGGATTATATTAACATAACCATTTTAACATAACAAGGGTGGTTTTGAAAAAATATGACAGTAAGATGCAAGGATATTATATTTGAAGTGAGTGTGCTTTATGTATTATAATCCCATAGCTTTCCTTGCTTCTGAAATTATGCGGTCGTGCTCTTTGTTCTGCAGTCTTTCCATAGCCTGACCTGCCTTATGCCACAGAAGATCGGGATTTTTTGAACGGTAGTCATTTCCCTCGCTTCCTCTGTAGCCCCAGAGCATTATATTTCTTGCACCTGCATCGTAAGCGGCATCTGCAGCATAAATTATTCTGTTTTCCTGTCCCTCAGGAATTGCAAAGCCCTGTATCCATATGTTATGGCTCTTGTCTGCTTTTTTGCAGGTATCAAGATTTTTTATTGTTGCATCATATACGTATTTATAAATTTTTTCGGGTGAATTTTCAATTTCTGTGTTTCCCACCCAATAAGGGTCACAGCCGATATTATCTATTGTTTCAAGCTCACCCAATGCTCCGAGATTGGAAAGATTTATGCCAAGTCCCTCGTAAAGCATTACGCAGACGATGTTTTCCATTCCCTTTGAAGCGGAATAGCCTGTTACCTCTTTGTAATGACGGACGATTGACCACTCCTGAAAATCATAGCAGTCCTTATCGGGAATCACGGGCATGGCTCTTTGATATCTTTCCTCAAAAAGCTTTTTGCAAACGGGGCAGGCACAAGCGAAGCTGGTTTTGTCGGAGGGAAGCACAGGCTCATCCCAGAATATTTTTCTGCCGCCACACTCATAGACCTTATCTATCCATTCCTTTACCCATGAAATGAATGTTGGGTTGTTATAGCAGACATTTACAGGTCTCATTTTGCCGTCTGAAAAATACTGATGTGCTTCGGGGTGATAGCAGAGAAAATGTGATTTGTCACCGGGAGTACCTGCAAGGCCCCAATTATCCACCCATATATCAAGACCGAGAGAATATGTCATATCGAATATTTCTTTCATAACTGAGGCACTTCTGTCCCAATCGTTATGAGAAAACATATGAACCACGGTATTGAAGTTATGATTCAGTATATCCTTCATATCTCTTTCGGCATTGGAAAGCAATCTGTTGCCGTGATATGCAACACCCAGCTTCAATTCCTGCATCTTTTACACCTCCGTATATAAGCCTAATCAGATATCAGTCTTCCAAAGACCGTGAAGATTGCAGTAAGCATAGACTGCTACAGCCTTTTCGTCGTCAAGCTTGAAAGTAACCGTAGGGGCTTCGCCCGGTGAAAGGCATTTTCTCTGTCCGCCCTTTGTGGTTTCAAGATATACCCACATAATATAATGCTCGTCGGTCATAGGATGCTCAACGCTTCCCACATTTACGGTTACAGTCTTGCATTTTACCGATACGACGGGCACATGCTTTTCAAGACTTGCATCAACCGTTCCGGGCACTAACTGCTTCATTGGTTCACCGCAGCATACTACGGGTACGCCCGAAGAGTTGATCATTCCCACGATGTTTGTGCAATGGGAACAAATAAAAAATCTGTTGTTTTCGCACATGGTAAAAAACTCCTTTACGAGATTATTTTATTCTTTCAAAATCAGATGCACCGTGCTTACATAAGGGGCAGATGAAATCATCGGGAAGATTCTCGTCCTCGTGAACATATCCGCATATGGTACATACCCATCCCTTTTTGCCTTCTGTCTGAGGCTTTGGCTTTACATTCGCATGGTAATATGAATAAGTCATGGTTTCCTTATCTGAAATAACTCTTGCTTCCGTTACCTCGCAGATAAACATTCCGTGAGTGCCGAGATCCACATACTGCTCTACCTTAAGTGACATAAAGGAATTAATATAACGGGGGAGGAACACAAGACCGTTATCGGAACGAAGAGGTTCGCAATCAGCAAATTTATCCGCATTTCTGCCACTTTGGAAACCGAATACTTCAAATACCTTGAAGGGTGCTTCAACGGTAAGGCAGTTTACATTCATTTTGCCTGTCTGTTTAATGATATGATGTGAATAATTTTCCTTATTTATTGTAACCGCAATTCTGTTTGGGGTATTTGTAACCTGTGTTACGGTGTTTACGATAAGTCCGTTATCCTTTTTGCCGTCATTTGAGGTTACTACATAAAGACCGTAGCCAATTTTGAAAAGTGCGGTAAGGTCATTTTTGTTTGCGGTATCAGCACTTTGTGCAAGATAATCCTTGCAAAGCTCATCGGAAAGAGCTTCGATTTCATCGGCATTCTTTTCATTCATTGCCGACATTATTGAAACGGTATTTTCGCAGAAAGTGAGATTTTTGCTCTTTTCAAACATATTTTTCATTATCTTTGCAGCAAGGGGAGCCCATGAGCCGTTTTCAATGAAGCCTACGGTACGGTTGCTGAAATTTCTTTCAGTAAGGTGATTTATAAATTCACGCATAAATGGGAAAATTTCGGAATTATAGGTGGTTGTTGCAAGAACGATTTTACTGTATCTGAAAGCATCCTCAACAGCTTCTGCCATATCGCAGCGTGCAAGGTCGTTTACGACTACTTTAGGACAGCCCTTTGCTTTAAGCTTTTCTGCAAGCTGTAAAACAGCCTTTTTAGTGTTGCCGTAAATTGATGTGTAGGCAATCACTATGCCCTCTTCTTCAGGCTGATAGGATGACCAAGTATTATAAAGTCCGAGATAATAACCGAGATCATCGGAAAGTACGGGGCCGTGAAGAGGACATACCTTTTCAATTTCAAGTCCTGCAGCCTTCTTGAGAAGTGCCTGTACCTGTGTGCCGTATTTTCCTACGATACCGAAATAATATCTTCTTGCCTCGCATGCCCAGTCCTCTTCAACATCGAGAGCACCGAATTTTCCGAAGCCGTCAGCAGAGAAAAGCACCTTATCCGTGCTGTCATAGGTAACAATAACCTCGGGCCAATGCACCATGGGAGCTGTTACGAATGTAAGCTCATGCTGTCCGAGGGAAAGTGTATCACCGTCACCCACAACGATTCTGTTGTCCTCGTAATCTGTTCCGAAGAAGTTTTTCATCATCTTAAATGCTTTAGCAGAGGCTACAATTTTTGCTTCAGGATATGCCTTTAAGAAATTTACGATGTTTGCGGAATGATCCGGCTCCATATGCTGAACGATGAGATAATCGGGCTTTTTGCCGTCTAAAGTGTTCTGAATATTATCAAGCCATTCGTGTGTAAAATTCACATCAACGGTATCCATAACAGCTATCTTTTTATCGAGTATGATGTATGAATTGTAAGCCATACCGTTAGGTACGATGTACTGTCCCTCAAAAAGGTCTACCTGATGGTCATTTACACCTATATATTTTATATCGTTTGTTATAAACATATTTTGTTTCCTCCGATAATTTTTAATTTATTTTATCATATGTTTGGCTACTTTTCAATTATGTCAATCAAGAATTTTTCCGTCTGTGGAAATTGTAACCACCTGCCATGGAATGAATTTTCCCGATGCCTGTAAGGCTCTTTTTACTGCGTTTTCGATTCCGCCGCAGCAGGGAACCTCCATACGCACTATCTTTACACTTTTTATGTTGTTATTTTTTATTATTGCCGTAAGCTTCTCGGCATAATCACCCTCATCAAGCTTGGGACAGCCTATGAGCGTTATGTGATTTCTTATAAAATCATTGTGGAAATTTCCGTATGCATATGCCGTGCAGTCCGCCGCAACAAGAAGATTTGCACCGTCAAAATATGGAGCGTTTACGGGAACGAGCTTTATCTGACAGGGCCATTGCTGAAGCTGACCGGTGACAGATACGGCTTTTACGGGAGCACTTATCTCTCTTTTTATTGCTTTAGAGTTTGTTCCGGGACATCCGCAGGGAAGCTTCATACCGGATTTTTGCATTTTTGCCTGCATTACGGCTTCCTCATTATATTCGGGGGCTTCTCTTTCCTCAAAGCTTATTGCATTTGTGGGGCAGGCAGGAAGACAATCTCCGAGACCGTCGCAATAATCCTCTCTGGTAAGTCTTGCGATTCCGTCAATCATTTCGATTGCACCTTCGTGACAGGCAGCGGCACACGCACCGCAGCCGTTGCACTTTTCTTCATCTATTTTTATTATCTTTCTTATCATGATATTTACTCCTTTTTTTTGAAATTAAAAGCATTTTCCGTTTTTGCAGTCTTCTGCTGTTTCACCTTTAAAGCACAGCTCGTTACTGCACTGTGAATTTTCTGAAAAATCAATGAGGTTTTTTATTGTTGTTTCTGCAATGTTTGTAAGTGCCTCTTCCGTTAAAAATGCCTGATGTGACGTCACTATGACATTAGGCATAGATATAAGACGGGCAAGTGTGTCATCCTCTAAAATATGTCCCGAATTATCCTCGAAGAAAAGGTCGCTTTCTTCTTCGTAAACATCAAGGCAGGCAGCACCGACTTTTCTTGTTTTTATACCTTCTAAAAGTGCATCCGCATCAACTAAAGCACCTCTTGATGTGTTGATTATAACAACACCCTTCTTGCATAATGAAAGTGCCTCTTCATTTATGATGTGATCGGTTTCTTCCGTCAGGGGACAGTGAAGTGAAATTATATCGCTGTTTTCAAAAAGCTCAGTGAGTGAAACATAGCTTGCCTTTTTATTGTCTTCTAAGCTTTTGTCGGGGAATTTATCGTATGCGAGCACATTCATTCCGAAGCCCTTGCATATATCAATAAAGACTTTGCCGATTTTTCCCGTTCCGATAACACCGACTGTCTTGCCGTGCAGGTCAAATCCCGTAAGCCCCGACAGGCTGAAATTGAAATCACGGGAGCGGATATATGCCTTGTGTATTCTTCTTACGGAGGTAAGAAGCAGTGCCATAGCGTGTTCGGCAACGGCATAGGGTGAATAAGCCGGAACTCGTAACACATGTATCTTTCCGTGTGCATACCTGATATCCACATTATTAAAGCCCGCACATCTTAAAAGAAGAATTTTTATTCCCATTTCATAAAGAGCATCAATGACCTCTTTATTTATCGTATCGTTTACAAACACGCATACTGCCTCCGAGCCCTTTGCAAGAAACACGGTATCTTCATTAAGCTTTGTTTCAAAATATTTTATTTTTATACCATATTCATCTGCGTACTTATCAAATGCCGTTTTGTCATATGGTTTCGTGTCAAAAAATGCAATTTGCACAATAATACCTCCTTGAACTTTCATTGATAGTATAGTATAATCGGGATATAATATATGTTGAAATTTCAACAAAAGGAACAAAAAATGAAAAAATATCTGGAAATTCTGAAAAAATGTCCCTTATTTGAGGATATCGAAGAGGATAATATAAGTAAAATGCTTCATTGTCTTAATGCAAAGGTTGATTTTTTCGATAAAAAATATACCATCCTTGCAGAAGGCAAGCCTTCTAAATATATAGGAATTGTCCTTTCCGGCTCTGTGCAGGTGGAACAGGTGGATTATTACGGTAACAGAAGCATTTTAAGTATTGTTGAACCGTCGCAACTGTTTGCTGAGGCATTTGCTTGTGCGGGAGTAGAGGCTGTTCCTGTTTCTGTTATAGCAAATGAGCCTTCGGAAATTATGCTGATAGACTGTAGGCATATTCTTCATACTTGTGCTAATAATTGTGCTTTTCATCAAAAAATGATCTTTAATCTTATGAAAGACCTTGCGACAAAGACGGTAATGTTTCATCAGAAAATTGACATCACATCAAAACGCACCACAAGAGAAAAGCTTCTTGCGTATCTCGGCTTTCAGGCAAAAAAAGCAGGTTCTAACAGCTTTACGATTCCTTTTGACCGACAGAAGCTTGCCGATTTTTTGGAGGTTGACCGAAGCGGTCTCTCAACGGAGATCGGAAAGCTTAAAAAAGAGGGAATACTTGACTGCAGAAAGAATTATTTTGAAATATATTAATTTAGCCTTGGGAAATGAATAATATATAAAATTTTTACGGTTTGCGGGACGCCCCCTGCAAAATTGAAATATTTTTTCATCGCTCAAGGCTAATTTGATTTTTAACCAAATTGCGATGTTAAATTATTATTTAGTTATAACAAAAAATTGCAGACTTCTCTCTTTTTTCGGGAAGTCTGCAGTTTATTGCTATGCTTTTTTTAATTTCTTTTCGATTATCGGTAAAATGCCGTAAAGGGTAACGCCTGCGATTACGATAACGAAGCCGACAAGTGCGAGAGGACCCGGCATTTCTCCCGTGATAAGAAGCACGGGTATGGGGTTAAAAACAGGCTCAATGGTTAGAAGCAGGGAGGTCTCAATCTTATTTACTATCTGACAGCCCTTTGCATAGAATATGTTTGCGAGTCCGTACTGGAAAATACCGAGCACAAGCACCCAGAAAATGATTTTCGGGGAAAACGCCATATTCTTGTCAAAGAACATAAACGGAAGGCAGGTAATAAAGCTTATTATATTGCTGAGATACATCCCGTCGTTTGAATCGGCTCTTTTTTCGCTGAACGCTATTATCTGTGCGGCAAAGGAAACACCTGACAGAATACCTAAAATATTTCCGAGCATTTTCGTGGGGTCAAGCTCACCAACGAATGAAAGCACACAGCCGCCGAAAACAAGGAGTACTATCAGTGTTTCGGAAAGCTTTGCTTTTCGCTTCTGGAAAATAACGGAATATAAAAATACAAAAATGGGTGCTGTATACTGTAAAACTATTGCGGTTGCGGCAGTAGTGAGCTTTATTGACATCATATAAAGTATGCCCGTTATGCTCATCATTACGGCACCGAAAAGAGTGTATTTATTAAAATGTATCTTAAAGCTCTTTCTTAAAGCACCGAACATCAGTATTCCGATTCCGCAGCGTGAAGCCATAATTGATAAAGAATTCCACGGAATGGATTTTACGCAAACACCTGCAAGTCCCCATAAAAGAGCAGTGCCGATTATATAAAACCGACCTTTTGTCTGCTCCTTTTTTATTATATCATTTCCCATACAAATACCTCACAAATAAACCGAGGTTATTCTAACAAAATGAAAATAAAAAATCAATATATATACAAAAGATATTATGCTTCGGCTTACACTTGAAATAGTTCGACAAATATATTATAATATTCAGTCAGAGGTGTTTTATGATGACAGATGTAATTGTAATAGGCGGCGGTGCTGCAGGGCTTATGGCTGCGGGTAAGGCTGCCGAAAGGGGACTTGATGTGACGGTGCTTGAAAGAAATCCCCGACCTGCAAGAAAGCTTATGATTACGGGAAAGGGCAGATGTAATGTAACAAATGCCTGTACTCTGGTAAATGAGCTTATGGATGCTATCCCCGGTAATGCCCGTTTTCTTTACGGTGCTTTTTCGAGATTTATGCCCTATGATACAATGGATCTTTTTGAGGAAATGGGTGTTCCTCTTAAAATTGAAAGAGGAAACAGAGTTTTTCCCGAATCGGACAAGGCTGTGGATATTGTTGATGCCATTGTCTCTTACGCTAAAAATAACGGAGCAAAAATCATAACAGGGGAGCGTGTAACTGCACTTCTTACTGATGAAAACGGTATTACGGGTGTAATAACGGAAAACGGAAATAAATATTTTGCCCCTAATGTTATAATTGCAACGGGTGGTATGTCTTATCCGTTAACAGGCTCAACGGGTGACGGATACACGCTTTCCGAGTGTGTGGGGCATACCGTAACTCCTCCCGCTCCCTCGCTTGTTCCTCTTGAAACCGAGGAAGCATGGGTAAAGAAATTACAGGGACTTTCCCTTAAAAATGTTTCAATAACCATAAGAGATACAGACACCTATAAAGAGGTATATACCGATTTCGGAGAAATGCTTTTCACACACTTCGGTGTTTCGGGACCGATGATTTTAAGTGCTTCAGCTCACTTAAGAGATATAACTCCCGGAAAATATGAGCTTTCAATTGACTTAAAGCCTGCACTTACAGAAGAAAAGCTTGATGAAAGAATACTTAAAGATTTTGCAAAATATTCAAATAAAGCACTGGGTAATGCTCTTCAGGAGCTGCTTCCCAGAAAGCTTATTCCCGTAATTGTAAGCCTTTCGGGAATAGAATCCGATCTCAGAGCCAATAAGATTACAAGAGATATGAGAAAAGACCTTTTGTGGCTTCTTAAAAATCTTACCTGTACCATAAAATGCACAAGACCTATTGATGAAGCCATTGTTACGGCAGGCGGAATAAAAACCAACGAAATTGACCCCAAGACTATGCAGAGTAAAAAGATAAAGGGGCTTTATTTTGCAGGTGAAGTAATTGATGTTGATGCATATACGGGCGGCTTTAATCTGCAAATAGCATTTTCAACAGGTGCCCTTGCAGGAAACAGTGTCGGAAAAGGAGAATAATTATGATTAATATAGCAATTGACGGCCCTGCAGGTGCAGGAAAAAGCTCTGTGGCAAAGCTTGCGGCAAAGGAGCTGGGCTTTATTTATATTGATACGGGTGCACTTTACCGTTCAATCGGTATTGCGGTTTTAAGCAAAGGACTCAAAACCGATTGCAGAGAAGATGTAATATCTGTTCTTCCCGAAATTACACTTTCTCTTGAGTTTGTTGACGGTGAACAGAAGGTATTTTTGAACGGTAAGGATGTTAGCCGTGATATAAGACTTCCCGAGGCTTCGATGGCAGCATCCAATGTTTCCGCAATCCCCGAGGTGAGAAGCTTTCTTCTTGATATGCAGAAAAAATTTGCCCGTGAAAACAACTGTCTGATGGACGGAAGAGATATCGGAACGGTTATTCTTCCCGATGCGGAGCTTAAGATATTCCTAACTGCATCCGCTGAAGTCAGAGCAGACAGAAGATATAAGGAGCTTATTGAAAAGGGTACTCCCAAGGATTATGATGAGCTGCTTGAAGAAATAAAACAGCGTGATTATAATGACTCTCACAGAGCCGTTGCTCCCCTGAAGCCCGCTGACGATGCATATATTCTTGATTCTTCCGATATGACACTGGAAGAGGTTGTAAATAAAATAACAGAGCTTGCAAAGGATGTTATATAATGAAAATAACTTTGGCAAAATCGGCAGGCTTCTGCTTCGGTGTAGCCCGTGCGGTAAAACAGGCTGAAAGCTATATTGAAGACGGTGTGAATTCCTGTACTCTGGGGCCTCTTATTCACAATCCTTTATTTGTTAAGTCACTTGAGGACAGAGGGGTGTATGTTGCTAATGATATTCCCGAAGTAAAGGATGGCTATACGCTTATTATCCGAACTCACGGAATAACAAAAGAGCTGTTTTCTGAAATTGAAAAAAGCGGAATAAAGTATTTTGATGCTACCTGCCCGTTTGTTAAGAAGATACATTCCATAGTTGAAAGAGAAAGTGAAAAAGGAGATAAAATTCTTATTGCAGGTGACAAGAATCACCCGGAGGTTAAGGGAATCCGAAGCTATTGTAAAACTGAAAGCTATGTCTTTTCAGATGCTCAAGAGCTTGAAATCATTAAAAAAAATAATGGATTTTCTGAAAATGATTCATTTTCTTTGGTATCTCAAACAACTTTTGATGCAAAAGAATTCAAAAAATGTGAAAAATTTGCAAAAACACTCTATACAAACCTGAAAATATTTGATACAATATGTAATGCTACCGCTTTGAGGCAGGAAGAGGCAATAGCCTTGGCTAAAGAGAATGATATGATGATTGTGATTGGCGGACGCAACAGCTCCAATACTGAAAAGCTCTATAAGCTTTGCAGTGAGATCACAAAAACATATCTTATCGAAGAGGCAACCGAATTATCGGAAATAAATTTTAACAATGTCTTTTCGGTCGGAGTTACTGCCGGAGCGTCCACTCCGGAGGGTATAATTAAGGAGGTAATCAGAACAATGTCCGAGTCCAATGTAAACATCGAATCAGCAGTTGAAAACCAGGGACAGGTTGATACTGTTGAGAACACCGAGGAAATGTCCTTCGAGCAGGCTCTTGAGGAATCCCTCAACAGCATGAACAATGATCAGAAAGTAACAGGCGTAGTTATGCACGTCGCTCCCAACGAAATTCAGGTTGATATCGGAAGAAAGCAGACAGGCTATATTCCCAGTGACGAATACAGTGCAGATCCTACAGCAGATCCCATGAAAGAGCTTAAGGTAGGCGATGAGCTTACTCTCATCATTATGAAGACTAATGATGTTGAAGGCACAATTATGCTTTCAAAGCGTCGTTATGATGCTATCAAGAATTGGGATAAGGTTGTTGCAGCAAAAGAGGAAGGAACGGTTCTTGAAGGTGTCGTTGTTGAAGTTATCAGCAAGGGACTCATCGTTGTTGTTAACGGTACAAGAATTTTCATTCCCGCATCACTTTCAGGTGTACCCAAGAGTGGCAGACTTGAAGAAATGACAGGTAAGACCGTTAATTTCGTTGTTATTGATATAGATAAGCGTCGCAGAAGAGCAGTAGGCTCTATCCGTGAAGCTAATTCCATCGCACGCAAGGCTAACAAAGAAAAGTTCTGGGCTAATGTTGAAGAAGGTCAGAAGTACACTGGTGTTGTTAAGTCTCTTACCGATTACGGTGCATTCGTTGATTTCGAAGGCGTTACAGGTATGATTCACAGAACAGAGCTCTCATGGAAGAGAATCAAGCATCCTTCAGAGGTTGTAAACCCCGGCGATACAGTTGAAGTTTACATCAAGGGTCTTGACAGAGAAAAGAGCAAGATTTCTCTCGGCTTCAAGAGAATTGAAGACAATCCCTGGGAAATCCTCAAGAGAGACTATCCCGTCGGCACAGAAACAGATGTTAAGGTTGTAAAGCTTACAACATTCGGTGCTTTCGCAGAAATCTTCCCCGGTATGGAAGGTCTTATTCATATTTCACAGATTGCTTATGAAAGAATCGAAAAGCCTCAGGATGTTCTTTCAATCGATCAGGTTGTAAGAGTTAAGGTTATCGAGATCGACTCCGAAAAGAGAAAGATCGGTCTTTCAATCAAGGCTCTTCTTCCCGCTTCCGAAAAGAAGGTTGTTGAAGAAGCTGAAGAGGTTGACGAAGCTCCCGTAACAATGTCTATTGATGAGCTTATTGCTAAGGCTAACGAAGAAGCAGCTGCTGCCGAGGAAGCAACAGACGCTGAATAATTTCATAAAAATCGAGACTGTATCATCACTTTTTAAGTTTGATACAGTCTTAATTTTTTATCCTAAACCGAAGCTGACGCTCAAAGCCTTGTCTATACGGTTCATTTCATTATTATCAAGTGTTCCCATATGCTCTTTAAGTCGTTTTTTATCAATGGTACGCACCTGTTCCAAAAGAACTATAGAGTCCTTTGCAAGTCCGCAGTCCCCGCCGTTTACGCTGATATGTGTCGGAAGAGCCGTTTTATATTTCTGGCTGGTTATCGCCGCTGCAATCACTGTCGGTGAATATTTGTTTCCTACGTCGTTTTGGACTATAAGTACAGGTCTTATTCCGCCTTGCTCACTGCCTACAACGGGACTGAGATCCGCATAGTATATATCTCCCCGTTTTACTGTCATTTATATCGCTCCTTTTAATGTGTTTTTTTTGCTTTCATCTCTATTTTTTCCGCATTAAAAGGCTATTAATCAATGAATTTAAAATTTTTTCAAAAAATATTTAAAAAGCTATTGACAAATTAGAATCATTCTATTATAATTAGAATCGTTCCAAGAGGAAAAACAAAATTAAACATAAAGGAGTTTTTATTATGACAAAGAAATGGGTTTGCTCAGTATGCGGATATGTACACGAAGGAGACGCACCTCCCGAAAATTGCCCCGTTTGCAAGGTTCCTGCTGAAAAGTTTAAAGAGCAGGCAGGTGAAATGAAGCTTGCTGCTGAACATGAATATGGTATATATGAAAAGACAGTTGCAAATAATCCCGATATCAGTGCTGAAGATAAGAAGTACATCTTTGATCAGCTTATGGCTAACTTCAACGGTGAATGCTCAGAGGTAGGTATGTACCTTTGTATGGCTCGTATAGCTCATCGTGAAGGTTATCCCGAAATCGGTCTTTACTGGGAAAAGGCTGCTTGGGAGGAAGCAGAACATGCAGCAAAGTTTGCTGAGCTTTTAGGTGAAGCTTTAGAAGCTAATATGAAGGCTTCCACAAAGGAAAATCTCGCATGGCGTGTAGACTGCGAGTATGGTGCAACAAACGGCAAGTTCGAGCTTGCTGCTCTTGCAAAGAAGTTAAATCTCGATGCTATCCACGATACAGTGCACGAAATGGCTCGTGACGAAGCAAGACACGGCAAGGCATTTGAAGGACTTCTTAAGAGATACTTTGGCTAATAAATAGCCTTAAATACTGACATTTTAATAGAGGGAATGGCTGCTACCGTTCCCTCTCTTTTCGTGCCTGTATTTTTTTGTGTGTGACCTGTTGATGTTTGCAGAAGTCTAAAAGTTAGGAAAACTGATTATCAACAGAAACAATCATATTTTCACTTGTGCTGTTAAATTTTAAGGTTATGTACGCAAATCACCTTTCAAATTGTGTGAATTTTCAGTTCATCTCTTTCACAATGTACCGCCATCCGCAGTAATAATTCAAAAAATCTTCAAAATCTGTTATTGAATCAAGATCATAGTCATAAAAATAAATATGAATTATTTCATAGGCTTCGTCATTTGTGCCTATTATATGCAGTTCCTTCGGATACCACTCACTAATTTCCACTTTGAAATCAAAGCCTTCGTAAGAAAACAGCGGTTCGGCTTCTTCATCTTCAACAGATCCACTGTAAAACTCATAATTTTTTTCAATATTGATTTTTTCCTTTGCATAGTTTTCTTCATCATATTTTAATATGGTTGTATATGCTTCTTGTGAAAAAATTGCCATTGAATGATATTTGTAATTTGATATGCTTTCGTATTCACCGAATTTTTCAAAATCAAAATCATCATTGAGACTATCGTTTTTATTGTAATATTCGTTGATTGCCTCGGCATTATCAAAAGATCTGAATTCAACAGTCGGATAAAAAAAGCCCAGAAAAGCAAATGATACTAAAGTTAAAATAAGAAGAAATGAAGACAGAATAACTCCGATAGCACCGTGAAGCTTTTTTATTAACACCATAGGCAAAGAAAGAAGAATTGCTGAAAACGGAATTGATAGAAGGAGCCGGGACGGAATATAACTGCAGATAAGACAAATAATAATATAAAGAATTGGAATAGAAGCGATAATACCTGTTGCGATAAGACTGAATATGTATGCTTTGTTTTTTCTCATATCTGAACCCTCCTTATAAATTATATGGTAATGTAAGATTCAAATCAAATCAACCCTACTGACGATATTTTGGCAGCAGGGCATTTTGTTTTTTATCCGTAAATATCATTTTCGGCAGTTATAAGCTCGCCGTTTTCGTTCCACGATGCTTCATATGCATCAAAATAATAGTTTCCTTCGGCATCAACATACGGATAGTTATAATATCTGTAGTCTTCATTTCTTGATTCGAGCATTTCGCTGTAATAAGCATTAAGCTCGTCCTCAGTCATATTGCTTGTATCTGCCGAATACAGTTCAAGAATACCTGCCTTGTCACAATAAAACCATCCGTCCTCTGTTACATAGCAATCATACATATAATATTTCTCTCCGTCATCACGGACATAAAATTCATCCTCATACAGCCAACCGTCACCATCGCTGTATTCTTCAACGGTATATGTATAGATTCTACCGTCCTCGTCATAAAGTAAAACGCTGTCCTCATCCTCGTAGCTTATACCTTTTTTATCATAGAAAACACCGTCAACTGCTATTCTGTCATTGTATGCATCATTGTATGTATCATCAAATACCGAAAGGACACCCGATATTCCCATAACTATACCGAAAATAAATGCAAGTATATATAATATAATAACGGCGGTTCCGAAAAGCTGACTGAGCTTTCTTTGCTTCTTCATTTCTTCCTGATTATTTTCGGGTAATGCTATAAGACACTTCGGACATATTTCAAATTTCTCAAAAAATCTGTCACCGCACTGATAGCAGACCTTCGTATCGGGTCCCGGAAAATCTTTTCTTTTTACAAGAAAGACTATAAGAGTCCAGAAGCCGAACAGAACACCGCAGACATACCAACCTGCAGAAAGCTTCTGATTTCTGTGCTTTGCGGAATAATGCATAAACAGCAAAGAAAACACTACCGATAAAACTTCTAAAACACCTGTAATTGAGAAAAATAAAGCTAAATCAAATAATTCTTCCATTTTGTATCACCTAATTTTATTTATTGATAATTTTATTGAATAATCCTTTGAGTGAGAAATCATATCCGCCCGAAACACTTTTTGCTTTAAGTATTGAATAAAAATCACTTCTGCCAAGCTCTTTTGCAGATATATTTTCAATCTTTTCAATCAGCTTTGCAAAGGTTTCAGTCTGTTCTGTCATAAGGTCAATGCTGAATTTTTCCATTTCGTGACTTTCACTTACAACGCAAAGATAATATGGGGCAGGAACAAGGCTGATCTCGGGAATTCCCATTGTAAAAAAGTTCTGTCCCTCTCCGAAATGAAGTGCATTATGACCGCGAAGTGTCATTGTGCGAACCGTCTTTCTGTATTTTACAGTATCAATATAGAGTTTGTCAACAAATTCATTGCCTGTATAGACAAGCTCAACTTCAGATTTTCCTGTGTGTTTATATTCTCCGTCAATGTCACGCCATTCCTTACAACCGAGATGCTCAAGCGTAAGGTTAGCGATGCATTTGAAGTGGTCACCCTTACCGTCCCAGAGCTCTCTGTGCCCTGCAAGCCAACGGGAACCGGATTGAAATCCTCCCGTTCTTTTGTCTTCAAAATGAGGCAAACGGAAATGTCCCGTGGTAAAAACAAAAATATGTGTTCTTTCAGGCATACATTTCTTCATATTTCTCATAAGCTCTAAGAGTGCAATGGGACCGTTTTCCTCAACACAGTTTGTACCGTCGGTATGAGTGTTAATAATAACATTCTCTTTTTTGTTTTTACCCTCGATTATGCAATAGAAGCTTTCGGTAAAAGCGTATTCTTCAGTTTCTGCTTCAAGAATAAAATTTGCCTTTTTATGCTCCTTTGCTGCTTCAATAACCTTCATACCATCGGTTTCATTGATCCATAGCATCGGAATATTCTGATACCCCATAATAAAGGAGAGATACTGACCTTTTATACAGTCATCATGCAGACCTTTCCATATCAGTATAACTGCCTTTGCCTTAGAAAGCTTTGAAATAATTCCGTAACAGCACTGCACAAAGCTGGTGATAACGGGTCCCTCATACTTCTTTTCAAGTACGACATCTTCGGGATAGCTTGACCGTTTATTAAATGCGATTTCGCTGGGCAAAAAGTTTATGTTTTTTACATTAAAAACAGCAATTTTGCCGTTTGTTTTCGGAATGTCTTTTATAGTCCTTACATACACGAGCTCTTCGGTTATTCCGTCAGCAGAGGTTTCACCCGAATAAGGGTAAGCTGAAGAAACCGGAATGTCGATTTTTTCGTCGCCGTCAATTATTTCTATTGATGAATTCTTTTCTTCCCAACGTCTGAAATAGAACGGATCGCTGAAAATCGGAATATTCATTTTTGAAATTTCTTCTTTCAGCCAATTTATAAAATCAGTATGTCCCTTACTGCCCGTAAGTCTTGTTCCGCAGGAATTCATTTTGTGCATACCTTCAAGCATTCTATCCTGAGATATATTGAAATCCATATTACTCCCTCCCTTATATTATTTAAATAAGAATAAGGTCTGAAGAATAAGCTGAAGCTTGGTGATAAAACTTTTCAACAGATTGATTATACCGGTTACCTGCTTTGAATCTGTAATCCAAGTAATTTCATCTCCCGTTTCGCCCCAATAAACAGTCCCGTTTTCATCCTTTACATATGCTATGACTGCAAATCGGTATTCTGTATCGGCTTCAAGGGAGGATACCTCATAGCTGTTATTTTTTGTATCGGCAATTTTGCTTAAGTTACCGTAATCATCCACAGAGTAAACACGATAAACAAGATCTGAATGTCCTTTTGTCCAGCTAAGAGCAATACTTTCGTCAGAGAACGAAGAAACTTCAGGACTGACAGCAGCTATAATAATCTTGTAATAAAGAGTCTTTCCGCCGGCATAATTTCCGATATAATCAATTTTGGCACTGTATTCACCGCAATATTTTGAATTTGCAGAATATGTAACAGTGTAATCTCTGTTCAGAACCAAAGCCTCACCCGTGCTGTCCTTAACAATAACGCTCGGCTGTTGAACCTTTCCGTTATAGATAAATTCTGTTTTTGAAAGCTTTACTTCACCGACCTTGTAAATGACGGTTCTGTTTATACTGCTTGTCAAGACATCATTGCGGACTGAAAAAGTAATAATCATGTCCGCACCATCGTTTTCACCTGTTGCCATATCAAGCTTCTGTGCCGTAGTAATATCCTCGTCAACAGAAACATTATATTCTATAGGTGAGATAAGCTCACGCTTAGTCACAATCTCACCGCACACGGCACAATGGCTGAAGTGGGTATAACCGGGCTCTGTTGCGGTAGGAGCAACGGCAGGAATATCAATTACTTCTGTGTGAGTATGAGGCTCAAGTGCCACAAAATCCTTTTTACTGTAGAACCAGGCAGTCGAGCCTACATATCCCTTAAGATGTGCACCACCGGGAAGAGCTCCGGTGTCATTCGGAAAAGCACAATCATAATTATAAACTACTATCTCCGTCACTTTTGAACCGATAGAATGCCACCTTGATGCGATACTCGTAATCTCAGAACCAAGAACAAGAGTTGTTGCACCCGGTGTAATTTCAGCTATAAGACAGTTATCAATATAAAGAAAACCGTCTTTAATATTGTCGGGATTATTGTATGCTGCTGTGCCGTGAAAGGCATTAATTTCGAGGGCAAGATAGCCTGTTTCAAAATCTATATCACTGAGATTAGTACACTTATAAAAAGCGTAGTTTCCTATCTCGGTTACATTTTTCGGAATAAAAACACTTTCGAGTGAGGTGCATTTTTTAAAGCAAGAAGACGAAATAGCACGAACTAATCTCGGGATATTAAAATCTTTAAGTGCCGTACAGTTTTCAAAGGATTTGGGAAGTGTTAAAACAGTATCTGCCATATATGCCGTTTCGAGCTTCTGATAATCCTCAAAGGATATTCCGCTGAGTCCGCGGACTCCTTTCTCTGCAACAAAAGCTTTAATATCATCTTTATAAGCATACCAAGGCTCTCTGTTCGTTACTGAATATCTGTACACACTACTTGTACCGGTTATACGAAGAACACCGTCATCATTCAAAGTCCATACGGCTTCGTCACCGCACTGACCTGCCGTTGTAATCTCGGAATCGGTACCGAGAGTGCATAAATCACAGACATTATCTCCGTCAGAATCCATATGCTCAAAGGTTGTATCAACAATACCGCCTGAAACATACATATCACAACTGTCACACCAATAGCCTTCACCGAAGCCGACTGTTCCGTTACAGTAGGAGCTTGCAGCAGGTACAAAAAACGTTTCTTCACAGTTACAGATTAACGAGAATCTGCAGCCGTAATTCTGAGCATATTTATGAACTGTTGAATCTTTGTAGCCATAGGTTACTGCATTAGGAGGTAAAGCTCCCGATACATCCGGAATATAACAGTCGGGATTCAATACAGTAAATTTACTGATGGATCCGCCGCTGTATCTGAAGCAATTCTCACTTATGCCCACAATATCCTCCCCGAAAACAACCTCACCCTGTGAGAATGCTTTGATGGCATATCCGGATACGATAAATACATCATTTGACCAGTGGTCCTTGGATTCCTCAAACATAGGAGTATAACCGAAATCCGTTTTTATATTCACATTCTTACCTTTGATTTCTATATCGGTCAGACCGGACTTTTTAAAAGCCAATCTGTCGATTAATGTTACTGTTTCCGGAATTACGGCTTCTTTAACAGTTTTACAGTTATAAAAAGCTCCGTATCCGATTGTAGTTACCGTAAAACCGCCCAACTCGGACAGAATTTCCACTTTTTCGGGCACGCCTTTTAATGAAGTACCTTTTACGGTTACGCTGCCGTTCTCTTCAATAAAGTAATCAACGCCGTTTACACTATAGGTTTTTCCTGTTTCGTATGTCGTGTCTTCAACAGCAGCTTCTACCGTTTCATATTCAGCGAATGCACTCATGGGAAGAGTCCCTGAAAGCATAATAACAATAATTAATACGCTCAGTATTCTTTTTGCCTTTTCCGTAATATCTCCTCCTTTTTTCTTCTCTGTTAAAAGTATATCATCCATAATAAATAAAGTCCATCCTTTCACCGGAAATCAGAGTATACCCCTTAAAAAGCAAGCAAATATATGCTATAATGAATTGAACGTCTGAGGTCTCTCACAACTATTAACGAATAAAAAAATTAAAAACTTACAAGAAAATGTAAGTTTTTACAAAAATTTTCCGTTTAATATTATGAACGTCAAAAACACAAGCAGGAGCAGATATATGTTACTTTTTTATACTCTTCTCACAGAAGAAGACGATGACAAAATAAAGTTCGAAAAAATCTATACCTTATACAGAAAGAAAATGTGGTATGCTGCAAACTCGATTTTGTCCGATGCATATCTTGCCGAAGATGCGGTACACAATGCTTTTATCGGAATTGCAAAAAACATAAAAAAGATAAGTGATGCGGAATCTTCTAAAACTCTTTCTTATGTCATTACGGCTTCAAAAAATGCTGCAATTGATATATTAAGGAAAAGAAAAGGACTAAACGAAGTAAATATTGACGAGCTTTATGATGTCAGCGACAAAGAAAGCAGTTCTTTTTACAAAGCCGTAGAAATAGAGGATTTTGTAGTAAAGACTCTAACCGAAATGCCCGAGATTTACAGAGATGTACTATACCTTCTGATTGTAGAGCAGATGTCAGAAAAGGAAATAGCTAAGCTTTTAGGCAGAAAGCCGGGAACGATTCATCAACAGGTGAGACGCGGCAGGGCGATACTGAAAGAAGAACTTATGAAAGGAGCACAAGTCAATGGAAATAAGTGACGCTATGTTAGCTTCGGCATTAATAAAAGTAAAAAACCTTGATATTTCCTCCATCCCCGATGACAGTGAAATATACCATACCTTCAGTGCAGATTTTGAAAAGAAGATGGATAAGCTCATCTCTTCTTACGATAAAAATAAAATTAATGCTTCAGTTTTAAGAAATATCCTTACAAAAGCAGCAGTTATAATTCTTACACTCTGCATAGGTATTTTTTCGCTTATTATGATAAGCCCTCAAGCAAGAGCAGATTTCAGAAATGCGATAATGGAATTTTACGAAAACCATATCAAATTCTATTTTATTTCGGGTGATGAAACATTAAGGGATTTCAGCAGCTACGAAAATATATATGCTGATTATATTCCTCAAGGCTTCATCCTGAAAGAACAATATGATGAGTACGAGGCTGTCGGATACAGATATGAAAATGCGGAAGAAAATCTCGTCTATAATATTTATGTTTCCCTCAATGACGGACTTTCGGTTCATACAGATAAGAACAAAAACAATATTGAAGAAATTAATATTTCAGGAAGAGATGCCTACCTTATTTCAGGCGAAAATGAAGGAAAGCCTTATTCAACTCTTATCATCACCGGAAATAAGATAACTGTTACAATTTACGGTCATCTTGACAAAGAGGAAATAATCAAGGTGGGCGAATCCCTTAAAGAAGAATAAAAACTTGAAAGTGCAGTAGTCGGTTGTCTACTGCACTTTCAATGTTATGTATAATTTTTTCGGTTCAGGTTGTGGCAAATCGGGTAAACAGAAAACGCCCTATCATTGTATGTTTATTTTTTAGGCTGTCACAATTGTTCTGACAGCAGGCTGTCAACAAGCTGCCGTGCCAGACGGGCACTTCTTCCGCCTCTCTCCAATGCGAAGCGTTCTGCTAAAAGCTCAAGCTCAGCTTTATCCATATTGATACCGCTTTCATTTGCAAGACTCAGAACGATATGCAGATATGTTTTCTTGTCCGGCTTGTTGAATGTGATATGAATACCGAAGCGTTCCGACAGGGAAACAAGCTCCTGTATGGTATCGTTACGGTGAATTTCGTCACCCTCACGGTCGGAAAAATTCTCTTTTATGATGTGACGGCGGTTGCTTGTGGCATAAATTACAACATTTTTTGATTTTGCAGTAACCGAGCCTTCAAGCACCGCTTTGAGGGCATTGAAATTATCATCGTCCTTAAGGAAGGAAAGGTCATCTATGAATAATACGAATTTAAGGGGATTGGCGGACAGCTCATCAAGTATTTTCGGTATTGCCCGAAGCTGATCCTTGCGTATTTCAATAATGCGGAGTCCTTCGTTCCATAAGGTATTTGCGACTGCTTTGACGGTTGAAGATTTACCCGTTCCCGCATCTCCCGTAAGAAGAATATTTGCGGCAGGCTTACCGTCAAGCAGAGCCTTTGTGTTATCGAGTATGATATTTTTCTCACGCTCATAATCAACAAGCTGTGAAAGCACCGTTTTGTCGGGGTTGAGAACGGGAACGATGCAGTTCGCTTCGTCAACATAAAACATTTTATGCTTTGCGTAAATACCATAGCCGTATTTCCCGATATTTTCTGCACGGTGAAGATAAATATCCTTTAATCTCAGTTTTGTGGTCGTAAAGTCGGGTAAAAAACCTTTGTAGTCCAGGGAATTGCAAAGTATATCCTTTGTAAGCTCTGCTGTTTCCTGCAGTATATCAAGCTCGGAAACGAGAGCGTTATACATATATTTCGGAATGCTTTTTCCGCTTCCCACAGCTTTTACATAAACATTACTGTTGTTTGTGCATATTTCCTTTATATATTCTCCGAGATTTCCTCCGTTTGCTTCATACAGAGTTGCCGTAAAGTGAGAGTAAGCCGAGGGGGTCGGGGCTTCAAGTAATAACATCAGAGAAGAAATTACAGGGTCATTTATAAGACTTCTGAAAATGCACAGTGTTTCAAGCTTTGTTTTTAATTCCTTCATATCAGTTAAGCACAGCTCCCGTGGCACCGCCCGAAACCAATGATGCATAGCGTTTTAAATAGCCTGTAAGCTCCTTTTTCTTAGGAATAAAGCTTTTCATTCTCTCTTGAAGCTCTTCTTCGCTGATTTTAAGCTCTATTTTGTTTTCGGGGATATTGATGCTTATGATATCTCCTTCCTTCACAATGCCTATAACACCGCCCGAGGCAGCTTCGGGAGTGATGTGACCTACGCAGGCACCTCTTGTGGCACCGCTGAATCTGCCGTCTGTAATGAGAGCCACGCTGTTTCCGAGTCCCATTCCCATAATTGCAGAGGTGGGATTAAGCATTTCACGCATACCGGGGCCGCCTTTCGGGCCCTCGTAACGGATAACCACCACATCACCTGAAACTATCTTACCTGCATTGATAGCTGCCTGTGCATCCTCTTCACAGTCAAAAACTCTTGCAGGGCCTTCGTGTACGAGCATTTCCGGAAGAACGGCTGAACGCTTTACGACGCTTCCCTCAGGTGCAAGATTTCCTTTAAGCACGGCAATACCGCCTGTTTCGCTGAAGGGAGAGTCAATCGGGCGAATGACCTCGGTATCAAGATTTATGCAGTCTTTGATGTTTTCTCCGACGGTTTTGCCCGTTACGGTCATACATTGGGTGTTAATAAGTCCTTTTTTATTCAGTTCGTTCATTACTGCATATACACCGCCTGCCTCGTCAAGGTCTTCCATATATGTTCTTCCTGCAGGTGCAAGGTGGCACAGATTCGGTGTTTTTGCACTTATTTCATTTGCAATATCAAGATTCAGTTCAACTTCACATTCGTGAGCAATAGCGGGAAGATGAAGCATACTGTTTGTTGAACATCCGAGTGCCATATCAACCGTAAGTGCATTCATAAGTGCTTCTTTTGTCATAATATCACGGGGTCGGATATCCTTCTTAACCATATCCATTACAGCCATACCTGCTTTTTTTGCAAGCTTAATACGGGCGGAATACACAGCAGGGACAGTACCGTTTCCCCGAAGGCCCATTCCGAGTGCTTCGGTCAGGCAATTCATTGAATTTGCCGTATACATACCCGAGCATGAACCGCAGGTGGGACAGGTTTTACATTCGTATTCAAGAAGCTTTTCGTCGGTGATTTTACCTGCATTGTAGGAGCCTACCGCCTCAAACATACTTGAAAGGCTTGTCTTTTTGCCGTCTACCTTGCCTGCAAGCATAGGGCCGCCGCTGACAAAAACTGTGGGGATATTCACTCTTGCCGCTGCCATTAAAAGTCCCGGTACATTCTTATCGCAGTTGGGCACCATAACGAGACCGTCGAAGCCGTGAGCGAGTGCCATAGCCTCGGTGGAATCAGCAATAAGGTCACGTGTTACAAGTGAATATTTCATTCCCGTGTGTCCCATGGCAATTCCGTCGCATACGGCAATTGCAGGGAATACAATGGGTGTACCGCCTGCCATTGCAACTCCGAGCTTTACGGCATCGACTATCTTATCGAGATTCATATGTCCGGGGACAATTTCATTATATGAGCTTACAATACCGATAAGAGGTCTTTGCTGTTCTTCTTCCGTAAGTCCCAGAGCGTGAAAAAGACTTCGGTGCGGTGCATTATGTACACCGCTGACTATATTTTCTTTTGACATAAATTACACTCCTATCAGTTATTGATAAGCTTATCCTCGTCACTCCAGCTGTAAAGCTTTCTTATATCTGTTCCTACAACTTCACTTGGATGCTCACTTGCTTTTTTTCTCATAGCGTTGAAATGCACCTGACTTCCGGCAGAGGACATATCAAGAAGGAAATCCTTTGCAAATGTGCCGTCCTGAATGTCGCTTAAAATCTTCTTCATTGTTTTCTTTGTTTCTTCTGTGATGATTTTGGGGCCTGTTATATAATCACCGTATTCTGCGGTATTGGAAATTGAATAACGCATACCTGCAAAACCGCTCTGATAAATAAGGTCAACAATGAGCTTCATTTCGTGGATGCACTCAAAATATGCATTTCTGGGGTCATAACCTGCTTCAACAAGAGTTTCATAGCCTGCCTGCATAAGTGCACAGACACCGCCGCAGAGAACTGCCTGCTCACCGAAAAGGTCGGTTTCTGTTTCTGTACGGAATGTGGTTTCAAGG
>CAYTRD010000030.1:0-23712 GCA_964440255.1 uncultured Ruminococcus sp. | reverse complement strand
TTTTCCGCAGGCTTATTTTTTTTACCTTTCTGTTTTCGAGGAATTTCCTATAAAGTAAAAAATTGAGTATTCACAGGTCAAGTCCCTTATGAATACTCAATATGGTGCGAGAGACGGGACTTGAACCCGTACGGGATTACCACACGCCCCTCAAACGTGCGCGTCTGCCGATTCCGCCACTCTCGCATTCCGATTGGAACATTTGGAATTATATCACTACCGAAAACAAAAGTCAAGCATTTTTTGAGATTTTAAATAAAAAAATCAAAGCTGACAGAAAGGTATTCCGCCAGCCTTATTTTTGTATCAGAAATCGACTTCCCGATACTTGTTATTTGCCTTGAAATTCTCAACAAGCCGTTTTTTATACTCTTCGGTATATTCATATCCCCAAAGATTAAATACTCCTTCAAAGCTTTCGTTTGTTTCGTCCGGATATATAAGTATTTTTGAATTTTCAAGGGGAAATGTAAACATTACCGTTCCGTTTGCTGCAATAAATGTGTGCGTTGCAATATCGCAGGCAACACGGTTTGCTTCATAACGGGGAAATTCCTCATCAAATTTTATCTGTGTTACGGGGAAAAGAGCAACCCTTGCAGCTGCCGTTTTATAAAACTCCACGGAGGTTCCGAAATGACCGTGATGTGATATCTGCATTATATCGCACTTAAGAAAATCGGGAAATCTTCTTTCTGCTATAATACTTTCCTTTCCTGCAGCATCACCTGGGAAGCATACCTTTTCACCGTCAATTGTAAGCATTGACATCAATGATGAATTGTTATAGTCCTCAAGCGACTGCGGGAATACATCCTCATGAGAACACATCACATCAAAACGCAGACAGTCAATATAAAAATACTGTCCCGAATGGAGCTTATATTTAGGAATATCGGTTCTCTTTTCGACCTCACAGTTAAAAAGATCAGTATGTTTTTTATCAGCAACAAGCCAGTTTTCAGCCGAAAAATGGTCATTGGGGACAAAGTTATAATAAAGTCCCTTTATAGTCACATCCTTGTTATACATAATAAAATCAAGGCATTTGCAGATGTGGTCTGCATGACCATGGGAAAGATACCAGCCTGAAATCACAACAGGCATATCCTCGGGAGTTTCTTTGCGCAGCAGCTCATAAAGTCTGATATCATCCCTGAGTGAATACGCGTGGGCACTGTCAATTACTACAAATGAATAGTCGGTGCACTGAATGATATAGCACATACCGCAGTCAATAAGAGTATGGTCTACCTCAAACTGCCACAGCCTTACGGGGCACTTCCCTGCCCTTTTGTATTCAGTATTAAGCTTTTCCGAAAAGCTGTCGGTTATCTTTCTTATTTCATATGCAATTTTGTCGTATGTAACAACAACGAAGCTTCCGTCTCTTTCAAAGGTTGTGCTGATAAAATTATCAATTTCC
Organism: uncultured Ruminococcus sp.; assembly: GCA_964440255.1. GTDB lineage: Bacteria > Bacillota > Clostridia > Oscillospirales > Acutalibacteraceae > RUG806. Next base: position 22,286 of record CAYTRD010000030.1, on the reverse strand, counting down.
GATGACTGCACCGTCACATATCCGTCCTCACGAATATGTGACAGCATATTTATATAGTCATTTTCTGTCTGATTTTCAAAAAGCAGAAGCTCATTATTATTTCCGCAATTGTATTTTTTCGTTTCCATAAAAGCCTCGCTTTTAGTCAATCTGATGATCAGGTTCACGGAAAATCACGGGAACAAATCCTGATTTTTCAAAGAACTTCTTAAGCCATAATTTATAAAGCACGGCAAGTGCGAGTATACCGATACCGACAACTGTAAGACTGATACCTGTGGAAAGTCCCTTTGCTTTATAGTTAAAGGAAACTGTGTGTTCACCCTTATCAGCCTTGATACCGATAAGGCCTCCACCCACTTTTACGATATCCCCGTCGGTGGTTATTTCGCCTGTTTCATCATCATAAACTGCATAAGTGAGAACCTTTCCGTCAAGAGTGATCTCCCAGCTTTCATCATAAGGAATTGACGTCCACAGGAATGAATTATCATTTGTCACATTGATAGTACCGTCAAAGGAAGTTTCTTCAAATGAAGTCATATCAAGAGTTCCGTTTTCGACTATCTTGTTATAGGCTTCCTCGAATTTTTCTTCATCAAGTTTTGCCGCACAGAATGTAAGCGTTGCAGTATTATTTGAAGAAGGAACGGTATAGGTGACTGTTATCTTGTCATCGGGGGTGAGATATCCTACATCAAGTGTAAAGGGCTGAATTGAAGTGCTGTTATAATTATAAGTCAGTTCGCCTGCTTCAATCTTAAGATAAGAAATCTTTGTTGAGCCGACATATATATAGTAGTTGCCTTCCTCTTCGGGAATTATCGTTACAGTAGCCTTACCCTCTGAGCCGTTTGAATTTTTGGAAGCTGTAAAGGAAGTACCGCTGTTGATGACCGATACATCAACATCCTGTATATTTTCACCGCTGAAGGAGGTAGCTCCCACAGGAATGAGAATATCCTCAATACTTGTAGCCGAAGCCATAAGGTTATTCTGCACATTAAAGGGATTTGAAGCATTATAATTCCATTCCGTAACACCTTCATCAACGGAAACAATAAGAGGAAGATAATATTTGTATTCAAAAGCTTCAAAATTATCGTTCTTTTCAACCAAAGTATAAATATCGTCATTCTGTAAGAAATTCATATTATCATAGATATACTTGATTGAGAAAAGAGAGTTGAATATTGGCGTCTGGGGATAGTAGGTATAGCTGTTTATATTGTTTCCGAAAAGACCTAATTTTTCCATAGTCTTTGCAGTATGCTCATATGCCATTGATGAAAACACGGAAACACCGTTATATCCGTACCATGAGGGATCCATTCTTGCACGGAGCTTTGAAAGCTCTGTTCTGTAGAAAAGCTCTTCCTCATCTGCTTCAACAGAATCTGAAATTTCCTGATATGAATAGTAATCGGAGGTATATGCCTCCTTACCCTGTGCCATTGTCATTTTGGGGGCATCTGCCACAATTATTTCGAGAATGACAGTAAAGAACAGCAGAGCAACTATTGCATTCTTTCTGTATTTTTCGGAGCGTTTCATTCCGAAAATAACGATATAGAGAATGGTAAATACAGCACTTAAAATAATAGTCAATTCATCAACATTAGGAACTTCAATTTTTTCAACAAGTACAAGGAAGCACATAACTGCAAAGCCCATTCCGATATATGCCCTGTTGGAAAACTCGTCAAGTCTTTCAAATGCCTTGAATGCGATTATGAGTAAGAAGAAGGAATATGCAAAGGACCATCTGTAAGGAAGGTCATTGGGCATATGGAAGCCGTGCCATACGAAGTTGAACTGATTAAAAACAAATCCTACAAAACAAGCAACGAGCAGAATTGATGAAGCAACCTTCTGCTTGCCCGATATTCTGTTTGACAGGAAATAGAAAGGAAGAAGAATAACTGTAATGATACCGCAGTAAACATTGGGGATAACATTATCACCGCTGCTTCTTATTGTTGCCTCAACACCTGTCAGATGGTTTGCAATAAATCTGAATATGTCAAAATACTGCTTTACCTCCTCGGGGAAAGTACCAGCAGTAGCAGAGGAGGTCTGAAGACAGTAATATACGGGAATAAGAGCAAATGCAGCAAGCGTAAAGCAAAGGAATGATGCAATTGCAAATGTCCAACCGGTTACCCAGAAACGGTTATCCCTGAGCTTGTATCCCTTTTTCTTTTTAACGGGAGCTGCTTCTTTTACTTCAAGAGCTTCTGTGTATTCTTCATCGGTATCATTACCGTCAGCAGGTATTTCTTCAGTAACAGCATCTTCAGTAACAGCATCTTCAGTAACAGCATCTTCAGTAACAGCATCTTCCGTCACAGCCGATTCTGCCACAGCTTCTTCCGATACAGTCTCTTCCGAAACGGTTTTATCATCTACGGATTCTTCAGACAATACATATTCTTCCGATACTTCCTCCGGCACAGGTAAAGCTTCTGCTTTTTTAAATATTTTTGAAGAAAGCTCGTATCTTCCGAAGAAATAATACAGGAAATACATAACTGAAAGTATACATACCATATATGCCATATAGTAGTTACTTATCATTGTGTATGTCAGTGCGGCAATATACATACCCGGCTTATTTTTCTGAATAATTCTTTCAATTCCGAGTATCACAAAGGGAAATACTGCTACTGCATCAAACCACATTATGTTCCATGAAAATGCAACGAAATAGCCGGAAAAAGCATAAAAAAGTCCGAATACGATACTCTCTTTTTTCACACAGTTATTTGATTTGTTGATATAGTAAGTAAACGAAGAAGCGGCAAGCATTGCCTTCGCCATTATCATAAGTGCAATAGCTTCGGGCATATTTTTATGTCCGCATATAAGCATCAGCAAAGCAAAAGGACTGCTGCAGTAATTGAATAAATTACCTAAAAATGAAGCACCGAGTCCCGAAGTCCACGAATAAACAAGAGAGTCTCCTCCTGTTATTCTGTCATACACTTCGGCATATAAGGGGCCGTACTGATGATAGAGATCCATTCTGAGAACTGTCTTTTCGCCGAAGGCAAGGGTGTTGCCGTGAAAGAAGTAGATCACCATCATTATCAGGAAGGCAAAGCCTGCGGACATAAGACAATATTTTCTCAAAAGATATTTATCGTCAACAATCCCTTTTTTTCTTTTCAACAAAGGACTCATAATATAATTTCCTTTCGTTATTTTAGTCAAGCGTCAGTTGTTCGCCTGTATCTTCCGCTGAAAGCACCGCACCCGCAGAGGGTAAGGTCTTTGTACGATATCTTGAGGGTTTCTTAAATCTGCTCTCCGTGAAATCCTCAACGGCAAGAACCTTATGTCCTTTTTTGAGTGTCATTACCTGAACACCCTGTGTATCCTTGGTGGATTTGGAAGCAATCGCACCCGAATTAAAGCACAGATATCTTCCTGCGGTTGTTACCATTACAAATTCGCCGTCTTCTTTAATATATCTGAACGCGGCAGGAGTTGACTTATCAGAGTAAGCTTTAATGAGCTTCTTACGGTTAGTTTTCGTTTCAAAGGATGATACATCGACTTTTGCAACCTTACCGTTCTCAAAGAATACAAGAATATATCCGGTATATTCGGTAACGACAGCGGCAAATATTGCCGTTTCACCCTCATCCATATGAAGCTTTGCACCTACGAAATCTCCCAGTGCACTCGCTTTACACTCTTCAAAATCAGCAACCCTTGATTTATAGCACTGATTTTTATTTGTAAAGAAGAGAAGCTCTGCATTATTTGACGCTTCCGTAGCAAGAATGACCTCGTCACCCTCTTTGAGCTTGTGGTTATTACCCATTCTCCATGACTGATGGGATATCTTTTTGAAATATCCCTCTTTTGTAAAGAATACCATTACGGAATAATCGGGTACTTCCTCTTCTTCCTCAAGATCTTCAAGCTCGGACTCATAAATTATATCCGTCTTACGGGGCATACCGTATTTTTCGACAACCTTTTTAAGCTCTTCTATAATAACCTTTTTGATTCTGTTCTTGCTTGAGAGAATATCTTCAAGGTCTTCAATCTGCTTTTCAAGCTTTTCAATATCCTCAAGTCTTTTAAGAATATATTCACGGTTCAAGTGACGAAGCTTTATCTCAGCCACATATTCTGCCTGAATTTCATCAATTCCGAAGCCTATCATAAGATTGGGGACAACATCAGCTTCCTCTTCGGTCTGACGGATAATTTTAATTGCCTTATCAATATCAAGAAGGATCTTCTGCAAGGCTTTCAAAAGATGTAATCTGTCCTTTGCCTTTTTAAGCTCGAAATATGTTCTTCTCTTGACACATTCCGTTCTGAAGGCTATCCATTCGAGAAGCAGGTCACCTACACCGAGCGTCATGGGAGTTCCGCCTATGAGCACATTGAAGTTACAGGGAAACGGGTCTTCAAGAGGTGTTTTCTTGTAAAGTGCAGCAATAACCTTATCGGGGTCGGCACCTCTTTTAAGATCAATCGTTATCTTAAGACCCGAACGGTCTGTTTCGTCACGGATATCGCTTATCTCACGAAGCTTCGAGCCCTTTACAAGCTCAATAACCTTGTCGATTATAGCTTCACAAGTGGTCGTGGGAGGAATTTCAGTTATATCAATACAGTTATTCTTTTTATCGTAACTGCACTTTCCTCTTACCTTGATTGAGCCTCTGCCCGTTGAATATATTTCCCTGATTTTCACGGGATCATATATACAGGAACCGCCTCCGCTGAAATCGGGTGCTTTGAGAGTTTCGGTGCAGTCGTGGTCTGGATTTTTTATAAGCTCAATCGTTGTTTCACAGACTTCTTTAAGGTTGAATGAACAGATATTACTTGCCATACCTACTGCAATACCCGAATTTGAATTTACAAGAACACTTGGAAATGTTACGGGAAACAAAACAGGCTCAGGCATTGTGTTATCGTAGTTGGGAACAAAGTCTATTGCATCCTTGTCAATATCTTGGAAAAGCTCTGCACAGATTGATGCTAACTTTGCTTCCGTATAACGGGAAGCGGCAAACTGCATATTTTTTGAATATGCCTTACCGAAGTTACCCTTTGAATCAACATAAGGGTGTAAAAGTGCTTCGTTACCCTTTGTAAGTCTTACCATGGTTTCATAAATCGCCATATCGCCGTGAGGGTTGAGCTTCATTGTGGCACCGACAATATTGGCTGACTTTGAACGTCCCCCCGTCAGAAGTCCCATTTTATACATAGTGTAAAGAAGCTTTCTGTGTGAGGGCTTGAAGCCGTCAATTTCGGGAATAGCTCTCGACATAATAACGCTCATAGCATAGGGCATATAGTTCACTTCGAGAGTTTCGGTTATAAACTGATTTGCTATTTCTCCCGCACCTGCAATATGAGCATTGGGATCAATGGGAGCGACAGCCTTATTCTCTTCTTCCGGATTTTTCTTTTTTCTCGCCATACTGTTTCCTTTCAGCTGATATCAGCAAGATCAATATATAAGTGTCCGTTTTCTGCAATATAATCTTTTCTGCCCTGAAGATTGTCACCTAAAAGCAGATCGAATTTATCAGCTATTGCTACGGGGTCGAAATCGGGTTCAACCTTGATAAGTCTTCTGGTTTTTGGATTCATTGTGGTAAGCCACATCATTTCGGCATCGTTTTCACCGAGACCCTTTGAACGCTGAACGGTATATTTTGCATCGCCTATCTCATCAAGAGCCTCTTGTTTTTCTTTTTCCGTGTAGCAAAACCATGTGTGCTTACCCGAGGTTATTTCATAAAGGGGAGATTCTGCAATAAATACCTTGCCTGCTTTTATAACAGAGGGCATAAGAGTATAAATCATAGTAAGGATAAGAGTTCTTATCTGGAAGCCGTCATAGTCGGCATCGGTACAGATTATGACCTTATTCCATCTTAAATTGTCGATATTAAATTCGGGAACACCCTTTACTGCTTTTCCCGAAACCTCAACACCGCAACCGAGAATCTTTATAAGGTCGGTAATAATTTCACTTTTGAAAACCTTTGCAAGGTCTGCCTTAAGACAGTTGAGAATCTTACCTCTTACGGGAATAACAGCCTGAAAAGCCGAATCTCTCGCCTGCTTACAGGCACCGAGAGCCGAGTCACCCTCAACTATGAAGATTTCTCTTTCATTAACATCCTTGCTTCTGCAGTCTACGAATTTTTCAATACGGTTAAGCATATCGTTTCCGCCTGAAAGAGCCTTCTGCACATTGACTCTTGTTGCCTCTGCCCTTACACGGGAACGCATATTTATAAGTATTCTTTCACAAATTTTATCAGCATCAAGCTTATTTTCAATGAAATAAATTTCAAGCTGATGCTTTAAAAACTGTGTCATTGCTTCCTGAATAAACTTATTGGTGATTGCCTTCTTGGTCTGATTCTCGTATGAAGTCTGGGTTGAAAATGAGGACATTACAAGCACAAGACAATCATCAATATCCTGAAATGTGATTTTCGGGTCTGTCTTATTGTACTTGCCGTTTTGCTTCATATATGCATCAATCTGCGAAACAAAAGCACTCTTTACTGCCTTATCGGGAGCACCGCCATGTTCAAGGAAGCTTGAATTGTGGTAGTATTCCTTCATTGACATTTTATCGGAAAATGCAAGAGAAACAAATATTTTAACCTTGTATTCGGGCTTATCCTCTCTGTCTTTACCGCTTTTTTCACAAGACCAGTACTGAATGGGAGTTATAGCCTTATTATCAACAATTTCCGCAAGATAATCAACTATACCGTTATCATATCGGTATTCATATGTTTCAAATCTTGATTCCGTAAGCTGATTTTTAAGAACAAAACGCACACCGTTATTGACAACAGCCTGCTTTTTCAGAACTGTCTGATAATATTCAAGAGGAATATCAATTTCCGTAAACACCTCAAGGTCAGGCTTCCACCTGATTCGTGTGCCTGTGTCCTTTTTTTCATAGGGCTCCTTTTTCATTCCGCCGATATTCTCACCCTTTTCAAAATGAAGGGTATAACAATATCCTCCCGTATGAATCTCAGCATCCATATATTCAGAAGCAAACTGAGTGGAACAAAGACCGAGACCGTTAAGTCCGAGAGCAAACTCATAGCTTCCGCCGTCATTATTGCTGTACTTACTTCCGGCATACATTTCACAGAAAAGAAGCTCCCAGTTATATCTGTTTTCCTTTGCATTGAAATCAACAGGCATACCTCGTCCGAAGTCCTGAACCTCAATGGAGCCGTCAAGAAAACGGGTTATGACTATTCTGTTTCCGAAGCCTTCTCTTGCTTCATCTATTGAGTTGGAGATTATTTCAAAAACGGAATGCTGACATCCCTCAAGACCATCATCACCGAATATAACAGCAGGTCTTTTTCTGACTTTGTCGGCACCCTTAAGAGCAACAATACTGTCGTTGCCGTACTCTGCTTTTTTAGCCATATTTTCCTCCAAAACATATTATTTCAACTTAATATAATACAACATTTTGATGATATAAGTCAAGTAACTTAATCAAAGTGAATTCTTTCATCGGATATATCCGTTTCCCGAATAAAGCGTTCAAGAAAAGAACTAATAAATGCTGTTCTTTTTTCTGCCTCTTTCCTGCCCTCAGCCGTCTGCATCATATGGGAAAGCTTCAGAAGCTTTTTATAAAAATGCGAAATTGAAGAATCACTCTGAATACTATCCCCTGTTAAATCATCTTCTGTATATATTGCTCTTCCGTGACTTCCCCCGTAGGCAAAGCACCTTGCAATACCTATAGCTCCCAGAGCATCAAGCCTGTCGGCATCCTGAACGATTTTTGCCTCTATAGTTTCAGCTTCAATTCCGTCAGAAAAGGAAACAGTGCTTATAATACCGATTATTCTTTCCGTATCCTCTTCCGATATGCCGTTTTTATAAAGAATTTTTCGTGCATTATCTTTGTTTTTATAAGTGTCGGGAGAAAGCTTCTTATCATCAGCATCGTGTAACAGGGCAGCAAGTGTTATGATAAAAGAATCACCGCCGTGGGAACGGTGAAGAGCTTCAGCATTATTTACTACTCTTAAAGTATGAAGCATATCGTGTCCCGAAAATTCATTACAAAAAAGCTGTCTGACTTCATTTTTTACATTCCCGATTATTCTGTTTTCATCGTAAGAATTATTCATTAAATCGCTCCCGCATGCTTTTATAAATATAATAACATATTTCCTTAAACGGGACAAATGAAAAGTGGGGAAATATTATATATTTCATTGAACGGTCCTTTTTACTATACAACTTTCCACCATTCACTATTACTTATTACCTAATCGACAAGTTCCGAAAGAGAAAGTGAAGATTGAAGAGTTAATAGTGAAAAAGTAAAATCGACAAGTCTCACGCGAAACTTGTCGATTTTTGGCTGGGGAGGCGGGATTCGAACCCACGGATGCAGCAGTCAAAGTGCTGTGTCTTACCGCTTGACGACTCCCCAAGGTATTTACGATTCTTTTTTTCGTTTTTTTGAAAAAATTTCCTATAAGGTTAAAAAAATCGCAAAATCGTATGACTTTGCGATTTTACAAATGGGGTGGATAGTCGGATTCGAACCGATGACCTCCAGGGCCACAACCTGGCGCTCTAACCAACTGAGCTATATCCACCATACAAACGGTACGCTTCATGCACACCGCTTGATGTATTATATAGTAATATTACCGTTTTGTCAATAGGAAATATCCGATTTTCTAAATTATTTTTTCAACCATGTGGCAGGCGAAAAACAAAGAAGAAGCGGGAATACTTCAAGTCTGCCAAGAAGCATAGCTGCAGCCATCACAAGCTTTGAAAAAACAGAAAATTCAAGATAATTCCCTGAAGGGCCTACACTTCCAAGACCGAAGCCCTGATTATTGAAGCAGGCAATTGCCGTGCTTATATTTGTTTCAATATCAAATTGGTCAATACCGAGTAAAACAACAGTCAGAACGATACAGGCAACATAGACTGTAAGATATGATGCAGTATTTGAAAGAGTCTGTTCATTAAGACGCTTACCCTCAAATTTCAGCGTCTTGATACTTCTCGGGTGAAGAAGTCTCGTAAGCTCTCTTCTCATACCCTTTACAAGAATTATAAGTCTTGAAATCTTAAGTCCGCCTGCCGTAGAGCCTGCACACGCACCTATACACATAAGCATCATAAGAAGTGTTTTTGAAAAGCCCGGCCATAGATTAAAATCGTCTATTGCATAATTTGTGGTAGTAAGCACTGCACTTGTCTGAAATGCGGAATATCTGAAGGCTTCAGCAACATTCCTGCCGTCCTGCCAAAGATTCAGCGTCATAGCAGCACAGGAGACTGCGAAAATACCTGCATATGTCCATAGCTCAGTGCTTTTTAATGCAGATTTCACTCTTCTGAGCATTAACAGATAGTACAGATTGAAATTCACTCCGAAGAGGAACATAAATACAGTAAGCACCCATTGAACAAGCGGTGAATAACTTCCTACACAATCATTTTTTATGCTGAATCCGCCTGTTCCCGCTGTGCCGAGGGCATATAAAACGGCTTCAAACAACGGCATTTTACAAAGCACGAGAACCAGCATTTCTATGAATGTCATTCCCACATATATAAGATAAAGAATCTTTGCCGTTTCTCTTGCCTTGGGGACTAATTTATCAACAATAGGGCCCGGCATTTCTGCTCGCATAATATGAATAGACCGGTCAGGCACGCCCTCAGACAAAGCCATAACAAATACAAGAACTCCCATACCGCCTATCCATTGAGTAAAGCTGCGCCAGAACAAGAGCCCTTCGCTGAGGCTTTCAACATCCGTAAGCACCGAAGCACCCGTAGTTGTAAAACCGCTTACTGTTTCAAAAAATGCATTTATAAATGACGGAATTTCTCCCGATATATAAAAAGGCAGAGCGCCTACAAGTGACATCAGAATCCACGCAAGGGAAACAATCACAAAACCCTCTTTTGAATAAATTACCTTATTCTCGGGCTTACAAAACAGCGACAAGGGCACACCTATAACACATGCCACCGCAATAGTTATCAGAAAAGCCGTTACACAAGAATTACCGTATATAAGACAAACTATAACCGGTAAAAGCAGAAACGCTGCTTCTACCCATATGATTTTTCCCAATGTGTTTAAAACCATTTTTTTATTCATATTAAAAACCTGTCCTTATACGAGAATATCAGAAAGGTCGCGAAGTCCCTTCTGTTCTGCAATAATAATGACCTTATCACCCGGTAAAATCACATCATCACCTGCAGGGATTATTGTTTTTTTACCTCTGATGATTCCCGCAATAAGAATATGCGGTTTTAAAGACATATCCTTTAAAGGTGTCTGTATACCTACGAAATCAGAGCTTACGGCAAATTCAAGTGCCTCAACATTGGAATCCATAAGCTTATAAAGCGTTTCAACCTTACTTCCGAGAGAGTTCTGCAAGGCTCTTGCATACTGTGTCAAAACATCTGCAATTATTCTCTTCGGAGAAATTACACAATCAAGTCCCATATTATCGGCAATTTCAGCAAGCTCATCACGGTTAACCTTTGCTATTACCTTAGGAACACCCTTTTTCTGTGCATAGTAAGAAATAAGAATGTTTTCTTCATCAATTCCCGTAAGGGCAACAAAAGCATCGGTTCTTGTTATTCCCTCTTCTTCAAGCACCTCCTGTTGAGTTCCGTCTGCGTGAATTACGGAAACTCCGGGAAGCAGCTCACTTATTGCTTCGCATTTTTCCATATCCTGTTCAATTATTTTAACATTATTTCCGGCTGCAAGCAGTCTTGTTGCAAGATAAAATGCAATTCGGCTTCCGCCTAATATGATAACATTCTTTGCCTGCTTTTGCATAAGATTGAGTTCTCTGAGCAATTTCAGTATTTCGGTCTGACTTGCAGTAAGTCCTATCTTATCACCGCCGTGAAGAGCAAAATTACCCGAAGGAATTATAACCTTTCCTTCTCGCTGTACGGCACAAATAAGGAATTTCGCCTTGAATTTACCTCGCATTTCGCTAAGTGTCATTTTATCAAGCACGCTGTCGGCTTTGAGCTTAAGCTCCACCATTTCAAAATTTCCGCTGGAGAATGCTTCAATTTTAACGGCAGAGGGCATTTTCAGAATGTTATAAAGCTCCTTTGCGGCTCTGTATTCGGGGTTAATGGGCATTGAAAGGGACAGAGTCTGCTTCATAAAGTCCAGAGAATTATCGTTATAATCTGTTTTTCTTATTCTCGCCACCGTATTTTCTGCACCCATTTTTTTTGCAAAGAAACAGCTTAACATATTCAACTCATCAGAATTGGTTACGGCAATAAATAAATCTGCCTTACCTGCATTTGCTTCCTCAAGGGTATCTGAATCTGCACCGTTTCCGCAAACGCACATAACATCATATATATTGTTTATCTCTTCAAGAACTCTTCTGTTTGTATCAATAGCGACAATATCATGTTCTTCTTCAACAAGGCTTTCTATCAAAGCAGTTCCTATTTTTCCGCATCCGACTACAACTATCTTCATATATGGCTTCTCCCTTTTCATTTGATGCTCATTATACAACATTAGATTTTATAATTCCACTCTTTTTTTATAAAAATATATAAATTGACAAGATTGTTACTTTTGGAATATAATTAAAAAAATGCATCAGGAGAAGTATTTATGAATCAGTATAATAACCCGTTTATTGAAGAAAGAGCAGACCCTTTTATAACAAAAGCACCTGACGGTACATACTATTTTACGGCATCGTACCCGGCCGCAGGCGACGAGCTTCACGGCTACGACAGAATAATTTTAAGAAAAAGCGAAACCGTTTCGGGACTTTCCGAAGCAGAGGAATTAACCGTCTGGAGAGCACATAAAGACGGAATAATGTCCCGTCACATATGGGCACCCGAAATTCATTATATAGGTGGTGTATGGTATATATTTTTTGCCGCCGCAACAAGTGAAAACAAATGGGATATAAAGCCCTATGTGCTTCGCTGTAAAGGAAACGACCCTTACACTGAAAATTGGGAAGAAATGGGCGTTGTACAACAAACTGACGGTGATGAGCTTTCATTCAGGTGCTTTTCACTTGATATGACATACTTTTCACACAAAGGCAAGCACTATCTTATATGGGCACAGATTGAGGGATATTCCTCCTTGTTTATGGCTGAAACCTATGAAGCTACACCGTGGAAGCTGAAAACAAAGCCCATACTTCTCACAAAACCCGAATATGACTGGGAAAAGGTAATTCATAAGGTAAATGAGGGTGCCGCCGTTCTTAAGACCGAAGAAAAAATATATGTATTTTTCTCGGCTTCGGGAACCGGTGCGGAATACTGTATGGGAAGACTTGAAGCTGACAGTAATTCCGATTTAATGAATCCCGATTCGTGGAAAAAGCTCCCCTGCCCCGTACTTTCAACAAGTGACCTCACAGATGAAGCAGGCCCCGGGCATAACAGCTTTGTGACAGACGAAAACGGCGATCTTCTTTTAGTATATCACGCACGTCCCTTATCACATCTCGAGAAAAACTGCGGCTCTTTCTGCGAAGAATCCTTATATGATCCCTGCCGTCACGCAAGAATAAGAAAAGTCCGTTTTGATGAAACGAACACTCCCTTGCTGAAATAACATCATTTATATATCCTGTAACAGTTAAAAGTCACAAGCAAACCGAAAAGCAAGCTTGTGACTTTTTTGTACCGTGAATTATTTTTCTGCTCCTGAAATAACTTCTTCCGTATTCTCTGTTTTTTCGTTTTCAGGTAAATTATCTTCTTTTATGGTTTTTACACCGAAAATAAAATAGATTATGTGAAAAAGCCATACTCCTGAAAGAACGGCACATCCGATAACCACATCCTTAAGTGCCATCATAACAAAGCCAACGCTCATAAGAAGAGTTACCGTTATCATAATTCTTATCTTTGTTGCCCATGTCATTCCTCTGCCCTGAACATAGCTTTCAAGATTCTTTTTATAAAGCTTTGTATTGATAAACCACGTGTGAAGCTTTTCGGAGCTTTTAGCAAAGGAAAAGGCGGCTAAAAGCAAAAACGGAAAAGCAGGCAGCATAGGAACAACAGCACCCACAGCACCCAAGCCTACACCGATACATCCGAGAACTATAAAAAATACTTTTTTAATCTTCATTTTCTTTTTTCTCCTTATTCGATTCAATGAGATGTCGGACTGCCATAACAGGATGGTACATCATCATTCTGGGCCCCGAAAAACGCATAACCTGACGTATTTTTTCTCTCATTTCGGTTTTATAACAATGTACCTTACAGTTTGAACAGAAGGTTTTATTCTCCATAAAAGGACATTTATCACTGCGAAGCCGTGCGTAATCAAGAAGAGCTTTACAATCCGGACAGAGTTCTTTTTTGCCGCCGTGATTTTTGTTGCAGTAAAGTCTTATCATAAACTCAACGGTCTGTTTTTCCCGTTCTCTTTTACTTTTGATATCTTTCAACTTTTTCTGCCTCCTGCAACACTTATAACACTGTCTGCGATCTTCATTGTGGATGCTCTGTGAGATACCAATGCAACAGTGCGGTTTTCCCGTTCCTCTTTAAGGGAACGAAGTATTACTGCTTCATTAAGGCTGTCAAGATTGCTTGTAGGTTCATCAAGCAGCATAAAAGGCGCATCGTGCAAGAATGCCCTTGCAAGCCCGATTCGCTGTCTTTCACCGCCCGAAAGTGTGTCACCCAATTCACCGACCTCGGTATCATAGCCGTCGGGAAGGCTCATTATGAAATCGTGTACCGATGCTTTTTTGCAGGCTGAAATTATCTCAGCGTCGCTTGCATCCAGCTTTGCTATTTTCAGATTGTTTTTTATACTGTCATGGAAAAGATGTGTTTCCTGTGTAACAAAGCTTTCAATGTCCCGAAGACATGAGGTATTAACTGTGTTGATATTTTTATCTGATATTTCAATACATCCTCTATCCGTTTCCCAGAAACGCATAAGAAGTTTCAGGAGCGTTGACTTACCGCTGCCGCTTTTACCTGTTATTCCTATGATATTACCTTTTTCAACAGAAAGAGAAATATCATCAAGTATCTTTTCTTCACCGTAAGAAAAATGCACACCGTTTACGACAGCACCTGAGAACTCAATATCTTCTCCGTCTGATATATCCTTGACCTGCGGTTTTTCGTCGAGGATATCAAGCACTCTGTTTCCTGCGGCAAAGGTATTTTGCAATGTACTTCCGAGAGCCGCAAGAGCAAGCACAGGGCCGAATGAGCTCATAAGAGCTGCCGTGCTTAACAGAACTGCGGGAAATTCAATTATTCCTTTGGTGTGAAGGATTCCCGCAACAGCAAGCATAATAACATCAAAGCCAAGCACTACGGCAGTCGTTACGGCATTGTTTTTTCCCGTAGTTTTACTCATACGCTTTTCATCGTCTGAAAGAGCTTCGGATTTTTCAATAATGCTGTTCAGCCGCTTTTTGCCGCCTCCGTACTGTTGTGTTTCATCAAGTCCTCTTAAGGATTCAAGCATAAATGCCGATAGCAGACCTGACTTTGTTCGGAATTTAATTCCGTCATCACCGCTGATTTTTGATACTGTAAGAGGAATGATAATACCTACGGTCACATATGCCGATAAAGCCGTAAGTGCGAGAAGCCAGTGCATTGAGCCTATAAATACAAGAAGCACAGCACAGAAAAGAACAGCGATGAGCACAGGGGATATTGTATGAGCATAAAAAACCTCAAGCAGCTCTATATCCGATGTTATAACTGAAATAAGGTCGCCCTTATCCTTTCCTTCAAGCTTTGCAGGACAAAGCTTTCTCAATGCGATAAATACCTTATCTCTTATAAGGGCAAGAAGCTTAAATGCAATAAAATGATTGCAAGCCTGCTCAAGATAACGAAGAATACCTCTTATAATAGCCGCAAAAAGAATTACAAGAAATATTATCGGGAAAGAAAGAGGGATATCAAAATCCGCTGCTTTAAGTATTCCTGCAGTTCCGAGAACGGTTATTGAGCAGGCAAGAAGATGCCCCAAAAGCCCCATTGTTACGGCAAGAACCATATAACCTGCAAGCGGTTTTACAAGACCGATAAGCCTTGCCATGACCTGAAATCCGCTTCGTTTTTTCATATTCCCTCACCTCCCGCATATTTTTCAAGCTGCTGTTGAGAAGTCCAAAGTCTCTGATATTCACCCGACAAAGCAAGAAGCTCCGAATGGCTTCCCTTTTCCTTTACATCTCCCTTTGCAAGAACATATATCATATCAGCATCTTTTACATTTACAAGACGGTGTGAAATGAGAATTACGGTTTTTTCCTTTGCAAGAGCATATATCTCTCTCATAATGTCGTTTTCGCTTTCAACATCAATATTTGAGGTTGCTTCATCAAAGATATATACCTCGCTGTCGTGCAGAAGTGCCCTTGCAAGGGCAAGTCTTTGACACTGACCGCCGGAAAAATTTGAGCCTTTTTCGGAAATTTGTGTATCAAGACCGTTTTCAGCATTAAGAAAGTCCCATAAATTTACTCTTTTAAGCACTTTTATCAGTTCTTCATCGTTGGCATCGGGATTACCCATAAGAAGATTATCCCTGACAGTTCCTTTGAAAAGATAGCTCATATGCCCTATATATGTAAAGCTTGTCATAAGACTTTCTTCGGATATTTCATTAAGCGGAACACCGCCTACGAGCACATCCCCCTTATAGCCCTTATTTCTGCCCATAAGGATACCTGCAACCGTGCTTTTTCCGCACCCCGATTCGCCTACAAGTGCAGTAAATTTTCCTTTTTCGAAAACCATATCAATGCCGTGAAGTATCTCCCTTTCCTCATCATATGAAAAGCGGAGTCCTTTACAAACAACTTCTGTATTTTCGGGCACCATAAGAGCTTTTTCTTCACTTTCAGGCAAATCAAGAAGACGGAATATCTTATCGCTTGCCGCCATACCGTTCATAGCTATGTGAAAAAATGAACCGAGCTGACGCATAGGTATAAAGAAATCCGCAGAAAGAAAAACGATAAGCACCGCTTCGGCAAGGTCAATATTACCCTTTCTGAATGCTGTTACGGCAAAGATCATACCGAGTGCGGCACCGCCGTAGGCAATAATATCCATTATGGTAATAGAATTGAGCTGCATCGTTAAAACCTTCATTGTAATTACTCTGAAACGCTCTGACTGCTCATTCATTTCATCATTTTTAAAATCATCGCTTTTATAAATTTTAAGCGTTGTAAGTCCCTGAAGATTTTCAAGAAAAGTATCGCCGAGTGCAGTATACTGTCCCCAGTATTTTGAAAGAAGCTTCTTTGCCCAGGTCTGCACGGCAGCAATCGCAACAGGAATCATTGGTACACATATGAGAAGCACAACAGCCGATGTTATATCAATAAAGCTCATATACACAAAAAGCGTAACGGGAGCCAGCATTGCATAGAAAAACTGCGGCAGATATGCTCCGAAATATGTCTGAAGCTGATCCACACCCTCAACAGCAACCTGAACCACTTCACTTGTATTGACCTGTTCACGGTATGATGCACCGAGCCGAAGAAGCTTTTTATATATGCTTTCACGAAGTATTCTCTTTACGGCTTTTGATGAAAGGTATGAAAACCTTGAATTAAGATATGTACAGATAAATCTGACAATGAGCACAAAAACGGCAATAACTGCCGTTACGGCAAAATCCTTTGTTTCGGCAGTCCCCTCATAAAGCTTTCCCATAAGAGAAGAAATGCCCGTCATCATTGTTATATTTCCAACAAGAGAAGTCCATTGGGAAATAACATTTCCTGCTATAAATTTTTTGCTTTCGCTCACGGAATTTATGAGCCTTTTATTTATCATCATAGTTATCTGCTCTTTTTCTTTTTAATAATTACCACGACGAAAACCGCTGAAATTATGACAACAGCGACAGCAATCATTATTCCGAAGCCTCCGCCGTTTTCTTTTTCGGTATCCTCCGATAAAGCTTCCTGTGTTGTTTCTTCGGCAGCAACAGCTTCTGTTGTTGCGATCTCGGGAGCAGCGGTTGTTTCGGCAACGGGAGCTACAGTTGTTTCAACTACAGGAGCGGCAGTTGTTTCGGCAACGGGAGCTACGGTTGTTTCAACTACAGGAGCGGCGGTTGTTTCGGCAACGGGAGTTGCAGTTGTTTCAACCACGGGAGCCGCAGTAGTCGTTTCAGTTTTTGTCGTCGTGGGTTCTTCCTTCTTTGTCGTGGGTTCCTGTGTTGTAACTTCTGCTGTAGTTTCCTCGGCAGTCGTTTCCTCTTCTGACTTTTCTCTTACGCTTGAAATATCAAATTTAAGTCTTGCATCCATTTCCATATTACCGATAACCGCAACCTTGGGATTGACCTTTACATTGACAAATTCCGTAATTGTGTCAATCGGAAAAGTAAAGCTTGTAGGATTTCCGTCGCTTCCCCTTTCGGCAACCTCTGCATTTACATATGTGCCGTCGGAAAGCTGAACTCTCATTTCCTGCAAACTTGCGGTTATCATCATAATTGTCATAGGCCCCGTATATATCCTGACTGTATAGCTGCCGTTTTCAACCATAATAACAGCAGTTTTCTCAAAAGCCGATGCTGCCATTGATTTCTTGCTGTCTTCTGCGTGCCAAAGTTCAATGTCTATCTCATATTCACCGTCGGACAGCGTATTGATATCAAGTGCTGATACGGAAAATGAAAACAGCCCGATCAGAATAATAAAGACTGCAAATAACAATGATACTTTTTTCATAAAAATCCTCCTTAACTTAGTTAGCAACTGCTAACTTTTAGGGCGTTAGCAGCCGCTAACTTTCAAAATTATTATAACAATAAATGTTTTTTTGTCAATAGATTATAAACAAAATTCTGTTTCTTTTGTATCTGACAATTACGCTCGGAACAGCCTATCATTCACTTATCGGCGGTATGATATTCGCAACCACCGTTTTTACAACAAGAACAATCTTTCTTTTTGTGGATAAAGGCCGGAAATGTCCCTATACTAAGCTTGCAATTCCCGCAAAGGGTGCTTTCGTTATAGCCTTGTGGACCTGCTTTATTCTTGCAAGAAAATACATCTGATAACAAATACAACAAAGCCCGTGCAGATTTTAATGTCTGCACGGGTCAACTGTTTATTACATTTTATTCTTCTGTAAGATATACAAGGGGGCAAGGGAAAGCCTGTTCGTTGTTTGTCATAAAAGCTACTGCAAAATCGGGAATATCAACATTGTTGATTACCTCATAATTTTCAATAAAAGAATCAGCACCGTAAACAAAGCAAGGAACATTTACACCTGAGTGACTGCCCGTCAGCCATTTGTAGCTTCCGTCAGGAAAACGTGTAACAGAACCCGTTTCGTGGTCAGCAGTAATAATAACAAGAGTATTACCGTCTTTTTCCGCAAAATCAAGAACTGCACTTACCACCTTATCAAATTCAAGAACAGCAATCATAGCACCGTCACCGTCCTGATCATGAGAGCGTTTATCAATATGTGCACCTTCAAGCATCATAAAGAAGCCGTCCTCATCCTGACTTAATATATTAATGGCTTCAACAGCAAGCTCAGAAAGAGTGGGCTGATCACCGTTATCCTTACCCTGCCATAATGTGTCGCAATCGAACTGACCGATAGACTTCTGACCGGGCTCAAGTGCCTGAACTTCACTTAAAGTATCAACATAAACCTTACCGTTTGCATTAACCTCCTCTTCAGTAACAACATCTGCAGCAATTGAACCCCAGATAAGGTCAATTTCAGATACTACCTGCTGAGCAAATATATCTTCGTCAAGATCTCTGTCACGGACATGAGCAGAGAACGAGGAAGGAGTAGCACCCATAATAGAGTCGGAAGTTACGATACCTGTTGCTTTTCCGTATTTCATCGCAACATCTGTAACGGAAGCGGGAACGGAAATAACACCGAGAGGATCTGTGGGATATACACCAACATAGCCGTTTATAGTCCTGCCGCCTGTTGCAAGAGCAGTACCGCCTGCTGCGGAATCAGTAACAAGAGAGCTTGCCGAACGGGTCATCTGCTCGCCGTAATATTCAAAGCGACTGAATATTTCGAGATCAACACCGTAAGTCTCTTCTGTGGCATAAAGGTGATTAAATCCCATACCGTCACCAATAAGAATAATAACATTCTTGACCTGTTCTGCTTCATCGACAGGAGCTATAAAATCAAGTCCGAATATTGACGAAAACATTACAACGAAAGACATAATCAATACAATAATTTTAGTACACATTATCTGTATCTCCCTTGATATTTCTTATAATTTATAATAACAAAGAATAGAAATTATGTCAATATTTTTCATATGGCAATAATACTTTAAAAGAAAAAAGACGGCATTGAAGCCGCCGTCTTAATTATATACCGTCAAGCTATTGTTTCAGAAGAGAATTCCTCTTCACAAGAGCAGGATACATAATTTTCTTCATCTGTTGTGTTCTGCTTTTTGTTGATAAACTTTGTAACAACAACATAAATACCTGCTATTGCAGCGGCAATTGCTACAACGATAGCGATTATCTTGAGAGCTTTTTTCATTTGTATTACCGTCCTTTCAGAATTGGGATAAACGGTTTAACACGGTCCGTTTATCCGTGTTTTTTTCGGAGCAACTCCATCGTCCCGGAGTGCCTGCAAAAAGCCTTGGCACTTAATTATGCCTTGTTGAGTTTTGTAACAAGAGCGGACTTCTTACGAGCTGCGTTGTTCTTGTGGATAAGACCCTTTGCAGCAGCCTGGTCGATCTTCTTTACAGCGAGAGCAACAGCGGCAGCCTTATCTGCAGCATTTGTATCAATAGCGGCATTAGCCTTCTTGATAGCAGTCTTGAGTGCAGAGTTAGCGGATTTGTTACGAGCAGCCTTTGTTTTGTTAACAAGGACACGCTTCTTTGCGGACTTAATATTGGGCATAGCATTACACCTCCTTCTCTTCATACGCACTATATAATATCACGAAGGAACCAGAAAATCAACTGTTTTTTTGATATTTTTAATACTTTGTATATTAATTTATCCGAGCGTCAAAACTTATGACGGTGATATTATGAATATACGAACTGATTTAGCCGTTGAAAGACGGGAAATGAACACATCTGCGGACATAGACGGAGTTAATCTCACATATAACGAAAATCCCGATTGCAGAGCAACTGTCATTGAAATCACAAGCGAAGAAGGAGCACAAATTATCGGAAAACCAAAAGGGAAATACATCACGCTTGAAATGGATTCGTTTCCCGATTCGACGGGACTTTCAGACGGAAGACTGGAAATGCTTATAAATCAGCTTGAAGCAATTATTCCCGAAGAAGGTGCCGTGCTTGTGGCAGGACTCGGCAATTCAGATATCACACCCGATGCCATAGGCCCTAAGTGTGCCGAAGGCATCCTTGCAACAAGACATATACCAAAAGAAACTGAAATTGAGCTGAAGCTCCCCTCTCTTCGGGAGGTTGCCGTCATATCCCCTTCTGTCACGGGCAAAACCGGTATTGAAACAGGTGAAATAATAGCAGGAATTAAAGAAAAAATCAAGCCCGCCTGCATAATTTTAATTGATGCTCTTGCGGCAAGAAGCGTCACAAGACTCGGAACCACCGTACAGCTTTCGGACACGGGGATTGAGCCCGGCTCCGGTGTCGGCAACAAAAGAAAGGCAATAAACAAGGAGACTATGGGAGTTCCCGTAATCTCAATAGGAATTCCCACGGTAGTCGATGCCGCAACACTTTCATATGACCTGACGGGAGAGGAAGCAGAGGACAGTAAATTCCGTGATATGATGGTAACTCCCAAAGATACCGATATAATAACCTCGGGCGGTGCAAGGCTTATCGCATTGGGACTTAACAGTGTTTTGCAGAAAAATCTTTCAAGAGAAGAAATTATTTCCCTTACGATGCCATAAACTTTCTTATCCTATCATATATTGAATAAGAAGGTGATTTTTTTGAAAAAATACGGTTCTCGGGAAAAGCTGTGGCTGATAAAGCTGATAGCTTCCCTTCTTATTCTTATATTTACGGTGCGTTTTGCCGTACCCATATCTACCGTTGTCAGTACAGGCTGTGTTTATCTTTTGTCTGTTATTACGGCACCGCAGTATAAAAAAACCGAAAATATGAGCTTTTCGGGAGAAACGGTGACAAAAACAGAGGAGAACACGACCGGCACCGATGAAAAAACCACAATCGCTGCCGAGGAAAGCACCACAGGAAATGCAACTGAGCTCAAAGAAAGTGTTTATGAAACCCCTGCCGACATACTGAAGCTTGAAGAGGACTATCTCGCCGTATTTTCCGAAGCGGAAGTCTACGGCAGCACAGAGGAGGTATTTTTCAAGACCTCGGGAGCAACAGATACCGTTCAGGGAATATCCATAAAGAACGCAACTGCCACAAAAAAGCCCGATTTTGAAGCCCTGTTGAACGCGGGACCTGTTCTTGACATATCAGATAAAAGTGCTCCTTTGGTGCTTATTTTTCACACTCATACAACAGAAAGCTATCTTCTTTCCGACAACGGTGTTTTTTATGAAGACTTTGAAACACGAAGCACGGATAATTCAAAAAATATGGTGCGTGTAGGTGATGAAATTTGCCGTGTGCTTGAAGAAAACGGAATAGGCTTCATTCACGATACAAGCATCTATGATGAAAGCTACGAGGGAGCATATGCCCGCTCAAGAGTTACGGTGGAAGAATATCTTGAGCAGTACCCCACCATACAGATAGTTCTTGATGTGCACAGAGATGCAATTTATTATTCTGACACCTCACGCTGCAAACCTACTGCTGAGATAGACGGCAGAAAGGCTGCTCAGATAATGATAATCACCGGTGCCCAAGAAGGCTACATAACCGATTTTCCGTATTGGGAGGATAATCTTAAATTTGCATTGTGTTTTCAGAAAACAGCAGAAGAGAAGTATCCGGGACTTATGAAGCCTATATATTTCTGTCAGAGAAAATATAATATGGACACGGCAAAATGCTCTCTTCTTCTTGAAATGGGCACAGACGCAAACACACTTGACGAAGCGATGTATTCGGGTTATCTTACGGGAATGGTACTGACGGACATTATAAACAGCTATTCAGGGGAATAAAAAATGAGAAAGAAAAATACAGAGGAAGTTTACAGTATAATAAAAAATTTTCTGCTGACGGTTTTTGTTATTATGTGCATAACCGCTCT